>JBFMFL010000078.1:0-26097 GCA_040752145.1 Gemmatimonadota bacterium
GAGGTGCTGGGAACGGAGCGGGTGGGGGTGGAGGAGGACTTCTTCGCGCTGGGCGGGCACTCGCTGCTGGCGACGCAGGTGGTCTCGCGCGTGCGGCAGGCGTTCGGGGTGGAGCTTCCGCTGCGGGCGCTGTTCGAGGCGCCCACGGTGGCGGGGCTGGCCGGGCGCGTCGAGGCGCTGCGGGGCACCGGCGCGGCGCTGGCGCCGCCCATCGAGCGGATCCCGCGTGACGGGCCGCTGCCGCTGTCCTTCGCGCAGCAGCGGCTCTGGCTGGTGGACCGGCTGGAGCCGGGCAGCTCCGCCTACAACATGCCTGTCGCGCTGCGGCTGCGCGGCGCGTTGGACCTGGGCGCGCTGCGGGCCAGCCTCGACGCGCTGGTGCGGCGGCACGAGACGCTGCGCACGGTTTTCACCGAGCGGGAAGGTCGGCCCGTGCAGGTGATCCACCCGCCCGCGCCGGTGCCGCTGCCGGTGCTGGAGCTGGGTGGGCTGCGCGACGGGGCGCGCGAGCGGGAGGCAGAGCGGATCGCCGCGGCGGACGCGCTGCGTCCGTTCGACCTGGAGCGCGGACCGCTGCTGCGGAGCGCGCTGCTACGCCTGGACGACCATGACCACGTGCTGTGCTTCAACCTGCACCACGTGGTCAGCGACGGCTGGAGCATGCAGGTGCTGGTGCGGGAGGTCTCGGCCCTGTACGCCGCCGCCAGCCACGCGGAGGAGCCGCGGCTTCCGGAGCTGCCGGTGCAGTACGCCGACTATGCCGTGTGGCAGCGCGAGTGGCTCACGGGGGAAGTGCTGGCTGAGGAGATCGGCTACTGGAAGCGGCGGCTTGCGGGGGCCCCGCCGCTGCTGGAGATCCCCACGGACCGGCCGCGCGCCGCCGGGCAGAGCGCGCGGGCGGCGCGGCACGCCTTTGCGCTCCCGGCTGGGCTGTCGCGGGGGTTGCGGGAGCTGTCACGGCGCGAGGGCGCGACGCTGTTCATGACGCTCCTTGCCGGCTGGCAGGCGCTCCTCGCCCGCTACTCGGGGCAGGAGGACGTGGTGGTGGGCAGCCCGGTCGCTGGGCGCACGCAGCGGGAGACGGAGGGGCTGATCGGCTTCTTCGTCAACATGCTGGCGCTGCGCGCCGACCTGTCGGGCGACCCCGCCTGGACGGAGCTGCTGGGGCGTGTGCGCGAGGAGATGCTGGGCGCCTACGAGCACCAGGAGCTTCCCTTCGAGCGCCTCGTGGACGAACTGCGAGTGGAGCGCAGCCTGATGCACACGCCGGTCTTCCAGACCATCTTCACCCTCAACCAGCCCGGCCGGGGCGGCGAGCGGCTGGAACTGGGCGGGCTGGCCCTGGAGCCGTTCGGCGGGAGCGACCACGTCGCCGCCAAGTTCGACCTGGACCTGGTGTTCTCCGACGTGGGCGGCGCCCTGGTGGGGGCGCTGGTCTTCCGCGCGGCGCTGTTCGAGCCGGCGACCGTCGCGCGCCTGGCCGGGCACCTCGAGACCGTGCTGGAGGCGATCGCCGCCGACCCGGCGGCCCGCCTGTCCGGACTGTCGCTGCTGTGCGCGGACGAGCGGGCGCAGCTGCTGGCCGGGTCGCGCGCGGAGCCAGCGGAACACGCGCCGGCCTGCGTGCACGAGCTGTTCTCGGTGCAGGCGGCGCGCACGCCGGAGCTCGTCGCGGTGGACGGCGCGGAGCCGCTGACCTACGCCGAGTTGGAGCGGCGCTCCAACCGCCTGGCCCGCCGGCTGCGCGGGCGGGGTGTGGGGCTGGAGACCCGCGTGGCGCTCTGCCTGGAGCGCGGGCCGGAGATTCCGGTGGCCGTGCTCGCCGTGCTCAAGGCCGGCGGCGCCTACGTACCGCTGGACCCAGCGTACCCGGCCGAGCGGCTGGCATACACCCTGGCCGACTCCGGCGCCACCATGGTCGTCGCGCGGGGCGGCGCCCTGGCGGCGCTGCCGCCGTTCGGGGGCGAGGTCGTGGACCTCGACGCCGACGCCGCGGCGACCGCGTCGGAGTCCGACGGCGCGGTGGAAAGCGGCGCGGGCGTCCGGAACGCCGCCTACGTCATCTACACCTCCGGCTCCACGGGGCGGCCCAAGGGCGTGGTGGTGGAGCACGCCGGCTTGGCGAACACCCTTCTGGGCACCCGCGACGCCTTCGGGCCGGCCGGGGGCGAGACCATGCCGGTGCTGGCGAGCTACGCCTTCGACATCTGGGGCTTCGAGGTGTTCGCCCCGCTGCTCTCCGGCGGCCGGGTGCGGCTGCTCCGGCGGGAGACGGTGCAGGACGTGGAGCGCCTGGTGGCGGAGCTGGCGGACGCCGACGCGGTGCACGCCGTCCCCGCGCTGATGCGCGAGGTCGTCGCCCGCGTGCAGGCGGGGCCGGGGACGCTGCCGCGGATGCGGCGGGTGTTCGTGGGCGGCGACGCCGTCCCGCCCGACCTGATCGGGCAGATGCAGAAGGTCTTTCCGGCGGCGCAGCCGTGGGTGCTGTACGGGCCCACGGAGACCAGCATCCTGGGCGCGGCCTCGCCCCTGCGGACCGAGGGCTGCTACGGCTGGCAGGTGGTCGGACGCGCGCTGCCGGGGGTGGGGCTGTACGTGTGCGACGCGGGCGGCAACCTGCTGCCGGACGGTGTGCCGGGCGAGCTGTGGATCGGCGGGGCCGGGGTGGCCCGCGGCTACCAGGGCCGCCCGGAGCTGACGGCCGAGCGGTTCGTCCCCGACCCGTTTGCGGCGGAGGCGGGGGCGCGCCTGTACCGCACCGGCGACCGGGTGCGGCGCCGCGCGGACGGGGAGCTGGAGTTCCTCGGGCGCGTGGACCAGCAGGTCAAGATCCGCGGCTTCCGCATCGAGCCCGGCGAGGTGGAGGCCGCGCTGCTGGCAGAGGAGGGCGTGCACGAGGCCGTGGTCGTCGTGCGCGAGGACGTGCCCGGGCGCAGGCGCCTGGTCGCCTACGTGGTCGCCGCGGAGGGAGCGGAGGTCTCGCCCGGCGAGTTGAGGGCGCGCCTGGCGAGACGGCTGCCGGAGCACATGGTGCCGGGCGCGTTCGTGGTGCTGGAACGGCTGCCGCTGAACGCCAACGGCAAGCTGGACCGGCGCGCGCTGCCGGCGCCCGCGCGGGAGAGCGCGGAATGGGTGGCGCCGCGCACGGCGGCGGAGGAGGTGCTGGCCGGGATCTGTGCCGCGGTGCTGGGGCGTGAGCGGGTGGGGGTGGAGGAGAGCTTCTTCGACCTGGGCGGGCACTCGCTGCTGGCGACGCAGGTGGTGTCGCGGGTGCGGGAGGCGTTCGGGGTGGAGCTGCCGCTGAAGGCGCTGTTCGAGGCGCCCACGGTGGAGGGGCTGGCCGGCCGGATCGAGGCGCTGCGGGGCACCGGCGCGGCGCTGGCGCCGCCCATGGAGCGGATCCCGCGTGACGGGCCGCTGCCGCTGTCCTTCGCGCAGCAGCGGCTCTGGCTGGTGGACCGGCTGGAGCCGGGCAGCTCCGCCTACAACATGCCTGTCGCGCTGCGGCTGCGCGGCGCGTTGGACCTGGGCGCGCTGCGGGCCAGCCTCGACGCGCTGGTGCGGCGGCACGAGACGCTGCGCACGGTTTTCACCGAGCGGGAAGGTCGGCCCGTGCAGGTGATCCACCCGCCCGCGCCGGTGCCGCTGCCGGTGCTGGAGCTGGGTGGGCTGCGCGACGGGGCGCGCGAGCGGGAGGCAGAGCGGATCGCCGCGGCGGACGCGCTGCGTCCGTTCGACCTGGAGCGCGGACCGCTGCTGCGGAGCGCGCTGCTACGCCTGGACGACCATGACCACGTGCTGTGCTTCAACCTGCACCACGTGGTCAGCGACGGCTGGAGCATGCAGGTGCTGGTGCGGGAGGTCTCGGCCCTGTACGCCGCCGCCAGCCACGCGGAGGAGCCGCGGCTTCCGGAGCTGCCGGTGCAGTACGCCGACTTCGCGGCGTGGCAGCGCTCCTGGCTCAGCGGCGAGACCCTGGAGGCGCAGCTCGCCTACTGGAAGGCGAAGCTGGCCGGCGCACCGCCGCTGCTGGAAATCCCCACGGACCGCGCGCGGGCGGTGGGGCAGAGCCCGCGCGCGGCGAGCCATGCCTTCCTGCTCTCCCCCGGGCTGTCGCAGGGGCTGCGCGACCTGGCCCGGCGCGAGGGGGCGACGCTGTTCATGACGCTGCTCGCGGCGTGGCAGGCACTCCTCGCCAGGTACGCGGGGCAGGAGGACGTAGTGGTGGGCACCCCCATCGCGGGGCGGAACCGGCGCGAGACGGAGGGGCTGATCGGCTTCTTCGTCAACGTGCTGGCGCTGCGGGCGGACCTCTCAGGCAACCCGGCGTGGAGCGAGCTGTTGGGGCGGGTGCGGGAGGCGACGCTGGGGGCGTACGAGCACCAGGAGCTGCCCTTCGAGCGCCTGGTGGAGGAGCTGGCGGTGGAGCGCAGCCTGGTGTACACGCCCGTCTTCCAGGCCACCTTCGCCCTGAACCGCTCCGACGCGCGCGACGAGGCGCTGGAGCTGGCCGGGGTGGGCCTGGAGCCGTTCGGGGGCGGCGGGGCCGCCGCCAAGTTCGACCTGGGCCTGGTGATCTCCGACTCCGGCGGCGCACTGGGCGGTGCGCTGGTCTACCGGAGGGGGCTGTACGAGGCGCGGACGATCGCGCGGATGGCGGGGCACCTGGAGGCCACCCTGGAAGCCCTGGCGGCCGACTCGCAGCGGCGCCTCTCCGAGCTGTCGTTGCTGCGCGGCGCCGAGCGGGTGCAGGTGCTGGAAGCGTGGAACGCCACCGCCGCCGAGCTGCCGCGGGCCTGCGTCCACGTGCTGTTCGCCGGGCAGGCGGCGCGCACCCCGGAGGCTCCCGCGGTCCTCTTCCGCGATGAGGTCCTCGCCTACGGCGAACTGGAGCGCCGGGCCGACCGCCTCGCACACCTGCTGCGCGAGCGCGGCGCCGGGCCGGAGGTCCGCGTGGGCGTCTGCCTGGAGCGCGGCGTCTCCGCCGTGCTCGCCATGCTGGCCATCCTCAAGGCCGGCGCCGCCTACGTCCCGGTCGCCCCCTCCGACCCCGCCGAGCGCCTGCGCGAGGTCTTCGCCGACGCCGGCGTCCGCCTCGTCCTGAGCGAGAGCGCCGCGGGCGCGCACCTCCCCGGCGCCGTCGAGCCCCTGTGGCTGGACGCGGCGGAGACCGCCGCCGCGCTGGCGGCGATGCCGGAGGGTGCCCCGCGGGTCGTGTCGGATCCGTCGCAGCTGGCCTACGTCATCTACACCTCGGGCTCCACGGGCAGGCCCAAGGGCGTGGCCGTCTCGCACACCTCCGTGGTGCGCCTGGTGAGGAACACCGACTACGTGCCCTTCGGCCCGGAGGAGCGCATCGCGCACGCCTCCAACCTGGCCTTCGACGCGGCCACGTTCGAGATCTGGGGCGCGCTGCTGAACGGGGGCTCGCTGGCGGTCGTCGAGCGCGAGACCACGCTCTCTCCGGCGGCGCTCGTGGCCGCGTTGCGCGAGCGGGAGGTCACGACGCTGTTCGTGACCACGGCGCTGTTCAACCGCGTGGCGCACGAGGAGCCGGGCGGCTTCGGCACGCTACGGCATCTGCTCTTCGGCGGCGAGGCGGTGGACCCGGCCAGCGTGCGCCGGGTGCTGGAGAGCGGCGCGCCCGGGCGGTTGCTGCACGTCTACGGGCCGACGGAAACGACGACCTACGCCAGCCGGCATCTGGTGCGCGGGGTGGAGCCGGACGCGGCCACCGTGCCGATCGGGGGTCCGCTGGGCAACACCACGCTGTACGTGCTGGACGCCGGGGGCGAGGCGCTGCCAGCGGGTCTGCCGGGCGAGCTGTACGTGGGCGGGCCCGGCGTGGCGCGCGGCTACCTGGGTAGGCCCAAGCTGACGGTCGAGAAATTCGTCCCGGACCCGTTCTCGGCGGAGGCGGGGGCGCGCCTGTACCGCACGGGAGACCGGGTGCGGTGGACGGCGGCGGGGGAGATCGAGTTCCTGGGCCGCGTGGACCAGCAGGTGAAGATCCGCGGCTTCCGCATCGAGCCTGGGGAGGTGGAGGCGGCGCTCCTGGCGGAGGAGGGGGTGCACGAGGCGGTGGTGCTGGCGCGGGAGGACGCGCCGGGCGACCGGCGCCTGGTGGCGTACGTGGTCGCGGCGGAGGGAGGCGCGGCGCCGACGGCGGCGGAGTTGCGGGCCGGGCTGCGGCAGCGGCTGCCGGAGCACATGGTGCCGGGCGCTTTCGTGCTTCTGGAGAGCATTCCGCTTACCGCCAACGGCAAGGTGGACCGGCGAGCGCTGCCGGCGCCGGAGCGCGGGTCGGCGGGTGCGTACGCGGCGCCTCGCACGGCGACGGAGGGGGTGCTGGCGGGGATCTGGGCGGAGGTGCTGCGGACGGAGCGGGTGGGCGTGCTCGACAACTTCTTCGAGCTGGGGGGCCACTCGCTGCTGGCGACGCAGGTGGTCTCGCGGGTGTGGGAGGCTTTCGGGGTGGAGGTGCCGCTGAAGGCGCTCTTCGAGGTGCCCACGGTGGCGGGGCTGGCCGGGCGGATCGAGGCGCTGCGGGGCAACGGCGCCGCGCCGGCGCCGCCCATCGGGCGGGTGGCGCGCGACGAGCCGCTGCCGCTGTCCTTCGCGCAGCAGCGGCTGTGGATCGTGGACCGGATCGAGCCAGGCAGCCCCGCCTACAACATGCCCGTCGCGCTGCGGCTACGCGGCGCGCTGGACCAAGCCATGCTGCGGGCCAGCCTGGACGCGCTGGTGCGGCGGCACGAGACGCTGCGCACCACGTTTGCCGAGCGGGGCGGTGCACCCGTGCAGGTGACCCACCCGCCCGCGCCCGTGCCGCTGCCGACCCTGGAGCTGGGCGGGCTGCCCGCCGGGGCACGCGAGCGGGAAGCCGAGCGGATCGCCGGTGCGGACGCGCTGCGGCCGTTCGACCTGGCGCGCGGGCCGCTGCTGCGGACCATGCTGCTGCGCCTGGCCCCGGAAGACCACGTGCTGTGCTTCAACATGCACCACGTGGTCAGCGACGGGTGGAGCATGCAGGTGCTGGTGCGCGAAGTCTCGGCTCTGTACGCCGCCTTCTGCCGCGGGGAGGAGCCGCGCCTTCCGGAGCTGCCGGTGCAGTACGCCGACTTCGCCGTGTGGCAGCGCGCCTGGTTGAGCGGCGAGACCCTGGAGGCGCAGCTCGCCTACTGGCGCGAGCGCCTGGCCGGCGCCCCCCCGCTGCTGGAGATCCCGGTGGACCGCCCCAGGCGGGCGGGGCAGAGCCCGCGCGCCGAGAGCCATCGCTTCACCCTTCCGCCTGAGCTGTCACGGGAGCTGCGGGAGCTGTCGCGGCGCGAAGGGGCGACGCTGTTCATGACGCTGCTGGCCGCCTGGCAGGCGCTGCTTGGCCGCTACGCCGGGCAGGAGGACGTGGTGGTGGGCACCCCCATCGCGGGGCGGAACCGACGCGAGACGGAGGGGCTGATCGGCTTCTTCGTCAACGTGCTGGCGCTGCGGGCGGACCTCTCAGGCGACCCGGCGTGGAGCGAGCTGGTGGGGCGGGTGCGGGAGGCGACGCTGGGGGCGTACGAGCACCAGGAGCTGCCCTTCGAGCGCCTGGTGGAGGAGCTGGCGGTGGAGCGCAGCCTGATGTACACGCCCGTCTTTCAGACCACCTTCACCCTGGACGTGTCTGACGGGGAGGACGGACGGCTGGAGCTGGGAGGCCTCGCCCTGGAATCGTTCGGCAGGAGCGAGCAGGCCGCCAAGCACGACCTGGCCCTGTTATTCGGCGATGGCGGGACGCTGCTGGGTGGAGCGCTGGTCTACCGGCCGGCGCTCTTCGACGCCGGCACGGTCGCGCGCATGGCGGAGCACCTGCAGGCGAGCCTGGAAGCCATGGTGGAGGCCCCGCGGGGGCGCCTTTCCGGGCTGTCGCTGCTGCGGGAAGCGGAGCGCGCGCAGTTGCTGGACGAGTGGAACGCCACGGCCGCCGCGTACCCGCTGGCCGCCTTCCACGAGCTGTTCGCGGAGCAGGCGGGGCGCACACCGGAGTCGACCGCGCTGGCCTTCGAGGGGGCGGCGCTCACCTACGCGGAGCTGGAGCGGGCCGCCAACCGGCTGGCCGGCCACCTGCGGCGGCGCGGGGTCGGTCCGGAGACCCGCGTGGGCATCTGCCTGGACCGGGGGCTGGAGCTGGTGGTCGCCGTGCTGGGCGTGCTCAAGGCCGGCGGCGTCTACGTGCCGCTGGACCCGGCCTACCCCGCCGAGCGCACGGCTTTCATGCTCGCCGACTCGGGCACCTCCCTCCTGCTCACGCGGCTGCCCCTGCTCGACGGGCTGCCGCCCTACGACGGCGAGACGGTCTGCCTGGATGCGGACGGCGAGAGCATCGCGGGGGAGGCGGGCGAGGCGCCCCCCCACGGGGTGGAGCCGCGCGGCGCGGCCTACCTCCTCTACACCTCGGGCTCCACCGGCCGGCCCAAGGGCGTGATCGTCGAGCACGGCAGCCTGGCCCACTTCGTGGCCACCCTGCGGCGGCTCTTCGAGCCCCGCCCGGCCGAGACCGCGCTGGTGATGGCGAGCTTCACCTTCGACATCTGGGTCCTCGAGGCCCTGGCCCCGCTGGCCTGGGGGGCAGCTGTGCGCCTGCTGCCGCTGGCGCGCGTGCAGGACCCGGACGTGGTCGTGGAGGTGCTGCGCTCCATGCAGGCGATGAACGCGGGGCCGGCACTGATGCGGGAGATCGTGGCGGCGGCGCGCCGGGTGGAGCCGGGCGCCCTGGCCGGGGTCCGCTGGGTGTTCTCCGGCGGCGAAGCGGTCACGCCCGACCTGTGGGCGCAGATGCGCGAGGTGTTCCCGGCCGCGCGGCTGATCGTCGGCTACGGCCCCACGGAAGCCACGGTGCTGGCGACGACCTACCCCATCCCGGAGGCCGCGGCGGCCGGTGGGGTGACGATCGGGCGGCCGCTGCCCAACGTGCGGGTGTACGTGCTCGACGCGGGCGGACGCCCCCAGCCCGTGGGGGTCCCCGGGGAGCTGTTGGTGGGCGGCCCGGGCGTGGCCCGGGGCTACCACGGCAGGGCGGAGCAGACGGCGGAGGCGTTCGTGCCCGACGGGTTCGGGTGCGAGGGCGGGGGACGCCTGTACCGGACGGGAGACCGGGTGCGCTGGCTGGCGGACGGGAACCTGGAGTTCCTGGGGCGGCTGGACGCGCAGGTCAAGATCCGCGGCTTCCGCGTGGAGCCGGGGGAGGTGGAGGCGGCGCTGCTGGAGCAGGAGGGCGTGCGCGAGGCGGTGGTCGCGGTGCGGGAGGACGCGCCGGGGCGCAGGCGCCTGGTCGCCTACGTGGTGCCGGAGGAGGGAGCGGAGGTCGCGGCCGGAGAGCTGCGGGCGCGCCTTGGCGAGCGGCTGCCGGAGCACATGGTGCCGGCGGCGTTCGTGACCCTGGCGCGGCTGCCGCTGAACGCCAACGGCAAGGTGGACCGGCGCGCGCTCCCCGCGCCGGAGCGGGAGGCCGGGGTGGAGTACGTGGCGCCGCGCACCGCGACCGAGGAGGTGCTGGCGGGGATCTGGGCGGAGGTGCTGCGCGTGGAGCGCGTGGGATCCGCCGACGGCTTCTTCGAGCTGGGGGGGCACTCGCTCCTGGCGACGCAGGTAGTGTCGCGCGCGCGGGAGGCTTTCGGGGTGGAGGTGCCGCTGAAGGCCCTCTTCGAGGCGCAGACGGTGGCCGCGCTGGCCGGCCGCATCGACGCGCTGCGCAGCGCCGGCACCTCGTTGGCGCCGCCCATCGAGCGGATCCCGCGCGACGAGCCGCTGCCGCTGTCCTTCGCGCAGCAGCGGCTCTGGCTGATGGACCGGATCGAGCCGGGGAGTCCCGCCTACAACATGCCCATCGCGCTGCGCCTGCGGGGCGTGCTGGACCTGCGCGCGCTGCGGGCGAGCCTGGACGCGCTGGTGCGCCGGCACGAGACGCTGCGCACCACGTTCGCGGAGCGGGGCGGCGCGCCCGTGCAGGTGATCCACCCGCCCGCGCCGGTGCCGCTGCCGTCCCTGGAGCTGGGCGGGCTGCCCGCCGGGGCGCGCGAGCGGGAGGCGGAGCGGCTGGCCCAGGCGGACGCGCTGCGGCCGTTCGACCTGGCGCGCGGGCCGCTGCTGCGGAGCACGCTGCTACGCCTGGCCCCGGAAGACCACGTGCTGTGCTTCAACATGCACCACGTGGTCAGCGACGGGTGGAGCATGCAGGTGCTGGTGCGCGAGGTCTCCGCCCTGTACGCCGCCTCCAGCCGCGGGGAGGAGCCGCGGCTTCCGGAGCTGCCGGTGCAGTACGCGGACTACGCCGTGTGGCAGCGCGGCTGGCTCAGCGGCGACACCCTGGAGGCGCAGATCGGCTACTGGCGGGAGCGCCTGTCCGGCGCCCCTCCCCTGCTGGAGGTTCCCACGGACCACCCGCGCGCGCCGCGGCAGAGCCCGCTCTCGGAGAGCCATCGCTTCACCCTCTCGCCCGAGCTGTCGCGGGGGCTGCGGGAGCTGTCGCGGCGCGAAGGGGCGACGCTGTTCATGACGCTGCTGGCCGGGTGGCAGGCGCTGCTGGGCCGCTACGCCGGGCAGGAGATCGTGGTGGTGGGCAGCGCCATCGCGGGGCGGAACCGCCGCGAGACGGAGGGGCTGATCGGCTTCTTCGTCAACATGCTGGCGCTGCGCGGCGACCTGGCGGGCGACCCCACCTTCGCCGGGCTGCTGGGGCGGGTGCGGCAGGAGACGCTGGGGGCGTACGACCACCAGGACCTTCCCTTCGAGCGGCTGGTGGAGGAGCTGCGCGTGGAGCGCAGCCTGACGCACCAGCCGGTCTTCCAGGCAATCATCACGCTGGACCAGTTCGACGCGGGCGGCTCGCGGCTGGAGCTGGGGGAGCTCGGCCTGGAGTCGTTCGGGCAGGGCGCGGGCGCCGCCAAGTACGACCTGGACCTGGTCTTCGGCGGCCAGGGGGAGGGGCTGGGCGGGAGGCTCGTGTACCGCCCGGCGCTGTTCGACGCCGCCACGATCGAGCGGATGGCTGCCCACCTGGTGATGCTGCTGGAGCAGGTGGTCCTGGGCGCGGACACCCGGATCTCGGAGCTGGGCCTGCTGGGGGAAGCGGAGCGGCGGCGGGTGGTGGAGGAGTGGAACCGCACGGCGGCCGAGTTCCCCGCCGATCGCTGCATCCACCAGCTTTTCGAAGAGCAGGCCGCGCGGACGCCCGGGGCCGTGGCGGTCCTCTTCGGGGGCGAGTCGCTCACCTACGCCGAACTCGACGAGCGGGCCGACCGCCTGGCACGGCACCTGGCGGGTCTGGGCGTGGGGCCCGAGGTGCGGGTGGGGCTGTGCCTGGAGCGGAGCCTTGAGGTGATGGTCGCCATCCTGGGCGTGCTCAAGGCCGGCGGCGCCTACGTGCCGGTGGACCCCGCCCACCCCGGCGAGCGCATCGCCTACGTGCTGGAGGACTCCGAGGTAGCCCTGGTCCTGACCCAGGAGCGCCTGCTCGGGCGGCTCCCCGCCGTCCCGGCGGTCCGCCTGGACGCGGAGTGGGAGCGGATCGCCGCCGGGCCCGCCGCGGCGCCGGAGAGCGGGGTGACGGCGGAGAACCTTTGCTACGTGATCTACACCTCCGGGAGCACGGGCCGGCCCAAGGGCGTGGCCATGCACCACCGGGGCGTCTGCAACTACATCGACTGGGGGATCCGCTTCTACGGGGCGGACCACGGCACCGGCGCCCCGGTCTTCTCCTCCCTGGCGGTGGACCTGACCATCACCAACCTGCTCCCGCTTTTCGCGGGGCACCCGGTGCACTTCCTCCCCGAGGAATCCCCGGTGGAAACGCTCGCGGAGGTGCTGCGGGAGAAGCCGGGCTTCGGGCTGATCAAGATCACGCCCACCCACCTTGCCCTGCTCGCCCCGCTGATCACCCCGGAGGAGGCGCGGGCCGCGGCCAAGACGCTGGTGATCGGCGCGGACCTCCTGTCCGCCGAAACCACGCTGTTCATGCAGGAGCACGCCCCCGAGGTGCGCCTGATGAACGAGTACGGCCCCACCGAGACGGTGGTAGGCTGCTCCGCGTACCTGCTCCCTAACGGGGTGCACCGCGCCGGGGCGGTCCCGGTGGGCGGTCCCATCCAGAACCTCACCTTCTTCGTGCTGGACGCGGCGCTGGGCCCGGTGCCGGTGGGGCTGCCGGGGGAGCTGTACATCGGGGGCGTGGGCGTGGCCCGCGGCTACCTGGGCCGGCCGGAGCTGAGCTCGGAGAAGTTCGTCCCGGACCCGTTCGCCGGTGCGGGGGCGCGCATGTACCGCACGGGGGACCGGGCGCGGTGGCTGGAGGGAGGCAACCTGCTGATCCTGGGGCGGGTGGACAACCAGGTCAAGGTGCGCGGCTACCGGGTGGAGCTGGGCGAGATCGAGGCGGCGCTGCGCAAGCACAGGGCGGTGTCCGGGTGCGTGGTGGTGCTGCGCGAGGACGTGCCGGGCGACCGGCGGCTGGTCGCCTACGTGGTCCCGGAGGCGGGGGAGGTGGACGCGGGGGCGCTGCGGGAGCACCTGCGGCGGAGCCTGCCGGAGTACATGGTGCCGAGCGCGTTCGTGCGGCTGGACTCGCTGCCGAACACCACCACGGGCAAGTTCGACCCGCGCTCGCTCCCGGCGCCGGCGTACGGGGGCGCGGCGGAGCGATACGTGGCGCCGCGCACGCTCACGGAGGAGGTGCTGGCGGGGGTCTGGGCGGAGGTGCTCCAGGTGGAGCGCGTGGGAGCTGCCGACGGCTTCTTCGAGCTGGGGGGCCACTCCCTGCTGGCCACCCAGGTAGTCTCCCGGGTGCGGGAGGCCTTCGGGGTGGAGCTCCCGCTGCGGGCGCTCTTCGAGGCGCAGACGCTGGCCGCGCTGGCCGGCCGCATCGACGCGCTGCGCAGCGCCGGCACCTCGCTGGCGCCGCCCATCGAGCGCGTCCCGCGCGACGGGCCGCTGCCGCTGTCCTTCGCGCAGCAGCGGCTCTGGCTGGTGGACCGCATCCAGCCGGGCAGCCCCGCCTACAACATGCCCTACGCCCTGCGCCTGCGCGGCGCGCTGGACCTGCGGGCGCTGCGGGCCAGCCTGGACGCGCTGGTGCGCAGGCACGAGCCGCTGCGCACCACGTTCGCCGAGCAGGTGGGCCGGCCCGTGCAGGTGATCCACCCGCCCGCGCCCGTGCCGCTGCCGACCCTGGAGCTGGGCGGGCTGCCGGCCGGCGAGCGCGAGCGCGAGGCGGAGCGGCTGGCCGGCGCGGAGGCGCTGCGGCCGTTCGACCTGGCGCGCGGGCCGCTGCTGCGGAGCACGCTGCTGCGCCTGGCCGGCGAGGACCACGTGATCTGCTTCACCCTGCACCATGTGGTCAGCGACGGCTGGAGCATGCAGGTGCTGGTGCGCGAGGTCTCCGTTCTGTACGCCGCCTTCTGCCGCGGGGAGGAGCCGCGCCTTCCGGAGCTGCCGGTGCAGTACGCCGACTTCGCCGTGTGGCAGCGCGCCTGGCTCCGCGGCGAGACCCTGGAGGCGCAGCTCGCCTACTGGCGCGAGCGCCTGGCCGGAGCCCCGCCCGTGCTGGAGCTGCCCACCGACTTCCCCCGTCCTCCCGCCGCCGAGGCGAGCGGGCACGGCGGGAGCCGCTCCTTCATGCTCTCGCCCGGGACCTCGCAGGCGCTCCGCGCGCTCGGCCGCGCCGAGGGAGCGACGCTGTTCATGACGCTGCTCGCGGCCTGGCAGCTCCTGCTGGCCCGGTACGCCGGGCAGGAGGACGTGGTGGTGGGCACGCCCATCGCCGGGCGCACGCGCCTGGAGACGGAGGGGCTGATCGGGTTCTTCGCCAACACGCTGGTGCTGCGCACCGGGGTGGAGGGCGCCCCCGACTTCTCCACCCTGCTGGCGCGGGTGCGCGAGGGGACGCTGGGGGCGTACGCGCACCAGGACCTCCCCTTCGAGCGGCTGGTGGAGGAGCTGCAGCCGGAGCGCATGCCGGGGCGGACGCCGCTGTTCCAGGTGATGTTCTCGTTCCAGAACCTCGGCCAGGAGCGGCTCCGCATGGGGGAGCTGGCGGTGGAGGCGCTGGGGGGCAGTGCGGAGGAGGCGGTGAAGTTCGACCTCAACCTGACGGTGGGCGAGTCGGGGGAGGCCGTCGGGGGGAGGCTGGCATACCCGGCGGAGTTGTACGAGGACGCCACGGCGGAGCGGATGCTGGAGCACCTGCGGGTGCTGCTGGAGGGGATCGTGGCCGACCCGGGGCGGAGCGTGCGGGAGATCGACCTGCTGGGCGAGGGCGAGCGGCGGCAGGTGGTCGAGGAGTGGAACGCCACGGACGCACCCTTCCCCGAGGCCGCGTGCGTGCACGACCTCTTCGAGGCGCAGGCGGAGCGCACGCCGGACGCGCCGGCGGTGGTGCACGAGGGCGGCTTCCTGACCTATGCCGAACTGGACCGGTGCGCCAACCGGCTCGCCCGCTTCCTCCGCGGACGCGGCGTCGGCCCGGACTCCCGCGTGGCGCTGTGCCTGGAGCGCGGTCCGGAGATGATGGTGGCGCTCCTGGGCATTCTCAAGTCCGGCGGCGCCTACGTGCCGCTGGATCCCCGGTATCCCGCCGGGCGCCTGGCCTACATGCTGGAAAGCTCCGCCGCCCCCGTGCTGCTGACCCAGGCCTCCCTGGCCGGGGAGCTGCCGGCGTCCGGGGCGGAGGTGGTGAGGCTGGACGCGGACCGGGAGCGCTTCGAGGGGGAGAGCGACGCGCCGCTCCGCGGCGGCGCGCTCCCGGACAGCCTGGCGTACGTCGTCTACACCTCGGGCTCCACGGGCGTCCCCAAGGGCGTGGCCATGCCGCACCGGCCGCTGGTCAACCTGCTCGCCTGGCAGGAGCGGGACTGGCGGGCGCCGGCACCGGCGGCCACGCTCCAGTTCGCCACCATCAGCTTCGACGCCTCCTTCCACGAGGTCTTCTCGGCCTGGAGCATGGGCGGCCGCGTGGTGCTCATCGCCGAGGAGGCGCGCTACGACCCGGCGGCGATCCTGAACGTGCTGGAGCGCGAGGGGGTGGAGCGGCTCTTCATGCCCGCCGTCGCGCTGCAGCACCTGGCGGAGACGGCGGACGCGCGGGGCCTGGTCCCCTCCAGGCTGCGTGAGGTGCAGACCGCCGGGGAAGCGCTGCGCGTCACCGAGCCCATGCGCCGCTGGCTCGCCGCGCTGGGAGCGCCGCTCTACAACCACTACGGCCCCTCCGAGACGCACGTGGTCACCTCGCTCGCGCTGCAGGGGGACCCTCGCGAGTGGCCGCTGCTGCCGAGCATCGGAACACCCATCGCCAACACCCGCTGCTACGTGCTGGACGAGCGGCTGCACCCCTCCCCGGTGGGGGTGCCCGGGGAGCTGTACCTGGCGGGCGCAAGCCTGGCGCGCGGCTACCTGGGGCAGGCCGGGCTCACTGCGGAAAGGTTTGTCCCCGATCCCTTGGCCGCGGCGGGCGGGGAGCGCATGTACCGCACCGGCGACCGGGTGCGCTGGCTTGCCGCCGGCGAGGTGGAGTTCCTGGGACGGGTCGATGACCAGGTCAAGTTGCGGGGCTTCCGCATCGAGCCGGGCGAGATCGAGGCCGCGCTGGAGCGCCACCCGCAGGTGAGGGAGGCGGTGGTCGCCGTGCGCGAGGATGCCCCCGGGGCGAAGCGCCTGGTGGGGTACGTGGTGCCCCCGGAGGGGGCGGCGGTCACCCCGGCCGAGCTGCGCGCGCACCTGCAGGGGAGCCTGCCCGAGTACATGGTGCCGGGCGCCTACGTGGTGCTGGAGAAGCTCCCCCTCACTCCCAGCGGCAAGGTGGACCGGCGCGCGCTCCCCGCGTCGGAGCTCCCGGGCGAGCAGGAGTACGTGGCGCCGCGCACGCTCACGGAGGAGGTGCTGGCGCAGGTCTGGGCGGAGGTGCTCCAGGTGGAGCGCGTGGGTGCTGCCGACGGCTTCTTCGAGCTGGGGGGGCACTCCCTGCTCGCCACCCAGGTGGTCTCGCGGGTGCGGGAAGCCTTCGCGGTGGAGCTTCCGCTGCGGACGCTCTTCGAGGCGCAGACGCTCGCCGCGCTGGCCGGCCGCATCGACGCGCTGCGCAGCGCCGACACCTCGCTGGCGCCTCCCATCGAGCGGGTTCCCCGTGACGTGCCGCTGCCGCTGTCCTTCGCGCAGCAGCGGCTCTGGTTGGTGGACCGCATCCAGCCAGGCAGCCCCGCCTACAACATGCCGTACGCCCTGCGGCTGCGCGGCGCGCTAGACACGGCCGCGCTGCGGGCCAGCCTGGACGCGCTCGTGCGCCGGCACGAGGCGCTGCGCACCACCCTCGAGGAGGACGGGGGCGGGCCGGTACAGGTCGTCCACCCGCCCGCGCGGGTGCCGCTGCCGGTGCTGGACCTGGCCGCCCTGCCCGCCACCGCGCGCGAGCGGCAGGCAGGGAGCCTGGCGGCCGCGGACGCGATGCGTCCGTTCGACCTGGCGCGCGGGCCGCTGCTGCGAAGCACGCTGCTGCGCCTGGCCGGGGACGACCACGTGCTCTGCTTCAACGTGCACCATGTGGTCAGCGACGGCTGGAGCATGCAGGTGCTGGTGCGCGAGGTCTCGGCCCTCTACGCCGCCTTTGCCGGGGGGGAGGAGCCGCGCCTGCCGGAGCTGCCGGTGCAGTACGCCGACTACGCGGTGTGGCAGCGCGCCTGGCTCAGCGGCGAGACCCTGGAGGCGCAGGTCGACTTCTGGAAAGAACAGCTGGCCGGCGCTCCCCCGCTGCTGGAGATCCCGACCGACCGGGCGCGCGCGCCGGGGCAGAGCCCGCGGGCGGCGCGCCACCTGTTCCGCTTGCCGGGGGAATTGTCGCGGGCGCTGCGGGAGCTGTCGCGGCGCGAGGGGGCGACGCTTTTCATGACCGTCCTCGCCGCATGGCAGGCGCTACTGGCGAAGTACTCGGGGCAGGAGGACGTGGTGGTGGGCAGCCCCATCGCGGGGCGCACCTGGCGCGAGACGGAGGGGCTGATCGGCTTCTTCGTCAACATGCTGGCCCTGCGCGGGGAGCTGGCGGGGGACCCCACCTGGGCGGAACTGCTGGGCCGGGTGAGGGAGACGGCGCTGGGGGCGTACGCGCACCAGGAGCTGCCCTTCGAGCGCCTGGTGGAGGAGCTGGCCGTGGAGCGCAGCCTGACGCACTCGCCCATCTTCCAGGTGGTGTTCTCGTTGAGCCGCACGGGGGCGCAGGACGAGCGGCTGCGGCTGGGACAGCTGGAGGTGGAGCCGTTTGGGGCGGGGGAGTCCGCCGCCAAGTTCGACCTGGACCTGGTCGTGGGGGACGTCGGGGAGGAGCTGAGTGGGGCGCTGGCGTACCGCGAGGAGCTTTTCGAGGCAGGCACAATCGGGCGCATTGTCGGCCACCTGGAGGCCGTGCTGGCGAGCATAGCGGGCGATCCTGGCCGGCGTCTCACCGCGGTGTCGCTCCTCTCGGCAGCCGAGCGCGCCCAGGTGCTAGAGGATTGGAACCCCACCGGGGCTGAGGTCCCGGAGGGGGGAGTGCACGAGCTGTTCGCGCAGCAGGCGGCGCGCACCCCCGGCGCGGAGGCGGTGGTTTGCCGGGGCGAGACGCTGACCTATGCCGCGCTGGAACGGCGGGCTGGGCGGCTCGCACGCGTGCTGCGCCGCGAAGGGGCTGGCACGGAGTGCGTCGTCGGCATCCTCGTGGAGCACTCCGTCGACGTGGTGGCCGCCCTGCTGGGGACGTTGGGAGCGGGTGGGTGCTGTCTCCTCCTGGACCCGGAGCACCCCCGGGCGCGCATCGCATCCCTGCTGGAAGACGCCGGGGTGCGCCTGGTGGTGGCGCAGCCGCACCTGCGCGGGCGGCTCCCCTCGGGGAGGGCGGAGCTGCGGATCGTGGAGCTGGAGGGGGACATAATGAGCGGCGGGGAAGACCTGCCCCTGCCGCGGGTCGCCCCGGAGAGCGCCGCGTACCTGGTCTACACCTCCGGATCGACAGGGCGGCCGAAGGGTGTGCTGGTCTCGCACGGCGCCGCGGCGACGCACCTGCGGGAAATCGGGCACACGTACGGGCTCTCGCCGGCGGACCGGGTCTTGGTCTTCGCGGCGCAGAGCTTCGACCCCTTCTTGGAGCAGGCGCTGGCACCGCTGCTGGCGGGCGCGTCCGTGGCGCTGCGGGATCCGGCGGTGTGGACGGCTGCCGAGTTTGCGGAGCGGGTGGAGAGCCTGGGGGTGACGGTGGTGAACGTGCCGCCCGCATACTGGGGGCAGCTGGTGCGCGAGCGCGCCATGGTCGCCGCGCTGAAGCGGGCCCTCCGCCTGGTGATCGTGGGAGGGGAGGCGCTCGCCCCGCCGACGGTGCAGGCATGGGAGGAAGGGGGCGTGGGGGGGACGCGGCTGCTGAACGCCTACGGCCCGACTGAGGCGGTGGTCACCGCGACGGTCTACGAGGCCACGGGCGGAGGCGACGGGGCGTGGAGGGCGAGCGTGCCAATTGGGCGCGCCGTGGCGGGGCGGAGGACGTACGTGCTGGACGCCCGCGGTGAGCCGGTGCCAGCCGGCGTGCCGGGAGAGCTGTACGTGGGGGGGGCGGCGCTGGCACGGGGCTACCTGGGGCTTGCGGAACAGACGGCAAACCGCTTCGTGCCGGACGGGTTCGGTGGCGGGGCGGGTGGGCGGCTGTACCGCACCGGGGATCGGGTGCGGTGGCTCGGCGCCGGGCTGCTCGAGTTCCTGGGGCGCGTGGACGCGCAGGTGAAGTTGCGCGGCGTCCGCATAGAGCCGGGGGAGATCGAGGCCGTGCTGCTGCGGCACCCCGGCGTGCGCGAGGCCGTGGTGGTCGTGCGGGAGGACGTGCCGGGCGACCGGCGGCTAGTGGCGTACCTGGTGCCGCACGCGGGCGCCGCCGCAGCCGACCTGCGGGCGTACCTGCGGGAACGACTGCCGGAGTACATGGTCCCGGGCGCCTTCGTCGAGCTGGAGGCGCTCCCGCTCACCCCCAGCGGCAAGACGGACCGCCGGGCGCTCCCCTCGCCCGGGAGGAGTAGCGCCGGGCGGGAGCGGGGATCCCCGGACCCGCGCGACGCCCTGGAGACCACGCTCGGCGGCATCTTCCAGGAGGTGCTGGGTATCCCGCAGGTGGGGCTGCGGGACAGCTTCTTCGAGCTGGGCGGGCACTCGCTGCTGGCCGTGCAATTCATGTCCAGGCTGGAAAAGGCCACCGGTGTGCGCCTCCCGGTGGCGGCGCTCTTCAGGGCACCCACGGTGGAGCGGCTGGCCGAGGAGGTGCGCCGCGGCGGCGGGGGCGAGACTCCGCTGCTCGTGCCGCTCCGCCCGGGGGGAAGCCGCACCCCCCTCTTCTTGGTGCACCCGGTGGGCGGGGAGGTCATGGCGTACGCCGCGCTCACCCGCAGGTTGCATCCGGAGCAGCCGGTGTACGCCCTCCGCTCGCGGGGCATAGAGCCGGGCGAGAAGCCCAGCTGGACGGTGGAGGAGATGGCCCGCGACTACCTGGCGGCGATCCGCCGGGTGCAGCCGGCCGGGCCGTACCGACTGGGCGGGTGGTCCATGGGCGGCGTCGTCGCGTACGAGATGGCGCGGCAGCTCGAGGCCGCGGGCGAGGAGACGGAGAAGCTGGTGCTCATCGACTCGCAGGTGCCGTGGCTCCACGACCCGAAGCGGACCCTGCCGCGCGACGAGATCCTGCTGGTGCAGAGCTTCGCGCAGGACCTGGGGCTGGCGGGGGAGCGGATGCCGGCTCCCGACACCGAGACCCGCGCTGCCGGGGAGCTGGCGTACCTGCGCCGGCTGCTGGAGGACGCCCGTGCGTCGGGACGGATCCCCGGCGGGCTGGACCTGGCGCGCATGCAGCACCTGTACGGGATCTTCCGCATCAACCTGGCGGCGGCGTACGAGTACCGGCCCGGCAGCTACGGCGGGCTGGTCACCCTGCTCCGCGCCAGCGAGCGCAGGCTGGCGGAGCGGATCTTCCGCAAAAAGAGCATGGGCTGGGAGCGCGTCGTCCGCGGGCTGGAGGTGCGGATGGTCCCCGGCTCGCACTACACCATGGTCCGGGAGCCCCGGGTGGAGGTGCTGGCCCGGGAGGTGGAGCGGGCGCTGGGGCCGGATCCGATCTGATCGGGCGGCGCTCCCCGGGCGCAGCCACATCCTGGAACGTTCAACCGTGGAAGTTATGAAACCGTCGACGCAGGTACTGGTGATCGGAGGCGGCCCCGCCGGGTCCACGGCCGCCACGCTCCTGGCCCGGGAGGGCTTCGAGGTCACGCTGCTGGAGCGGGAGGTGTTCCCGCGCTACCACATCGGCGAGTCGCTCCTGGTCGCGCTGAACCACATCTTCGACGTGCTGGGGCTGCGCGAGAAGCTGGAGGCGCATGGCTTCCAGAAGAAGACCGGAGCGTTTTTCGAGTGGGGCCACGAGCGCTGGCTCTTCGACTGGAGCAAGCTGCCCGGGACTCACCGCTCCTCCTTCCAGGTCAAGCGCTCCGAGTTCGACCAGCTCCTGCTGGAGCACGCCAGGAGCCAGGGCGTGCAGGTGCACGAGGGCGTCCTGGTGCGCAGCCTGGCCTTCGACGGTGACCGCCCGGTGCGGGCGAGCTGGCAGGTGGTGGGCGGCGACGCGACGGGCGAGATCGAGTTCGACTACCTGGTCGACGCCTCCGGACGCTCCGGGATCATGGCGAACCGCTACCTGAACTCGCGCCGGCACAACGAGGCCTTCCAGAACATCGCCGTCTGGGGCTACTATCGCGGCGTCCGGCACCCCGAGGTGGGGCTCACCGGCCCCATCCTGGTCGGCTCCATCCCCGAGGGGTGGACCTGGACCATCCCGCTCCACGACGGCACCACCAGCGTGGGGCTGGTGGTGCACGAGAAGTTCTTCCAGGAGCAGAAGAAGACCACCTCCGTGCGGGACATCTTCCTGCAGGGGATCGGCCGCTCGCGCCTGGCCAGCGACGCCATCGCCTCGGCGGAGCTGGTCTCCGACATCCGGGTGGAGGGGGACTACTCGTACCTCTCCACGGTGCTGGCCGGACCGGGGTATTTCCTCTCGGGCGACTCCGCGGCCTTCCTGGACCCGCTCCTCTCCTCCGGGGTGCACCTGGCCACCTACAGCGGCATGCTCGCCGCGGCCAGCATCTCCAGCATCATGCGCGGGGAGATCTCCGAGGAGGACGCGGTCACCTTCTACGGCACGTGCTACCGCGAGCACTACCTGCGCTGGATGCTGATCGTCTCCACGTTCTACAACCAGAACTCGGGCAAGGACACGTACTTCTGGGAGGCGCAGCGCCTCAGCACGGGCGACCTCAACGCCGCCGACGCCAAGCTGGCCTTCACCCACGTGGTGGCCGGGATCGAGGACCTCAAGGAGGCCGAGCGGCCGGACCTGCTGGGGGAGATCTCGGCCCGCATGCGCGAGAACCTCAGCCACAATGTCCCCGAGGTGGACGGCGGGTCGGCGCCCACCCCCTTCTCGGATCTCATCCGGGAGGAGGACCTGCGCTGCCTCCCCACGGCGATGGGCTACCGCGTGGTCACCAAACCGCGGCTGGGGATCGTCCGCGCGGACGGCGCCGCCCCCGAGGCGGTGCTGGAGGTGGCCAAACTCGTCCCTTGATCCCGCAGCAGCCGCCGCCGCCGGGTAGCGGGCGCAGCATAACACGATCTGGAGGATGGATGCGACTTGATGAGGTTCGTGCACTGGTGACGGGCGCTGCCAGCGGGCTGGGATACCGGTTCGCGCTGGAGCTCGCAGGCGAAGGGGCGGCGGTGGCGGCGGTGGATGTAAACGGGGAGGGGCTGAGGCGCCTCGCCGCTGAGGCGGCGGAGCTCCCGGGGAGGATCGAGACACAAACAGGAGATGTTTCCGACGAGGCGGCGGTGAGGGCGTTCGTTGGCGATGTCGTGGAGCGGCTGGGGGGAGTCAACGTCCTCGTGAACAACGCGGCCATGCTACTGGACGGGCTCCTGGTGAAGGAAGAGGAGGGATGGGTTCGGCGGCTTCCCATCGCCCAGTGGCGTAAGGTGCTGGACGTCAACCTTACGGGCCAGTTCTTGGTCACCCGCGAGGTGGTGGCGAGCATGCTCGAGCGGCGGGAGCCGGAGGGGGTGATCGTCAACCTCTCGTCGTTGGCCCGGGTGGGGAACGCGGGCCAGTCCGCGTACTCGGCCTCCAAGGCCGGGCTGGACGCGGCCACTCGGAGCTGGGCGCAGGAGCTGGCCCCGCACCGGATCCGCGTTGCCGCTATTGCCCCGGGTGTCATCCAGACCCCCATCTTGGAGAACGTCTCGGAGGAGGCGCGATCCGCGCTTCTCGCCGCGATCCCCCTGGGACGCTTCGGCGACCCGGGGGAAGTCTGGATCGCGCTGCGCTTCGTGCTGGAGTGCGGCTTCTTCACCGGGCGGGTGATCGAGGTGGACGGAGGCGCGCAAATCTGATCCAAGGCCCACGTGCGGGTCCGGTCCGTATCCCACCAACAGACGGAGCACCACCGGTGGCCGATTACGTCAGCGGCTGCTACGGTTTCTGCTACGGTTCGAATACGACGAAGCCCCCTTTCGGGGGCCTCGAAGTACGACTCAGCGGATCGAAAAGCCTGGAGGTTGCTACCAACGGAGGTCCGAGGCGGGTTGCCTGAAGGGTCTTTGGAACCGTTAGTGGAGGTTCGAATCCTCCGGGGGCAATCTCTTCCAGATCCCAGGCCTGGCCTCGACTTTCGGGGCCGGGCCTTCGTTTTTCCCTCCGCTGGACTGCCCCGGTCGTCGCTACGGTTCTGCTACGTCTACCTGCCCGCGCCCCGCCGTCTGCCACCCAGGACGACCCGCAAGGTCGTCTCCGGATCGGGCTTCTGGTAGTGGCCGAGCAGCGTGCCCGGACGCCAGTCCCCGGCCTCCGCCACGTGGACCAGCGGCTCGCCCTTGCGGCCGACCCCCACGCCCGGCGCATGGAGTGGAAGCCGAACCCGGTCTCGGGCTCCAGCGAGGCGCTCCAGGCCCATCCCATCGCCTCGTTCACCCGCCGGGCCTCGCGCGAGACGTTCACCTCTACGAGCGCGTCCCCGGGCCCGAGTTGCGCGAGCACCTGCCATCTCGAGTTCTTCTTGGCCCGAACAGGATAGCTCACGCCGCGCCTCCCACCCGCAGTCGCGCTGCCGAAGTGCGTGCGGTTCTCCGGCGAATCCGGCACGCGCAGCAGGTCCCGTCCAGACCGTATAGCGCCAGGCCTCTCCAGCGGTGCCGATCCGCACTCGTGTGAACTCACGCCTGCGCCGTGCGCTCGAAGAGCCACGCCAGGGGGCTCCTCCCCGACGCGCGTACGCGCCTGGGAGACGGCGCTGGGCGCAGCCGTAGCGCCACGCGAACTGGGCAGTGCCGGATCCAGCTTGGCGGCGACTTCCACGATTCAGCGATCTCGGTAGAGGGCCATTCCCAACCCGAGCCAGATCACCTGCTCCGCCGGCAGACGGCGCTTGCGCGGTGTGGCGGTTCCGGTGGCGTGCAGCATTCCTCGATCCGGGCCGATCCGAGATCCCGACGGAACGGCTCCAGAGGGTCGGGACGGCCCAGGCGGGCCATGGCCATCAGGGTCACCTGACAGAGAAAGGCAGGATCCCAACGAGATTAACAGGACAACAGTTGACGTCATACGGCCGAGGTGTTAGTGTGGCTTGTCGCAGGTTTCCCGACAGCTGGTGTCACCAGGCGCCGTGCGGCGGGAGTCCCACCCCTTTGAGGCGGTGGTGCTCCCAGTCGGCTGGGACGAGGGTGGCAGCTCGGAGGAGCCCGGGGCGTCGTTCCCCGCGTGCCGACAAACGGCGTCGATCCGCTCCTCGGCCGGAGCCACGCTGAGCGCTGCGACGGGCCTGGTCGGGGGCGCGCCCCTGTAACCGACGGGCAGCGCCTGGGCGGCGAAGACTTAACGCATACGTCAGGACAAAATTCAGCGGCGGACTTCGCCGTCACCGACATCGGGCCGAGCGTGGAGGACATCGGGATCGCTGATCTGGGGCCGGTTCCCTCGCCTTGCTGAGCGCCGGCCCGGAGACACGAGAGTTTCAGGGCTCCGCCGGAGCCCCGCGTCGACGCCCGCGCCGGGCCCTTTCCCGGTCCCGCCCAACCACCGTGGAAGCATGACGGAACCCGCTACGCTGGTAGAACTGCTCCGCGAGCGCGCAGCCCGCCACCCGGACCGGAGGGCTTTCGTCTTCCTCCTCGACGGGGAGCGGGAAGGGGAGTCGCTCACCTACGGCGGGCTCGAAAGGGAGGCGCTGCGGATCGCCGCGCTCCTGGACGGGGAGGGGCTGCGCGGGGAGAGGGTGCTCCTCCTCTTCCCGCCGGGGCTGGCCTTCGTGGCGGCATACTTCGGCTGCCTGTACGCCGGGGCGGTGGCGGTACCCGTGTACCCGCCCCGCTCCAACCGCAACCTGGACCGCGTGCAGTCCATCGTGGCCGACGCCCGGGCCCGGGCGGTGCTGGCCACCGACGAGGTGATCGCCTCGCTGGCGCAGCACACCGGGGCCGCCCCGCAGCTCGCCGGCCTGCGCTGGATCGCGGCCGGCGCTCCCGGCCCCGACGCGGCCCCGGCCGGCCCCGGCGCCGCTCCGGGCGACATCGCCTTCCTGCAGTACACCTCCGGCTCCACCTCCACGCCCAAGGGGGTCCGCGTGACCCACGCCAACCTGCTCGCCAACCAGCGCATGCTCCGGGACGCCTTCGGGCACCGGGAGGGGCTGGTGGTGGCGGGGTGGCTCCCCCTGTACCACGACATGGGGCTGATCGGCGACGTCCTGCACCCGCTGTACATGGGAGGGACGTGCGTCCTCATGTCGCCCACCGCCTTCCTGCAGCGGCCGGCGCGATGGCTGGAGGCGGTGTCCCGCTACGGCGCGGAGACCAGCGGCGGCCCCAACTTCGCCTACGAGCTGTGCGTGGAGAGGGTCTCGGAGGAGGAGAAGGGGAGGCTGGACCTGTCCGGGTGGCGGGTGGCGTTCTGCGGTGCGGAGCCGGTGCGCTCGCCCACCCTGGAGCGCTTCGCGGCGGCGTTCGCGGGCCGCGGCTTCCGGCGCGACGCCTTCTATCCCTGCTACGGCCTGGCCGAGGGTACGCTGTTCGTGACCGGCGGGCGCGCGGACGCGCCGCCGGTGGTGCGCGCCTTCCGGGCGGACGCGCTGGAGCGGGACCGCGGGGTGCGCGCGGGGCCGGGGGACGAGGGCGCGGCGAGCCTGGTGGGGTGCGGCTTTCCCTGGCGGGAGGGACGCGTGGAGATCGTGCGGCCGGAGTCGGGCGCCCGCTGCGCCCCGGGCGAGGTGGGCGAGGTGTGGGTGGCGGGGCCCCACGTGGCCGCGGGCTACTGGAACCGGCCGGACGCCACGGACGAGACCTTCGGCGCCACGCTGGCGGACGGGGAGGGCCCCTTCCTGCGCACCGGCGACCTGGGCTTCGTGGACGGGGGCGAGCTGTTCGTCACCGGGCGGGCCAAGGACCTGGTCATCCTCCGCGGGCGCAACCTGTATCCCCAGGACATCGAGGCCACCGCCGGGGCGAGCCACCCGGCGCTCCAGCCCGGCGGGGGCGCGGCGTTCTCCGTGGAGGTGGACGGGGAGGAGCGGCTGGTGGTGGTGCACGAGGTGAGGCGCACCGCGCTCCGGGAGCTGGACGCGGACGCGGTGGCGCGCCGCATCCGCGAGGAGGTGGCCGCCGGCCACGCGGCGGGGGTGTACGCGGTGGTGCTGATCGCCCCGGCCACGCTGCCCAAGACCTCCAGCGGCAAGGTGCAGCGTCAGGCCTGCCGCCGCGCGTTCCTGTCCGGGTCGCTGGAGCCGCTGGGGGGGAGCCGGCCGGAGGCCGGGGCGGCGGAGCCCGCGGGGCCGGCCGCCTCGCCGGCGGAAGCGCTGCTGCGCGCCGAGGCCGCGCGGGTGCTGGGAGTCCCCGCCCGGTCCGTGCTCCCGGAGCTGTCTCTGACGGCGCTGGGGCTCGACTCGGTGGGCGCCGCGCGGCTGGCGGCCCGCCTGGAGGCGGCGGCGGGCGTGCCGGTGGACCCGCTGTCGCTGCTGGAGCCGCTGACCGTGC
>JBFMFL010000079.1:0-25855 GCA_040752145.1 Gemmatimonadota bacterium
GGCGGGGCCGGTCGGGGAGGGCGTGGCGGCGTCGTCCGCGCAGGCCGACAGGGCGACCGTGCCGGCCAGGAGCAGGGTGGCGAGTCTGAGGTGGCTCATGGAGTCTCTCCGCTGTGAGAGGCGTGGCCGGCGCGGGCGCGCCGGCCGGGATCCCCTCGGTGGCAGGGCGATCCCGGAGGGCCGGGATCCCCGACTACGCGGTACGACGTGAACCTGTGGACGCAACGGGAGGAGGGACGGCAAAGGCCCGGTTCTGCGCGACGCGCT
Source organism: Gemmatimonadota bacterium (assembly GCA_040752145.1). GTDB lineage: Bacteria > Gemmatimonadota > Gemmatimonadetes > Longimicrobiales > Longimicrobiaceae > JAFAYN01. The sequence continues at coordinate 268 of JBFMFL010000079.1, forward strand.
GCGCCGCTCCGGGCCTCCGCATAGTACCCGGCATGCCGCCCCGGGTCAATGAAGATGAAAAATGGCGAGTCGGAAGTGCATGGCGGCCCTTGACGGATTGCCGTGCGGCCGCGGCGGGGCGCGGCGCCGCTCCTGTCCGTGCCGCGGGAGCGGCGTATATTGTCGCCCGCAGGCCGGCCCATCCCTGGCACCCCCACCCACGGAAACCCCCAGATGACACGGAGAATCGCCGCGCTCTTCCTCGTCCTCGGCGCGCAGGGGCTCGCCGCCCAGGACCTCCCCCTCCTCCGCCCGGAGCACGTGCGGGCCATCTCGCAGGAGGTGTCCGGCGACGCCGCCTACGAGCACGTCCGCATCCACACCGCCTACCACAAGCCGCGCGGCGGCGCCGACGGGTTGATGGAGACCGCGCGCTACTTCGAGCAGCAGGCGCGCGCCGCCGGCCTGGCCGACGTGCGGCTGATCAAGCAGGCGTACTCCACCCCGCCGTGGAACGCGAAGTCGGCCGAGCTGTGGATCGCGGGGAGCGCGCCGGAGCGCCTGGCGAGCTACCTCCAGACCCCGCTGCACCTGGCCGACAACTCGCGCGCCGCCGACGTCACCGCCGAGCTGGTGGACGTGGGCGACGGCTCGCGCGAGGCGGACTACGCGGGCCGCGACGTGGCGGGCAAGGTGGTGCTGACCTACGGCGCGCTGGCGGCGGTGATGGACGAGGCGGTGGCGAAGCGCGGCGCCGCGGGCGTGGTGTGGTCGCCCAACCCGGCGACCGACCGCAACCTGTCGTACCCGGACCAGGTCAACTGGTCCACCCTCCCCCAGCAGACGGCGAGCGGCAGGCCGTCCACCTGGGCGTTCGTGCTCACGCTGCGGCAGGGGCAGGCGCTCCGGCAGCGGCTGGCCTCCGCCGCCGAGCCGGTGCGGGTGCGGGCGCAGGTGGACGCCGGCTTCACCTCGCGCGAGGGCGAGCAGCCCTGGCAGGTGATGGTGGAGGGCTTCATCCGCGGCACCGAGCCGGGGATCGCGCAGGACGTGATGCTCACCGCGCACCTGCAGGAGGAGAAGTTCTCGGCCAACGACGACGGCAGCGGCATCGCCAGCACCCTGGAGATCGCCCGCGCGCTGAACAAGCTGATCGCCGACGGCGCGCTCCCCCGCCCGCGCCGCGACCTCCGCTTCTGGTGGGTGACGGAGTTCTCCAGCCAGCGCCAGTACTTCGCCGACGACCCCGAGGCGCACCGCCGCATGTGGGTCAACGTCAACCAGGACATGGTGGGGGCCAACCAGGCGCAGGACCTGATGCGGACGCAGAACGTGACCCGCGTGCCGGCGTCGCGCTTCCACTTCCTCAACGACGTGACCGAGGCGGTGGTGGACTACATGGTGGCGGCCAACAACTACGAGCTGGCGCAGTCGCAGAACGGGATCCCGCTCTACCCCAACCCGCACTTCGCCCGCCTGGGGACGCGGCACCGCTACAACGCCAAGATGATCCCCTTCCACGGCAACACGGACCACGTCCCCTTCATCGAGGCGCCCATCGGCCTGCCGGCGGTCACCTTCACCAACATGCCGGACAACTACATCCACACGTCCGACGACGACCTGTGGAACATCGACCGCACGCAGCTGGGCCGGAACGCCGCCGCCGTCGCCATGATCGCCTACGCCATGGCCGCCGCCGACGACCGCGCCGCGCCGGTGCTGGCGGCGGAGACGGCGGGGCGGGGGGCGCAGCGGCTGGCGCGCAACCTGGGGCTGGGGCTCTCCTGGATCGCCGCGGCGGAGGACGGCGAGCGCGCGGCGGCGTACGGCCGCGCCGTGGAGCAGGTGCGCTACGCGGCCCGGCGCGAGCGGCGGGCGCTGGGCTCGCTGGCGGGCATCTCCCCGGAGGGGCGGCGCATGTCCGCGCCGCTGCTGGCGGCGCTGGACCGGCAGGAGGCGCAGGCGCTCCGCGAGCTCGCCCTCAAGTACCGCCTGGTGGCCGGCCGCGGCGCCCCCTCCGCGCCCGCCCTCACCGAGGCGGAGCGCCGGCTGGCCGCGGTCCGTCCCGCCCTCGCCGCGGGCCCCGCCGAGTTCCTGGAGAAGCGCGGCCAGCTCCCCTCCGTCCCCGGGCTGCACAACCTGATGGCGTTCGAGGCGCTCAACTTCGTGGACGGGCGGCGCACGGGGCTGGAGATCTTCCGCGAGGTCGCCGCCGAGGCGCGCGAGGCCGGGAGCCACTACTACGGCACGGTCACGCCGGAGGGGGTGATGCGGTACCTGGAGGGCGCGCAGCGGGTGGGCGTGCTGCGGATGTGAGCGCCCGTCGGCGCTCCGGGTCGTGACGCGCGAGAGGGGGAGGCCCGCCGGGCCTCCCCCTCCGACGTGCTGCGCCACGCCGTCCCTCCAGGGGTGCGGGGGGCGTCCTCCGGGGGGGACGGAAACCGTGGCGGCCCGGAGACCGGAATCGGCAACTCCTTGTCGCGCAGCCGCTCTCCCGCGGGCCCCGCCGGGTCCGTGCCTTGCTGCCGCGACCTCCGCCCCGGCGGCCTCCCACCCCGCAACCCCAGGCGGTGCCATGCGCCCGATCCGCAGCCGTGCCCTCTCCGCCCTCCGCCTCCCGTGCGTGCTCGCCGCGTGCGCATGCGCGCGCCCCGCCGCGGTCCCGCCCCCCGCGCCGGAGCCTGCGTCCGAGCACGGCGCCCTCTCCCTTGCGCCCTCCGCCGACGGCGTGGGGCTGGACGCGCTCTACCGGCGCGGCCGGGCGCTGCCGGACGCCGGCCGGCTGGTGCTCCGCGCCCGGCTGCGCACGCCGCTGGACACGGACGAGTACCTGGGGGGCGTGGGGACCGAGACGCGCGCCGTCGCCGAGCTGACCCGCGGGCCGCGCGGGGAATACCGGGGCCGTTTCCGGCTGCCGGACTCGGTGGTGTACGCCGTCTTCCTGGTGGAGACTCCGGACGGGCGCCAGGTGGACGGCAACGGCCGCCGCGGGTGGGAGTGGCTGGCCGCCGCCCCCGACGGCCGTCCGCTCGCCGCGGCGCTCGACCAGCGGGGGAGGGACCTCACCCGGCGGAACCCGCTCCTGGGGCTGGAGACCGCCCGTGAGCGGGTCCGCCTCTACCCCGACGAGCCGGAGGGATGGCGGAAGCTGCGCTTCTTCGAGAGCGTCGCGCTGGGGAGCACGGGCACCGACAGCCTCGCCCGCGCGCGCGGGGCCGACTACGCGCGCCTCGCGCAGCGCTTTCGCTCCGGCGCCGCCACGGGCGACGACCTGGCGGGGATGTGGGGATTCGCGGCGAGCGTCGGCGACACGGCCGGCGCGCGGGAGTGGAGGGACCGCCTGCTGCGCGAGCATCCCCGCCACCCCCGCGGCGCCTGGGTGAGGGTCGGGCGGGTGATGGAGAGGCACCGCGCGGATCCCGCGGCGGCCCTGCCGGAGCTGGAGTCGCTCTGGGACGAGGTCGGGGCGGGGGACGAAGCCGTCGTCCCGCCGAGGGGACTGGAGGCGGCGCTGGCGGCCGGGGACGGCCCCGCGGCCCTGCGCTGGGCGGAGCGGATGGACCGGTTCGTCCCCGTCATGGACGGGAGGCTCGCGCTCGCCCTCGCGGGGCAGGCCGTCACGCGGCGCGAGGGGATGCGGCGCCTGGAGCGCCGCCTGGGCCGGCTGGAGGAAGCGCGCGACGAGGACCGGCCGCTGTTCGTCGCCGCGGGCGTCCAGCGGGACCGGAACGAGGAGGAGTCCGCCGCGCTGTGGAGCGCCCTCGGAGCAGCGCGGCTCGTGGAGGGGGACACCACCGGGGGCAGGGAGGCGTTCGCCCGCGCGGTCCGCCTCGGCTGGGCGGCCGGGGTGCTGCGGGACGCGGCCGAGGGCGCGCTGGCGGCCGGGGACACGGCGAGCGCGCTGCACGCCTGGGCGAAGCTCGCGGCCGACCGGGACGACGCGGGAGCGCCGGCGGACAGCCTCCGGCGGCGCGCCGGGGCGCACTACCGGGTGGAGCGCTGGAGCGGCCGGGTGGCGGAGATGCGCCGGCTGGCCCTGGAGCGGACGCGGCGGGGGCAGGTGGACCGGCCGGCCTGGGAGCTGGCCGCCGCCGGCGTCGAGGGCGCGGCGACGGTCGTGGTGTTCGGGCGGACCACCTGCGGCTACACGCTGCACGCGCTTCCGCAGATCGACGAGCTCAGGGAGCGGGTGCGCGCCGGGGGGGCCGCGCTGGTGCTCGTCAGCGACGAGGAGGCTTCGCCGGAAGTGGAGCGGCGCTTCCGCGAGCGTGGGTACCGGGGACCCATCCTGCACGACCCGCGGCGTGGCTCACACGCCGCATTCGGCTCGGCATCCACCCCGGAGTACTTCGTCGTGGACCGCTCCGGGCGCATCCGCTACGAGTACTCCACCCTGGACGAGCTGCCGCGGCAGGTGGCCTCGCTCACGGAATCGTCGGGGCGCTGAGGGCCGGGATGCCGGTCCGGGCCGGACCGCCGGCTCAGGCGTTGACCTCGCTCCAGAGCTGCCGGAGGCGCTCCAGCAGCGCGATCCGCGCGGGGTCGCCGGCCGCGAGGCGGCCGTCGGCGTCGCGCAGCACGTACTTGAGCAGCTCGAAGCAGACGGTGGCGTATCCGGCGTCGGCCAGCGTCCTCAGCTCGGCCTCGCCGCCGTCGCCGTCCGCGTCCGTGAGCCAGAGCGCGGTGGGCACCCTGCACGCGCTGCCGGCGAGCGCGCGCAGCGCCGGCCCGGGGCGCAGCCAGGGGTGGTCGGCGAAGAGGCTGGACCCCCGCTCCAGCGAGTAGACCAGGGCGGGCGCCAGGCGGTCCCGGAAGGTGTCGTCCGCGTAGGCGGCGCCGTACACGAGTCCCCGCACGCGCTTCATGAACACGCTGGAGGTCAGCGCCACCAGCGAGGTCACGCGCAGCTCCACCATCCGCACGGCCTCGCGCACGGTGAGGCGCTGGAGGTCGTCCCACGCGTCGCGCACCTGCACCCTGGTCTTCAGCAGCCTGCCCACCTGGAGGAACACGTCGCGCAGCCAGACCATCGCCCCCGCGACGCCGCCCGCGAACAGCATGGGGATGCCGTAGACCAGCGCGCCGCGCAGGCCGAAGCGCTCCGGGTCGCGCCAGGCGGTGGCGCCCACCGCCAGGAACGAGGCCACGGCGGCCACGAACACCGCCCACGCCAGCAGGCGGGCCCCGCGCAACGTCAGCCGTCCGCGGCGGCCGGCGGGGGGCTCGTCGTACAGGTCCGGCTCGGGCGGGCTGGTGTCGCACACCAGCAGCAGGGGCGGGTCCGCCGCCTCGCGGTAGGAGAGGAGGAGGCTGCCGATCCCCTGGTTGTCGTAGATGCCGCCGTCCATCAGCGGCAGCCCCTCCTTCCACGTCTTCGCGTCGCCGGGCGACGCCTTCGCGAGCTCGGCCTGCACCCTCGCCAGGGGGAAGTCGTCCGGCCAGCTGAACTGCTGCGGGAAGACGAAGGGCTCGAAGGCGCTGGGGAAGCACGACGAGGCGGCCGCCACGTCGGCCAGGCGGACGCGGGCGGCCACCTCGCGCGGCAGGGGGAGGTTGCCGTTGCCGATCACCGCCCGCGGGTTGGCGCTCCTGCGGAAGCGGAAGTCCACCCCGGTGTGGAACTCGGTGCTGTTGAAGATCACCTCGTCCAGCGGCAGGGTGGGGCTGTCCAGCACCTCCCCCAGCAGCCGGCCGCCCAGGAAGTCCGGGGCGGCGTACACGGCGGCGGCGGAGCGGATCAGGCTGGGCTCGGAGGGGCGGCCGTGGGGGCGGTGGGTCGCCAGCCCGTCCAGCGCCATGCGGACGACGTTGGTGCGCTTCAGGATGGCGGAGAAGCCGGCGTCGAACTCCGCGAAGCTCCGCCCGTCCAGCAGGCTCGCCACCCACGCCGCGCCGAACAGCGTGCCGCCCGACACGGTGGAGAGCGCCACCACGTCGCGCAGCAGCCCCGCGCGCTCCAGCAGCCGCAGCGCGCCCAGGTGGAACCCCGCGGCCCGGTAGCCGCCGCCCGAGAGCGCCAGCCCGATGGACCCCAGCGGGCCGCGGGCGGCGCGCGACGCGGCGGCGGGCTCGGGGAGGCCGGCGGGGGCGCCTTCGTGGAGCGGCGGCCCGGCGGCCGCGACGAGGGTCTGGTCGCTCATGGATCGGGTGCGGACGGGTGGGGAGGAGAGGACGGGCCACGAAGATGCGGGCCGGCCGCGGCCCGCGCCAGCCTCCGGCCGGCCGGGAGGCGCCATACTCGGGAGGGGAGGCCGCGCGGCCTCCCCTCCCGGGATGAACGACGTGCCCCAGGAAACTAGAGGCCGTGCGGAACTGCGACTTTCAAGGCCCCCATTTCGCACGATGGGCGTCAGCCTGCTTGACACAGGTCCAAGCGGGGCTAACTTCTCGACAACGCAGGGCCGACAATAGCACACCCGTCGCGAGGCGGGGCCGCAAAGCCAGGAGTCTCCCCGAGACCGTCCGGTTGCCGAAGCCAAATATACGATGCCCCGTTGCTTCGGATGTATGTATCGGCCCAGGCCGTTACTCGAAGCACGGGGTTTCCCTTTGTGTAGTGTTACATCCCCTCTCGCGGCCCTCCGCCTCCGGAAGCAGATCGGGGCGCTCATGCCCTCGTCCACAAGGAACCCAGGAGCGTCCTCAGTAGATCGGCAAAGGGACTTTCGTCTCGTCGCCGGTAATTCTGCCATGTGACAACCATCCAGAATGGCATCCTCGCGCAGGGCCCCTGACCCCGATCCGGAGCAAATCAAGTGAGTCAAGGCTTGTTCTGGCGATCACCTCCGCCCTCTTGGCTCCACAACCTGAGCCGATCCGTCGCGTTTGCGCTATTTTCCGCCGCTGCGCTGGTCGGCTGCGACCAGCACGTTTCGATCTTCGAACCTGTCGAACCGCCACCCATACCAGCCTCGGCGGCATCGAGTCCATTCGATCCCTCAAAGCTGATCCTGGCTGGAAGCTACATCGTACCCATCACCTCCACGAACGGACCACCGGGCTACGGCGGTTACGCGCCGCGCCCGTCGGGGATCGAGGTCGAGAACTCGACCTGGGTCCGGGTCCGGGTCAGCGGGGCGATCAAGCTCGGGGTTACGGCGGAGTACGCATCCATCTATTGCAAGGACCAGTGGGACATCGACAGCGGGCGGTGCACCCGGCTGCGAGGGCAGCAGGTGGGCCCTATGGGCGTCGTCGGCTGGAACGATGCACTGAAGGTGAGTGTCTTTGTGGGCGAGACGCAGGTGCCGCTCTCGCCGGTGCCCGGTGACGAAAACACCGTGGAGGGCGTGGTCCAAGCGACTGGGCCGGTCCAGGTGTCGCGGCGCTCGTTCCGGCTGCTCTTCGACTGCCCCGACATCTGCCTGCCGGTGCTGACCTTCAGCGGACAGCAGACGTTGACGGTCGACACCATTCGAACGGGGCCCGCTTGCCCGGCGCCATCATCCGCGGCAGCACAGCCGGCCTTCGGAACGGCAGCAGTGGATGATCGTGCGGGCGAGAGTTCCGCCTGTGAGGAAGAGGACGACGCTGGACTGGTTCTGGAGTGCAGCGGCGACCTCGGCGCGAACAAGGTCACGCGAGGCCAGGAGATCACCTGCACCACGCGGAAGGACCCAGCGGATGCTCCGGGAGCGCTGACCATCTCCAGTTGGACATTCGACGGGGAGCCCCGTACGGATGGGGACCCCACATCGGTCACGTGGAACGGGGTCATGGTCAAGGGTGGCGTGGTCGAGGTGAAGGGGACGATCGGCAGTGGAACGGAGCAGACGGCCAGAACAACGATCCAGGTGAAGGACCGTGCTTGGTCGCCGGCTTTCACGGTCAGGGAGATTGCCAACGGCGAAGATGGCCGCCTTACGTTGCCGAACTTGGTCACCTACGCGCACGACCTCGGAGCAGCGAACTTTTTCGATACTCCCACTCCACATGCCTTGCCGCCCGAAGTGGTCGAAATCGTGGACAGTGGGCCTAACGACGGGCTCCGCTACTTCACAGACCTGGCAATCCCAGTGTACGCCTACTACGTGCTGAACCACGCCGCCATGAAGCCGGGGAGTGCCTTCTACCTAGCACAGGAGGAGGTTCGCCCGGGCGGGACTCGTATCGGCGGGATAAACTGGTGTGACCGGAGCGTGGTCGTCGGCAGTCTACCTGGGCTCGTCGAGGCCCACGAACTCCGGCACATCGAGGTGTACAAGGAAGTGTTCGCCCGTGAGATCCAGCCGGTGTTGGTACGGCTGGAAAGTATGTCTGCTGCCGATGCTACAGAGTTACTGGATGCATACGAGCCGGTATACAATCGGGTCGATGCGACCGCTCGTGCTCAATCCGAGGCCATTCACGACATCCCCAATGCCGACAACCCGGATCTAGTCAATGCACGTGATACCCATGGCAGGTGCCTGTTGAAGAACCAGTTCGGCCGTGAACTCAAGAACCCGGAGACCGCCAAATGAGAGCCCGACACGTAGCGGTGCCGTGGTTTGCACTGAGACTGCTTCCCATTCTGCTGGCACTGGCTACCCCACTCGAAGCACAGCAGAGCGAGGTTTCGGACTCCATGCACCACCGCAACCAGTGCCGTCTGGCCGGGCAGGTACTGCAAACCGGCCGCCCTAACCCACATTATGAATGGGCGCGCAGCTATGTCCTGGGATGCCCCACCGAAGCTCCTGCGTACCTCGTAAAGGTGTGGCGGAGTGTTCCCGCAGATACAGCGGCGGTGGACAGCCTGCGGGTCCACAGTTCCCGGTTCCGAGATGCGCGACTGTTCAGGCAGGTACGGGAGACCGCGCTGGACCGGTCCAGGCCCGATTTGGTACGGGTCGGAGCCATGCTCGTGATGGCGAAGTACGTGGACCCACACAACGCGGTGTGGTTCTCGGACCTGCGTCCGCCTCCGGGGGAGATCCGCCGCATCCGTCAGGTCCTGAGCTGGAGCACGGCGGGCGTATGGGACCACGGCCCGGAGCCACTAGGGCCCGTCGCGCAGCAAGTCCTGCAGCTCCTGGAGGGAATAGCAGCGCAACGTGAGACCGAAAGCCGACAGGTCTGGTATGCCGCCGCAGTACTTGCGAAGCGGGTGAAAATTGATGTGGAGCTCGGGCGAGCGCATTGACCCGCATGGCGCGGGAGGCGGCGGGCTCGGGGAAGCCGGCGGGGGCGCCGTCGTGGAGCGGCCCGGCGGCCGCGACGAGGGTCTGGTCGCTCATGGATCGGGCGGGGACGGGTGGGGAGGAGAGGACGGGCCACGAAGATGCGGGCCGGCCGCGGCCCGCGCCGCCCTACGGCCGCGCTCCCTACTCGGTGCCGCGCGGGATCACCTGGATGGCGCCGTTCAGGTGCCCGGTGCCGAAGCGGTAGTTCGCCGCCGCGGCGTCGTAGAAGCGGATGGAGCCGACGTCGGGGGCGGCCACCTGCTGGAGCGCCTCGGGCGGACCCAGGCGAGTGGAGTTCACGTACACCCAGATCACGTCGCCCGCGGGGTTCTGCGTGCTGTGCCGGCCGCGCGGGACGAGCCACATGGGCCGCAGCCCGCGCACCAGGTCGTAGGCGGTCGCCGCGCCCGAGCCTTCGATCTCCTCCTGGGTGATGACCGTGCCGCGGGAGCCGCGCGCGGTCGGCGAGCCGGCGGCGCCGCCCGGGGCGCAGGCGGCCCCGGCGAGCGCGAGCGTGACGACGAGGACGCGGGAGAGTCGGCGCATGAGTGACAAGGTTCGGGGTTGCGAGGCTTGGGAGTGGAAAATCGTGGCCTACGTCACGGTCCAGGGGCAGCCCGGCATTCTCCCCATTTCACGCACCATGGGGTGGGGGTCGATCGCCTTGGCGAGCTGGCGGAGCCGCAGCTGGACGTTCGCGGGGTCGATCGCACGCCTGAACAGCTTCGAGTGATGCGTGGGCTGTTCGAGATGCAGAACGATCCGCAGCCGGCGGCAGTGCAGTGCCGCGTCCGCCAGTGCTTTCTCCCCCGCGTCGTTGGCGTTCACCCGCGCCGCCGCGAGGGCGGCGAGGGTGTCTCGTGCCTTCTGCACCACCTCGGCAGCCAGGTCGATGGTCTTGGTTCGCCGGTGTCGCCGATAATCCTTGATCTCGATCTGCCACAGGCAGGCGGCCCCGGGCTCCAGCGCCAGGATGTCCACACCTTTGGAACCGCCGCCAAGGTTCTTGAACTGATTTTGATAGAAGCTCCAGTCGTCGAACTTGGTCGCCTCCCACCCTGCGGGAAAGTCGAAGGACAGGCTCCCTTCCGCGATCCTGGGCATCAAGGTGCTCCAGCTGCGAGGTAGCGGTCCGACTGGCTCAACTCTTCCTGCAGGGCATCGATCTCGCCGATGTCGTCCACCGAGGCGCCCTGCATCACACGGACCCCGTCCTTGCGCCGGTGAAGCCCGAAGAAGCGGGTGGGAAGTCCGGCGAACTCCTTCCCTTGCAGGAGGATGTCCAGCTCGCGCAGCAGAAAGAGGCTGTGGCTCGCGACGAAGACCTGGATTCCGCCCTGCGCAAGGCGGAGGAGGATCTTCGCGATCAGCTTGATGATCCTGGGGTTGAGGTTCGATTCCGGTTCGTCCCAGAAGAGAAATCCTTTGTCCACCAGCGAACCGGTGGCGATCAGCCTGGCCACCATGGCGAGCTTCCGGAGACCTTCGGCCACGAGGTGCATCTCCACGCTCACACCGCCGGTGCTCAGGTAGAACCGTCCCGCCGTGTCCAGCTCGACTTTTCCTCCCATGGCCTCTTCCAGCGGCGCGAGGAGTTCACCGATGCGCCGCTCGCGGGGTCCCCGCGCGAGTGGCGCGCCCAGGAGGAGACTCGTGTCGCGCCACGTCTCCTCGAACGGGAGGTGGGTCGTTTCGTAGAGCGACACGAACCCGGGCGAGAGCGTCAGGAGTTCGCGGGTGGGAAGATACACGGGGAGTCGGTCGATCCACGCTCCGGGGGCGCTGTCGACCGACACTTCCGACTTGCTCGCCGTGTTGAACGAGAACGCCAGCTCCCCGACCGGGGGCTGGAACGTACAGGTTACCTCGCACCGCTGGCGTCCACGGCGGCTGCGGCGGGCCAGCCGGCCAAGCTCATCCGGGCGGAAGACGGACGTGAGCTTGCCGGCCAGCGCAGTCTGGAGGTACGTCTTGGTCGGGTTGGCGGAGCCCGACTCCCGTTCCCCTCGCGCCGTGACGTACGCCGTCGAATATGCCAGCTTCAGGATGTGGGTCTTGCCCGTCCCGTTGTCCCCGACAATCACGTTTACGGCAGGCGCGAACTCCAGATCTGCTTCATTGAAGACGGTGAAGTTCTCCAACCTCATAGATTGAAGCACGGATGCGCTCCTTTCGCCTGCCGGCGGGACGCGTTTGGGGCCCCAAGCGAGTGGACCCGGCTTTCTCCTCCATGGGAGCCTCGCTCAAGTAGATAAAGGCGGACCGGTGAGCGCAAGAGCGAAGCGAACCGATCCTTCCACCTCGGCATGAGGAGAGCCGGACCTGTGGGCTCAGGTGCCGCTCCCGTCATGCGCCGCGTCAGTATTCCCGCCCCGACAACAACTTGCGGACGCTTCGCGCCGGCCTTGCTCTCGCAGGAGGGACTGGCGCACGCGCGTGCTCCCCAAGCCTCTGCGGCGAGCGTATAGGCCGGAGTTTGTGACGACCGGGCTGCACGGAGGGGTTTCCTGGGGTGATGCAGCGGGGCAGGGGCCCCGGCGCATCACGGAACCCTTTCCACGATGGAGGATGCATGAGAGCGACGACACTCGTCCGATCCCGACGCGCGGTGGCCACGGCCCTTCTCGCACTGTCCGCGGCGGTCCTGGGCGCCTGCGAGGCGGGGTCTCCCGTCCAGCCCGGCGCTGCCCTGAGCTACGGCGACACCACGGGAGTGCCCGGGGACACGGTCGGCACCCCGGGCGACACGGTGGGCGTTCCCGGCGACACGGTCGGAGTTCCCGGGGATACTGTCGGCGTGCCGGGAGACACGGTGGGCGTGCCGGGCGATACGCTGCCGGGGAACCGGCGCTCGCTGCTGGCCGTGAGCGTGGTCGCCGCGGCGGACAGCGGGGGAATCGCCCTGATCGGCGGAGCGGTGGTGTCGGTGTCCCGGGGCGAGTCCGGCCAGGAGGTCGCGCGGCTGACCACGGTGGGAGGGTACGCGAACTTCTCGCTGCTGCCGGGGCGGTACGTGGTGCGGCTGGAGTCGGTGCCGTCTGGGTTGGAGCTCGCGCCGGGCGAGTCCGGCGAGCGGGAGGTGGTCGTGCCGCCGGGCGAGCGTCTCGACGCGAGCTTCCGCCTGGTGCGGTAGGCAGACCCGCGCCGGCTCCCTTCCCGCAGAGGGGATGAACAGGCGGCTCCGCGGAGGTGGGAGCCGCCGGGCCCGGGCGCTACGTTTGGAGCGAGCCGGAGGTCGTCTTTGGCTCGCTCCTATCACTCCTCAAAGGAGAGCACCCCATGCGCACCACCCGATTCCTCCTCGTCCTCGCTGCCGTCGCGACCCTCGCCGCCTGCTCGGAGAACGCCTCTCTGGTCGATCCGGACAGCGCTACGGCCATGCGGGACGGGACCGGCTACTTCGGCACCGGCAACAAGGACGGCCAGACCTCCGCGGGCGATACGACGACGGTCACTCAGCGGGGCGTGGGGTATCTCGGGACCGGCAACTAAGTACGCCCGGCGATGAGGGTACGCGAGGGACTTTCCGGAGCTCCGTCACGCCGCACCCTCATCGCCGTAATCATCTCCAGCACCAAGTCTTCCGCGACTGTGTCCGGCTCCACTGGCTCGTGCCACCGGAGGTCCGGGAACGTGGCAGCGAGTCGATCGTCGCTCATGACCGTTTGCCTCACGATCTCCAGCATCCGTTCTGCAATCAGTTCGCACTTTCCTTCTTTGCGTTCCCGCGCCAGCCCCAGCGACTCAAAGGCGGCAATCTCGACGCGTGCCCAGTAATGGAAGCTGGCCGCGCCATGCGCGAGCTGGATGAGCGCCGCCGAATGCCCCTCCCGCGTCTCCTGCCTCCGCATCAGCGCCCATGTCTCGTTCCACGTGGCTTCAAACAGTTGTTCGTCGCCCGCCCCCGCGGCGGCCCGAGTGAGATTCGCCAGTACCACAACGCGGTCAGCGGGCTCCCACACGTGTCCGAGCAGTTCCTGGAACGTGTGTTTGGCGTTCTTGAAATCGCCTATGCTGTCCATCCAGAAGAGGGCGACATCGTGCGCGAGGCGCGTTACGCGTGCGTGGCCGGGTCCGTACGCCTGTAGAGCCTGCCGGGCATAGTCACTCCCGAGGATGGCGTGCTCCATCTCGAAGTGCATGATCGCCAGGTCGTAGAGCGCATCCCCTTCCAGCGTGCGCAGCTCGTACCGCCGTGCCACCCGCAGAGACAGGCGGTGGAAGCGCACCGCGAGCGGGTAGTTGCCCGTCCTGCGGCAGAGGTTCCCCAGGCCCGCCAGCGAGAGGAAGTACACCTTCCACCCCCCACGCCGCCTGGAGAGCATCGCGGCCCACTTCAGCCAGCTCTCCGCGGCGGAGTAATCCGCCAGTACACGCGCGAGTCGCCCCACGTCATAGGCGAAGTAGGGGTTGGATGGGAGCACCGCCTGCGCGAGCTGGGCGAACGCGAGTGCGGTGAGGCAGGCGCCCCAGCCCTCGGCCCACATGGCGATGCGGGTGCAGGCGAATGCGATCGCCTCCGTCGTGTCCGCGTCGGGCTCGTCGCGGAGCAGACCGTAGAGGGCGCGAAGCTCCGTGCCGACCGCCTCGATCATCTCCACGGGGCCGCCCGCTCCGCGGTCGAACACGGCGCCCACCCCGCCGGCTCGCACGTCCAGCCAGGCGAGCACGTCCTCGGCCGCATAGACGAGGATGCGCGCGTCCGCTGCTGCGGCGGGCTCCAGCTCCCGGCGTACGTGGGTGAAGAGCTGCGCGTAGTCTGACTGGACGGGCGGCGGCTGGACGGCTCGCATCGTTCGCTGGTCAGGAGTGGAATGGCTTTCCGGACGTTTCCTCCTCCAGCCAGGAGGGGATCGCGACGCCTACCTTGGACAGCAGCTCGCCGACCCTCCGAGCGATCTGGCGGCGGGCCCACACGCGGCGCGGCGCCGGGAAGTCTCCGGCCAGCACGGCGAGCGCCACGGCTCCCGGCGCGACGTCGGCCGCCGGCCGGTGGTTGGACCACTCGCGGAGCCTGTCCAGCGTGTCGTCTCCGGGGGTGCTCATGGCGAGGAACTTCCGCAGCGCACCGCGCCCGATCCCGACCTCCGGAGCGAGCGTGCGCTGCCCGGTGGTGCGCAGCTCCCGCCGCAGGATCCGCCGGAGCGCTTCGTGCTCGCGGGCGGTGTCGAAAGGGTCAGGATGGGCGGCAGGTCGCACGTACGTTCGCGTTTCTTTGGATGCGTTTTCTGTGTCGCGCCAGGCCAGTATAAGGAGGGCTCCGCGCGCCGCGCCAGGGCGTTGCAGAGGTGGGCTCTACGGGAAATTGGTAGCCGAAGTGGACGGCGGTGCCCGGTGGATGCCGCTCCGGAGCATAAGTCCAGAAGATGCCGCACCTACGATAGGCGCGAGCCTCACCGTCTGTGTCCGGTTCGCGGCTCTCGCGCGCCCATGTGGGCTCCGCAGTGGGGCAGGGGATCGACGCCACCAGGCTCCTCCGCGACAGCTTCCGGCCCGTGGCTCCTACCTCCAGCCGGTGACGTGGACGGCGGACGGCGCGGCCACGTACTCGTCCCAGAAGCCTTCGCCGCGCTTCTCGTCCGAGCCCGGCGGGACCAGGAAGGGCTCGATCTTCCACGAGGTGAACCCCGCGGTCCGGAACGCCTCCTCGTACACCTCCCAGGGCCACCAGTGGAAGTCGAACTCCACCGTCTTCTCGCCCAGGAAGAGCGTGCCGCGCAGCCGCGCCCCCTCGTGCAGGGCCTCGTCCAGCAGGCGGAAGCTGAACCCGTACTTGCGGTTGTCGATGACGGGGCGCGGCGGCCGGAGCGGGTTGGCGATGCTCGCCACGAAGTGCCCGCCCGGCAGGAGGTTGTCGTACATCGTCCGCGCCATCCCGAGCAGCTGCTCCCGGCTGGCGGCGTAGTGCAGCAGGTACGCGGCGTTGACCCGGTCGAACGGGCCGATCCCGCCCAGCGTGGCGGCGTCCGCCACCCGGTACTCGATCCCCAGCGGCTGCGCCTCTTCCTGCTGCCGGGCCAGCGCGATCATCTGTGGCGAGATGTCGGCGCCCACCACGCGCGCGGCGCCCCACCGCCTGAGCAGGCGGGTGCCCATCCCGTCGCCGCACGCCAGGTCCAGGACGGAGAGTCCCGCGAGGTCGCCCAGCCGGACCTGGAGCGAGTGCCACTCGGCGTCGCGGAGCGGCACGGCGGCGGAGATCCTCTGGTAGTCGAGGGCGATCGAATCGTACTGTTCCACGCGTCTTCCTCTCGGTTTGGCTGGGCCGGGGGGCGTACGGCTGCTCTTCCGTCGCAAAATATGCCCGGCGGACGGCCGGGGGGTAGGCCGCGCCTCCGGTGCGCGCGTGTCTTTCCCCCGCCGCACCCGGCGCGTATATTCCCGTCCCGACGACAACTAGCAAGACGGATCCGCGCCGGCCCCTCCCCCGCAGGAGGGACCGGCGCACGCGCACGCGCCCGACACCTTCCGGGCCCAGACGGACGATAGATGCCCAAGCGCACCGACCTACAGAGCATCCTGATCCTCGGCTCCGGCCCCATCGTCATCGGGCAGGCCGCCGAGTTCGACTACAGCGGCACGCAGGCCGTCCGCGCCCTCCGCGAGGAGGGGTACCGCGTGATCCTGGTCAACAGCAACCCGGCCACGATCATGACGGACCCCGACCTGGCCCACGCCACCTACATCGAGCCCATCACCCCCGAGTGGGTGGAGCGGGTGATCGAGAAGGAGAAGCCCGACGCGGTGCTCCCCACCATGGGCGGGCAGACCGCGCTCAACGTGGCGCTGGAGCTACACGACCGCGGCGTGCTGGCGCGGCACGGGGTGGAGCTGATCGGCGCCAACGCGCGCGCCATCCGCATGGCCGAGGACCGCAGCGAGTTCGCCAAGGCCATGCGCCGCATCGGGCTCAAGCTACCGCACGGCGGCTTCGCCCGGTCGCTGGACGACGCCCTCCGCATCGTGGAGGACACCGGCTACCCGGCCATTATCCGCCCCAGCTTCACCCTGGGCGGCAGCGGCGGCGGCATCGCGTACAACCGCGACGAGTTCGAGGAGCAGGTGCGGACGGGGATCGAGCTGTCGCCGGTGAGCGAGGTGCTCATCGACCGCAGCGTCATCGGCTGGAAGGAGTTCGAGCTGGAGGTGATGCGCGACGGCGCCGACAACGTCGTCATCATCTGCTCCATCGAGAACTTCGACCCCATGGGCGTCCACACCGGCGACTCCATCACCGTGGCGCCCGCGCAGACGCTCACCGACGTGGAGTACCAGCGGATGCGCGACGCGGCGATCGCCATCATCCGCGAGATCGGCGTGGAGGCGGGCGGGTGCAACGTGCAGTTCGCGGTGAACCCGGACAACGGCGAGCTGCTGGTGGTGGAGATGAACCCGCGCGTGTCGCGCTCCTCCGCGCTGGCGTCCAAGGCCACCGGCTACCCCATCGCCCGCATCGGCGCCAAGCTGGCCGTGGGCTACACCCTGGACGAGCTCCCCAACGCCATCACCCGCAGCACCCCGGCGTCGTTCGAGCCGGTGCTGGACTACGTGGTGGTCAAGTTCCCGCGCTTCGCCTTCGAGAAGTTCCCCGCCGCCGACCCCACGCTGGGCGTGCAGATGAAGGCGGTGGGCGAGAGCATGGCCATCGGCCGCACCTTCCGGCAGGCGTGGCAGAAGGCGATCCGCGCCCTGGAGATCGGGCGGCCGGGGTGGGAGGCAGGGAAGACGCTGGCCGAGGACCGGCTCACGGACGACTCGCCGGAGTCGCTGCGGCGGGGGCTGCGCCGCCCCACGCCGGAGCGCCCCTTCCAGATCAAGCGGGCCATGCAGGCGGGGATGCCGCTGCAGGAGATCGCCGACGCCACCCGCATCGACCCCTGGTTCCTGGCCGAGCTGCAGACGCTGGTGGAGGCCGAGCGCGAGTTCGCCGAGCTGCCGGAGGTCACCGGCGGGGAGCTGCGGCGCATGAAGCGCTTCGGCTTCTCCGACGCGCAGCTGGCCCGCATCCGCGGCGAGACGGAGGCCGAGGCGCGGGCGCGCCGCTGGGAGCTGGGGATCCACCCCGTGTTCAACATGGTGGACACCTGCGCGGGCGAGTTCCCGGCGGCCACCCCGTACCTGTACTCCACCTACGCCGAGGAGAACGAGTCGGTCAGGTCCGACCGGCGCAAGGTGATGATCCTGGGCTCCGGGCCCATCCGCATCGGCCAGGGGGTGGAGTTCGACTACTGCTGCGTGCAGGCGGCGCTGGCGCTGCGCGACGCCGGGTTCGAGACCATCATGGTCAACTCCAACCCGGAGACCAACTCCACCGACTTCGACGTCAGCGACAAGCTGTACTTCGAGCCGCTGACGCTGGAGGACGTGCTGGAGATCGTCCGGCTGGAGGCGCCGGAGGGGGTGGTGGTGCAGCTGGGCGGGCAGACGCCGCTGAAGCTGGCGCAGGGGCTGGAGGCGGCGGGGGTGCCCATCCTGGGGACGCCGGTGGACTCCATCGACGCCGCCGAGGACCGCGAGCGGTTCGAGGAGCTGGCGCGCCGCCTGGGGGTGCAGCAGCCCCCCAACGGCACCGCGGTGGCCGCCGACGAGGCGGTGGAGATCGCGGAGCGCATCGGCTACCCGGTGCTGGTGCGGCCCTCGTACGTGCTGGGCGGGCGGGGGATGGAGATCGTCTACGACGAGCCCTCGCTGCGCGACTACTTCGCGCGCGCGGTGGAGGTGTCGCACGA
This sequence comes from Gemmatimonadota bacterium, assembly GCA_040752145.1. Taxonomy (GTDB): domain Bacteria; phylum Gemmatimonadota; class Gemmatimonadetes; order Longimicrobiales; family Longimicrobiaceae; genus JAFAYN01. Next base: position 18,143 of record JBFMFL010000079.1, read on the forward strand.
GCGGCCCGTGCTCATCGACCGCTTCCTGGAGGACGCCTTCGAGGCCGACGTGGACGCGCTCTGCGACGGCGAGAGCGTGGTGATCGCCGGGCTGATGCAGCACATCGAGGAGGCGGGGATCCACTCCGGCGACTCGGCCTGCGTGCTGCCGCCCTACCTGCTGGGCGACCGCGAGATCGCGGAGATGCGCGAGCACACCCGCCGCTTCGCCCTGGAGCTGGGGGTGGTGGGGCTGATCAACGTGCAGTACGCCATCCTGGGCGGCGTGGTCTACGTGCTGGAGGTGAACCCGCGCGCCTCGCGCACGGTGCCCTTCGTCAGCAAGGCCACGGGGGTGCCCATCGCGCGGATCGCGGCGCGGCTCATGGCGGGGGAGAAGCTGGCGGACTTCGGGCTGCCGGAGGAGATCCCGGTGGGCGGGGTGGCGGTGAAGGAGTCGGTGTTCCCGTTCAACAAGATGAGCGGGGTGGACCCGCTGCTGGGCCCGGAGATGCGGTCCACCGGCGAGGCCATGGGCTTCGACGACTCCTTCGGGATGGCCTTCGCCAAAGCGCAGATCTCCGCGGGGATGGAGCTGCCGCGCGAGGGGACGGTGATCGTCACCGTCAACGACCCGGACAAGCCCACGGTGACGCCCATCGCGCGGCGGCTGCACGACATGGGCTTCCGCATCGTCGCCACGGGCGGCACGGCGCGCTACCTCCGCGCCCGCGGCATCCCCTGCGAGCAGGTGTTCAAGGTCAACGAGGGGCGCCCCAACATGGCCGACAAGATCATCTCCGGCGAGGTGGCGCTGCTCATCAACACGCCGCTGGGCAAGGAGTCGCAGTACGACGACTACGCCACCCGGCGCGCGGCGATCGCCCACGGGGTGCCGTACATCACCACGCTCTCCGCGGCGTCGGCGGCGGTGGACGCGATCATGGCGCTGTGGGCGGGGCGGCGCGAGGTCAGGTCCATCCAGGACCGCACGGACGGGCTGGTGCCGGCGCACGCAGCGGTGACGGTGGCCTGAACGGCTTTTGACTGCGGGTTTGGGCGTGCCCCTCGCTGTCGCTCGGGTCGGGCTGCGCGCGGAGTAACGCACGATACTACCGTGCGTAACTCCGCCGAGCCCCCGCAAACTGCCGCGGGGTCTCGGCCCTGCCGGGCGCGCATCCCTCACGCGGCTCCACGCCGGCGTCCGCCGGCATCCCACCACCACGCGAAGCGGCTCCCCGACCGGGGAGCCGCTTCGTTCGATGTACGGTGGGAGCGCCCAGGCGCGCGCGTGGGCTACGGCTCGCCTTCGGGGCCACCACCCCAGATGGGGGTACTGCTGGCGTAGCAGGGGAAGGTCTGGCTCGCGGTGGCGGTGGCCCCCGCGCTGTCGGTGACCCTGACGCTGACGGGATAGCTGTCGGTGCACACGCCTTGAATGTACGAGCTGCTACCACTGTCCGACTGGTAGTTGACGATGACGTCCCAGTTCCACGCGTACGAGCCCGTGCCCCCGCTGGCCGAGGCCTGGCACTGGGTGTTGTTGTAGTAAGTGCCGCCACCGCCCACATCCAGGCAGTACAGGTTGGTGATCGTCAGCACGCTGGAGGCAGTGGCCTCGCCGGGGCTGCCCGTCGGGGCACGCGCCGCCGCAGGGGCAGCCCGCTCCGGCTGCATGGGTGCATCGCCGCAGGCACCGAGCGCGAGGGCAAGTGTCACCGCAGGCACTGTGAAGGTTCTACGCATAGGTCCTCCTGCTGAGGGAATTCTGGTGCGGCCGGGCAGCCGGCGGCTGCCAGTGCCGCGCCTGCCGAAGTCCGGCAAGGACGCGAAATGGTTCACTTCGCCAGCTCGCAGGGCGGGCACGAGCCCGTGTCCAGGGTGCAGTACCACTGCCCCAGGCAGTTCTTGCACAGCCGGTAGCCGTACTGGCAGAGGGGCGGGGCCGCTTCGGGGGCGGGCTTCGCCAGCAACTCGGCGCCGCCGAACCCGAACACGACGACGCAGGAGGTGCCGAGCAGCGCCCGGCGAAGCAGGGTGAACGAACGGCTCATGGTGTTCCTCCGGCGAGAGAGGTTGACGGTCCGCGCCCCGGACCGGGTGCGTCACGCATAATAAGCGTCATGTAACGCGCGAGTCAACGGCGACAATCGACGGAGCGCGCCGGGCGTGCACCGGCGCGGCGGCGCGCGTAGATTGCCCGCGCGGCGGGGAGCCGCGCGTTTCACCATGAGCGGAGGGCCGGAGGTTGCGAATCGAGGAGATCGCCGTGGAGGGGTTCGAGCGGGTCGCGTACGCCGAGGAGCCGGCTGCGGGCTACCGCGCGATCATCGCCGTGCACAGCACCGCGCTGGGAACGGCAATCGGGGGGACGCGGCTGTGGCGCTACGGCTCGCGCGAGGAGGCGCTGACGGACGCGCTGCGGCTGGCGCGGGGGATGACGTACAAGAACGCGCTGGCGGGGCTGGACGCCGGGGGCGGCAAGGCGGTGATCCTGGCGCCGGAGACCATCGCGGACCGGGCGGCGCTCTTCCGGGCGCACGGGCGCTTCGTCGCGGCGTTCGGCGGGAGGTTCAGCACCGGCGAGGACGTGGGGACGGGGCCCGAGGACATGGGGTGGATCGCCGAGGAGACGCCGCACGTGGGCGGGCTCGCGCACGGGCTGGGCGACCCGTCGCCGCACACCGCGCGCGGCGTGTTCCGGGCCATGCAGGCGGCGGTGCAGCACGGGTGGGGCACCACCGGCCTGGACGGGCTGAGCGTGGCGGTGCAGGGGTGCGGCAACGTGGGCCGCCACCTGGCGCGCCTGATCCGCGAGGCCCGGGCCGACCTGGTCGTGGCCGACGTGGACCGCGCGCGGGCGGAGCGGGTGGCGGCCGAATTCGGGGCCGAGGTCGTGGACCCCGACGGGATCTACGACGAGCCGGAGTTCGTGTTCGCGCCGTGCGCGCTGGGCGGCGTCCTGAACGACGCCACCATCCCGCGCCTCTTCGCCCGCGTGGTGTGCGGCGGGGCCAACAACCAGCTGCTGGAGCCGCGCCACGGCGCCATGCTGGCGGCGCAGGGGGTGCTGTACGTGCCGGACTACCTGGCCAACGCGGGCGGGGTGATCGCGGGGGTCGGCTACATGCGGGGCGACGACCCCGCCGCGACCGCGGCGCGGGTGGAGGCGATCCACGACACCACCCTGGCCGTGCTGCGCACGGCGGCGGAGCGGGGAATCACCCCCGAGCGCGCGGCGGACGCGCTGGCGGAGGAGCGGCTTCGCGCGGGAACCTCCCTTGCGTCCGAAGCCGGGGAGAGGCGCCCTGGATGAGCTGCCCTGGAGGCGGGATGCACGACGAGTTCACGGCGGTGATCGAGCGCGACGACGACTGGTTCGCGGCCTGGTGTCCGGAGATCCCCGGCGCGAACGGCCAGGGCCGAACCCGCGAGGAGTCCCTGGAGAGCCTGGCGTCGGCGATCGAGCTGATCCTGGAAGACCGGCGCGAGGACGCGCTCCGGCCCGTCATCTAGCCCCGCCGAAGCGGTTCTACTCAAGGCGCGCCGACATGCCGGCGGCCAGGTCCTCCAGGTGCACGGAGACGCAGCTGTCGTGCGTGCCGGGGACGGCGACCACCTCCACGTGGCGCGCCACCTTCCGCCACCCCATCGTCGGGTCCCCGGCGAGGGCGTGCGACTCCTGGGTCCAGAACAGCGTCACCCGGCCGCCGTAGCGCCCCGGCAGGTAGGCGCGCACCGCCCGGAGCATGTGCTTCACCCGCAGGTCGCGCTCGCTCTCCTCGGCCGACGTCGAGCGGGCGCCGCCCGGGGACACCGCGTCCGGCCGGACCCCGCCCCGCCGCAGCTTCCGCCGCGCCTTGCGCCACAGCAGCGACGCCACCCCTGCCGCGCCATCGGCCGCGTGCGCGCGCAGCTCGCGATGGAAGGCCCGCAGGTGGTCGGCGGCGGCGACCAGCCGGTCCGCCCGGTCCTCGGCGGAGCGCCCCAGGAGCCGGCCGAGCAGGGCGGCGGCGCGCAGCGCGCCCCGGTAGTACGCCGCCTCCGCCGACGCCTGCACCACCAGCAGCCGCTCCACCCGCTCCCCCGCGGCCTCCAGCAGGCGCGCCGTCTCGAACGCCACCAGGGCGCCGTTGCAGTAGCCGCCCAGCCGGTACGGGCCGGAGGGCTGCACGCGGCGGACGACCTCCAGGTGCCGCCGCGCCATCTCGGCGATGCCGGGGCCCGCGCCGCCCGGCTCCGGGCGGAGCGGCGGGAGGAGGTGCAGCGGCTGGTCGGCGCCCAGGAAGCGGGCCAGGGCCAGGCCGTACAGCCCGCCGCCGCCCACGTCGCCGTGCAGAAAGAACAGGGGCGGGCGCGTCCCCTCCGGGTTGAGCGTGACCACGTCGTCCGCGGCGCCGGCCGGCCACTCCCGGCGGAGCGCCGCCGCCACCCCCTCCACCGTGGCGCCCGCGAAGATCGTGGACAGCGGCACCCGCCTGCCGAAGCGCTCCTCCACCCGCCCCAGCATCCGCACCGCGAGCAGGGAGTGCCCGCCCAGCTCGAAGAAGTCGTCGCGGATCCCCACCGGCCCGCAGCCCAGCAGCTCCCGCCAGATCGCCGCCACCTGGTGCTCCAGCATGTCGCGCGGCCCTTCGGAGCCCGCGCCCGCGGCCGGCGCGTCGGGCGCGGGGAGCGCCCGCCGGTCCGTCTTGCCGCTGGAGGTGACGGGGACGGCGGCCAGCGGGGTGAACGACGCCGGGACCATGTAGGCCGGGAGGCGCCCCGCCAGGTGCCCGCGCAGCTCCGCGGCGGAGGGGGCGCTCCCGCGCGCGGGGACCACGTACGCGGCGAGCCGCTTCTCGCCGCCGTCCTCGCGCACGACGACCACGGCCTCGGCCACGGCGGGGTGCGCGGCGAGCGCCGCCTCGATCTCCGCGGGCTCGATGCGGAAGCCGCGCAGCTTGACCTGCCCGTCCAGCCGCCCCAGGTGCTCCAGCGCGCCGTCGCCGCGGCGGCGGACCCGGTCGCCGGTGCGGTACAGCCGCGCCCCCGGCTCCCCGCCGAAGGGGTTGGGGACGAAGCGCCCGGCCGTCAGCTCCGGGCGGCCCAGATATCCCCACGCCACGCCGTCCCCGCCCAGGCACAGCTCGCCGGGGACGCCGGGGGGCGCCGGCTGGCCGTGGGCGTCCAGCACGTAGGCGCGGTCGCCGGCCAGGGGGCGCCCGATGGGGACGGAGGCGGCGTCGTCCGCCAGGGACGGGACGCGGTGCGAGGTGGCGAAGACCGTGGCCTCGGTGGGGCCGTAGGCGTTGACCAGCCGCTCCGGCGCTCCCGCGCGCAGCACGGCGCGGACGGCGTGCGCGTCCGCGGCCTCGCCGCCGAAGACCACGTGCCGCAGCGACGCGAGCGCGGCCGGCGCCTCGCGCGCCACCAGGTTGAACAGCGAGGTGGTGAGGAAGACGGCGGTGACGCCGCGCTCCGCCAGCTCCCTCCCCAGCCGCGCGGGCGCGAGCGCCGCGTCGCGGCCCAGCACCACCAGCCGCGCCCCGCCGAGCAGCGCGCCCCACACCTCCCAGACCGCCGCGTCGAAGGCGGGGTTGGACAGGTGCGCCACCGCGTCCCCGGGACCGAGCGGGGCCAGGTCGCACCCCTCCACCAGCCGCGCCACGGCCCGGTGCGGGACCATCACCCCTTTCGGTGCGCCGGTGGAGCCCGAGGTGTAGACGACGTAGGCCAGGGAGTCGGGAAAAGAAGTACGAAGTACGGAGTACGAAGTACGTAACGACACTTCGTCCTCGGACGACGAGCCTCCGTCCGCCTGCCCCACGGTGTGTAGCGTACTCCGTACTTCGTACTCCTCACTGCCGTTGCCGCAGGCGAGCAGCACGCGCGCCCCGGCGTCCTCCACGATCCGGCGCAGGCGGTCGGCGGGGTGCCCGGGGTCCAGGGGGACGTACGCGGCTCCCATGCGGACGACGCCGAGCATCGCGGCCACCAGCGCCACGGAGCGCTCCCCCAGCAGCGCCACCCGGTCGCCCGGCCGCACCCCCGCGGCGGCGAGCCGGCGGGCCAGTCGCTCGGCGCGGGCGTCCAGCCCGGCGTACGTGACCCGCTCGTCGCCGTGCTCCACCGCGACGGCGTCCGGGCTCGCCGCGGCCCGCTCCGCGAACAGCTCGGCGAGAGACGCGTCGCGCGGGCGGGCGCGGGCGGCGCCGTGGGCCTCCGCCAGCACCGTGCGGCGCTCGTCGTCGCCCAGCAGGGGGAGCGCCGATGCGGGGCGGTCGGGCGCCGCGAGGGCGCCGGCGAGCAGCCGCGCGAAGTGCTCCGCGAAGCGCGCGGCCGTGCCCCGGTCGAACAGGTCGGCGGCGTACTCCAGCCGCCCGCGCAGCCCCGCGGGCTCGTCGTACAGGAAGAGCGTGAGGTCGAACTTGGCGGTGCCGTTGTCCACCTCGCTCGCCTCGGCGCGCACGCCCGGGAGCGACGGCGGCTCCCCGGGGACGTTCTGGAAGGCGAGCGCCACCTGCACCAGCGGCGGGCGCGAGGGGTCGCGCTCCGGCCGCAGCTCCTCCACCAGGCGGTCGAAGGGGACCTCCTGGTGCGCGACCGCGCCGGCCGCCGCCTCGCCGGCGCGGCGCAGCAGCTCCCGGAAGGCGGGGTCGCCGCCCGCGTCCACGCGGATGGCGAGGGTGTTGACGAAGAAGCCGACCAGCGCCTCCAGCTCGGCGCGGGTCCGCCCGGCGCTGGGCGACCCCACCACCAGGTCGTCCTGGCCGGTGTAGCGGTGCAGGAGCAGCTGGAAGGCGGCGAGCAGCGCGGCGAACGGCGTGGCGCGCGACTCCCGCGCCAGCGCGGCGCAGCGCTCCCGCGTGCCGGCGGGGAGGAGGAAGGGGTGCACCGCCCCGCGGAAGCTGCGCACGGGCGGGCGCGGCCGGTCGCCGGGGAGGTCCAGCGGCGGCGCCCCTGCCAGGCGCTCGCGCCACCAGGCCAGGTGCTGCTCCATCCCCGGGCCGTCCAGCCGCTCCCGCTCCCACGCGGCCCAGTCGGCGTACTGCAGCGGGAGCGCGGGGAGCGCCGCCGGGCCGCCCGCCGCCGCCGCCGCGTACGCCGCCGACAGGTCGCGCGCGAGCACGCGCACGGACCACTCGTCGGCGGCGACGTGGTGGACGCAGAGCAGCAGGACGTGGTCGTCCCCGGCCAGGCAAAAGAGCCACGCCCGCAGCGGCGGCTCGTCCGCGAGGCGGAACGGCCGCGCCGCCGCCTCCCGCACCCGCCGCCACGCCTCGCCCTCGCGCCGCGCCGCGGGCACGCCCCGCAGGTCCACCAGCGGGAGCCGCGCCGCGCCCGCCGGCCCCACCACCATCTCCGGCTCGCCGCCGCGCTCCACGAAGCGCGCCCGCAGCACCGCGTGCCGCTCCTCCACCGCGCCCAGCGCCCGGCGCAGCACCGCCGCGTTCAGCGGCCCGCGCAGCCGGTACGCCCGCGGCACGTTGTACAGCGGCGACTCCGGGTCCAGCAGGTGCAGGAACCAGAGCCGCCCCTGGCCCGAGGACAGCGGATGGCTCCCCTCCACGGGCCGCCGCGCGATGGCGTCGACCCGCGGAGAGACGCGGATGCCGCGCAGCCGCTGCTCCAGCAACGCGCGTTGCGCCGGCGTGAGACTGGAACCGCGGTCGGATGGGGTGGACACGGCGGGAGGGGTGGAGGTGGGGTGAGGCGGGGGCGGGAGGGGGGGGGGGGGGGGGGGCCCCCCCC
>JBFMFL010000008.1:0-13667 GCA_040752145.1 Gemmatimonadota bacterium
GGGAGAACGACACGGCAGCCCTCACCCCCCGGCCCCCTCTCCCAATGCTGGGAGAGGGGGAGCACGGCGGTGTGGAGGACGAGTCTGCCGTGGCAGTTGCAGGCTGTTCCCTGTTCCCTGTTCCCTGTTCCCTCGCGTACGTCATCTACACCTCCGGCTCCACCGGCCGCCCCAAGGGCGTGGCGGTCACGCACGGGGGCCTCGGCAACTACCTGCGGTGGGCGGCGGAGGCGTACGGGCTGGACGGGGGAGAGGGCGCGCCGGTCCACTCGTCGCTCGGCTTCGACCTGACCGTCACCAGCCTGCTCCTCCCCCTGGTGGCGGGGCGGCGCGTGGTGATGGTGCCCGACTCGCTGGGGGTGGAGGCGCTGGCGGAGGCGGTGCGCGCGGAGCGCGACCTCACCCTGGTGAAGCTCACCCCGCGCCACCTGGCGCTGCTGGGCGAGCAGCTGGCGCCGGACGAGGCGGCCGGACGCACGCGGACCTTCGTGGTGGGCGGGGAGAGCCTGGCGCCGGAGGACATGGCGTTCTGGCGGCGCTACGCCCCCGCGACGGAGATCGTGAACGAGTACGGCCCCACCGAGACGGTGGTGGGGTGCTGCGTGCGGCGGATCGCGGCCGGGGACGTCCTGTCCGGCGCCGTGCCGATCGGCCGGCCCATCGCCAACACCCGGCTGTACGTGCTGGACCGGGGGCTGGAGCCGGTCCCCACGGGGGTCGCCGGGGAGCTGTGCGTGGGCGGGGCGGGGGTGTCGCGCGGCTACCTGGGGAGGCCGGGGCTGACGGCGGACCGCTTCGTTCCCGACCCGTTCGGGGGGGAGCCCGGGGCGCGCATGTACCGGACGGGGGACCGCGCGCGCTGGCTGGCGGCGGGGGAGCTGGAGTTCCTGGGGCGGGCGGACTTCCAGCTCAAGGTGAGGGGCTTCCGCATCGAGCCGGGGGAGATCGAGGCCGCGCTGCTGGAGCACCCGGGGGTCCGCGAGGCGGTGGTGACGGCGCGCGGGGAGGGCGCGGGGAGGCGGCTGGTGGCGCACGTGGCGGGCGAGGGCGCGGCGGACGCGGCGCGGCTGCGCGAGGCGCTGCGCGCCCGGCTCCCGGAGTACATGGTGCCCGCCGCGTTCGTGGCGCTGGAGAGACTTCCCCTCACCCCCAACGGCAAGGTGGACCGCGCGGCGCTCCCGGACCCGGAGCGGGGAGGGCCGGCGGACGGCTACGCGCCGCCCCGGGACGAGACCGAGGCGGCGCTCTGCCGCCTGTGGGGCGAGGTGCTGGGGGTGGAGCGGGTGGGGGTGCGCGACAACTTCTTCGAGCTGGGCGGCGACTCCATCGTGAGCATCCGCGTCCTGGCGCGCGCCCGCGTGCTGGGGCTGGAGTGTACCCTCCCCGACCTGTTCCGCCACCAGACCGTGGAGGCGCTGGCCGCCCACCTGGGCGGCGGCGGCGGCGGCGCGCGCGTCGAGCGGCGCCCGGAGGTCCCGCCCTTCGGCCTGCTCGCCGCGGCGGACCGGGCGAGGCTCCCCGCCGGGGTGGTGGACGCCTTCCCGGCCACGGCGCTGCAGCTGGGGATGATCTTCCACGGCGAGCAGGACCCGGCCAGCACGCTGTACCACGACCTCACCTGCCTGCGCGTCCGGGGGCCGTTCGACGCGGGGGCGCTGGGGCGCGCCCTGGCCGCGGCGATGCGCCGCCACGCCGTGCTGCGCAGCTCGTTCGAGCTGAGCCGCTTCGGCGAGCCGCTGCAGCTGGTGTACGGGGAACTCCCCGCGCCGCTGGCCGTTCACGACCTCGGCGCGCTCGCCCCGGAGGAGCGCGAGGCGGCGGTCGGCGCCGCCTGGGAGGCGGAGAAGGGCCGCCGCTTCGACTGCGCGCGCGCCCCGCTCTTCCGGGTGTACGCGCACCGGCTGGGCCCGGACGAGTTCCAGCTCGTCCTGGTGCACCACCACGCCATCCTGGACGGGTGGAGCGTGGCGACGCTGCTGCGGGAGCTGCTGGACGATTACGCCGCCGAGCTGGGCGGCACCCCCTCCGACGCCGCGCCGCCGCGGGCGGAGTTCAGGGAGTTCGTCGCCCTGGAGCGCGAGGCCGCGGCCTCGCAGGAGCAGCGGGAGTTCTGGACGCGGCGGCTGCGCGACCGCCCGGAGGCGCGCGTGGCGGCCCCGGCCGGGGAGCGGGGAGCGTGGGACGGGGAGCGGATCGGCGTGCGGGAGGCGGCGCTCCCGGCCGCGCTGGCGGAGGGCGCCGCGCGGCTCGCGCGGGAGGCCGGGACGCCGCTCAAGAGCGTGCTGCTGGCGGCCCACCTGCGGGTGGTGGCGCTGCTGGGCGGAGGCGCGGAGGCGCTGACCGGGCTCGTGTCCAACGGGCGGCCGGAGGGGAGCGACGGCGAGCGGGTGCTGGGCCTCTTCCTCAACACCCTCCCCTTGGGCGCGGCGCTCCGCGGGGGGAGCTGGCTGGAGCTGGTGCGCGAGACCTTCGCCGCGGAGCGCGAACTGCTCCCCTTCCGGCGCTTCCCGCTGGCGGAGATGCAGCGGATGCTCGGCGGCGAGGCGCTCTTCGACACCGCCTTCAACTTCGTCAGCTTCCACGTGCTGGACGGGGCGCTCGCCACGGGGCCGCTGCGGGTGCTGGAGGTGCGGGGCCACGGGAGCAACAGCGTCCCCTGCATGACCATCTTCTCCGCCGGGCCCGGGCGCCTGGAGATGGCGGTGCAGCACGACCGCGCCGCCGTCCCCGACGCGCTGGCGGCGCGGGTCTGGGAGTGGCACCGCGCGGCGCTGGAGGCGATGACCGCCGACCCTCTCTCCCGCTGCGAGGCCGGTCTCCTCTCCCCCGCCGAGCGGGCGCGGGTGCTGGAGGAGTGGAACGCGACCGGCCGCGCGTACCCGGCGGACGCGTGCGTCCACGACCTGTTCGCCGCGCAGGCCGCGCGCACGCCGGACGCCGTGGCCGTCTCCTGGCGCGGCGAGCCGACCACCTACGCGGAGCTGGACCGGCGCAGCGCCCGCCTGGCGAACGCGCTCCGCCGCCGCGGCGTGGGGCCGGAGTCGCGCGTGGGGGTCTGCCTGCCGCGCACCCCGGAGCTGGTCGTGGCGCTGCTGGGCGTGCTCCGGGCCGGCGGCGCGTACGTCCCGCTGGATCCCGCCTACCCGCGGGAGCGGCTGGGCTGGATGCTGGAGGACGCCGGCATCGGCCTGGTCCTCACCGCGTCGGGCCTCGCCGACCGGCTCCCGGCGGGCGCCGCCGACTTGCTGCTGCTCGACCGCGAGGACCTGTCCGCGGAGCCGGACGACGAGCCGGAGAGCGGCGTCGGACCCGAAAACCTCTCGCACGTCATCTTCACGTCGGGATCGACAGGGCGGCCGAAGGGGGTGATGATCCGCCACGCGTCCGTGGTCGTCCTCCTGCACTGGCTGCGCGAGACCGTCTCGGACGAGGAGCGCGCCTCCGTGCTGTTCTCGACCTCCATCAACTTCGACGTTTCGGTCGCGGAGGTCTTCGGCACCCTCTGCTGGGGCGGGAAGCTCGTTCTCGTCGAGAACGCGCTGGAGCTGGCGAGCGTGGCCGAGCCCGTGGTCTATGCCAGCATGGTGCCCAGCGCCGCCGCGGAGCTGCTGCGGAGCGGCGGGATCCCGGCGAGCGTGCGGACGCTCAATCTCGGCGGCGAAGCGCTGCCCGCTCCTCTCGCGCAGGGGCTGTACGCGCTGGGCACCGTGGAGCGCGTGGGCAACCTGTACGGGCCGACGGAGGACACGACGTACTCCACGTACGCGCGGGTCGAGCCCGGGGCCGAGCGGGTGTCCGTCGGGCGGCCAGTGGCGAACACGCGGGCGTACGTGCTGGACGCGCACCTGGAGCCGTCGCCGGTCGGGATCGCGGGGGAGCTGTACCTGTCCAGCGACGGGCTGGCGCGCGGCTACGCCAGCCGGCCGGAGCTGACCGCGGAACGCTGGCTTCCCGACCCGTTCGGCGCGCCGGGAGCCAGGATGTACCGGGTGATGGACCGGGTGCGCTGGACGTGCGATGGGGAGCTGGACTACCTCGGCCGGACGGACCACCAGGTCAAAGTGCGCGGCTTCCGCATCGAGCTGGGCGAGATCGAGGCCGCGCTCCTGGCGCAGGACGGGGTGCGCGAGGCGGTGGCCGTGGTGCGCGAGGACGACGCGGGAGACCGGCGGCTGGCGGCCTACGTCGTGGCGGGGCCGGAGGTGGACGCGTCGGGGCTGCGCGCCCGGCTCCGCGACCGGCTCCCCGAGCACATGGTGCCCTCTGCGGTGGTGGCGCTGGAGCGACTGCCGACGACGCCCAACGGCAAGACCGACCGGCGGGCGCTCCCGGACCCGGAGTGGGGCGGTGCCGTGGCGACCCGCATGGCGCCGCGCGACGGGGTGGAGGCGGCGCTCTGCGCCCTGTGGGGCGAGACGCTGGGCGCGGAGCGGGTGGGGGCGCTCGACGACTTCTTCGAGGTCGGCGGGCACTCGCTGGCGGCGGTGCGCCTGGTGGCGCGGGTCAACGACGCCTTCGGCGCGGCGCTCCCGGTGTCGGCTCTGCTGCACGCGCGCACCGTCCGCGGCATGGCGGAAGCGCTCCGGGAGGGCGGCGCGGGCACGGCCCCGTCGCCACTGGTGCCCATCCGCCCCGGCGGCTCGCGCCCGCCGTTCTTCTGCGTGCACGCGGCCGCGGGCACCGTCCTCCCCTATCTCTCATTGGCCGACGCCCTGGGGCCGGACCAGCCGTTCTACGGTCTGGAAGCGCTCCCCCGCGCCGGTGGGGAGACCAGCGTCGAGGCGATGGCGGAGGAGTACGCGCGGGCGGTCCGCGCCGTCCGGCCGGCGGGCCCGTACCGGCTGGGCGGGTGGTCGGTGGGCGGGGTGATCGCCTTCGAGATGGCGCGGCAGCTGGAGGCCGCGGGCGAGGAGGTGGAGCTGCTGGCGCTGCTGGACAGCTACCCGCCGCTCGACGGCACGTACGGCGCGGAGCCCGGCGACGTGGAGCTGCTCGCCTTCCTGGCGCGGGACCTGGGCTACCCCCGCGCGGAGCTGCCCGCGCTGGAGGAGCGCCTCGCCGGGGAGGCTCCGGCCGGGCGCGCGGAGGCGCTGGCCGCCGCGCTCGCGGAGCGCGTGCCGGCGGCGGCGGGGCTCGGGGCCGCGGAGCTGCGCGAGCGGGCGGAGGCGTACGGCCGCACCCTGCGCGCCGCGGCGCGCTACCGCCCCGCCCCCTACGCCGGCCGCGTCACGCTCCTCCTGGCCGCGGAGGGACCCGCCGGGCCGGGCGACCCCCGGCTCGGCTGGAGCCGCCTCACCCCTCTGCCGCTCGACGTGCGGACCGCCCCGGGCGACCACCACGGCATGCTGGCCGGGGCGAACGCGCCCGCGCTCGCCGCCCTCCTCCGCCCGCGGCCGTGGGAGCCGGTGAGCGCGTCCCGCGCCCCCGCGCCCGCCGAAATGATCGAGATCACCCGATGAGCAGCACCCTCGAATCGCCCGGCCAGGGCCTCTCGGCGGAGGAGAAGCGCCGCCTCCTCGCGCAGCTCCTCAGGCAGAAGGCCGCCCGCGCCACGCGCTTCCCGCTCTCCTTCGCGCAGCAGCGGCTCTGGTTCCTGCACCAGCTGGACCCGGCGAGCCCGCTGTACAACATGTTCGCGCCGTTCCGGCTGCTCGGCCCGCTGGACGCCGCGGCGCTGGAGCGCGCCCTGGGCGAGATCGTGCGCCGCCACGAGGTGCTGCGCACCACGTTCGCCGGGGAGGCCGGGGAGCCGGTGCAGGTGGTCTCCGCCCCCGGCGCCTGGCGGCTGGAGGTGGAGGCGCTGGACGGGCTGGGCGAGGAGGAGCGCGAGGCCGCGGTGCGCCGGCGCATGCAGGCCGAGGCGGTGCGACCCTTCGACCTGGCGGCGGGGCCGCTCTTCCGCGCGCAGCTGCTGCGGCTGGGCGCGGAGGAGCACGTGCTCCTGCTGTGCGTGCACCACGTCGTCGCCGACGGCTGGAGCATGGAGGTGGTCTTCCGCGAGCTGGACGCGCTGTACTCGGCGTTCCTGCGGGGCGGGCGCTCGCCGCTCCCGGAGCCGCCGCTGCAGTACGCAGACTTCGCCGTGTGGCAGCGGGAGCGGCTGCGCGGCCCGGCGCTGGAGCAGCTGCTCGGCTGGTGGCGGGAGCAGCTGGCCGGCGCGCCCGCGACGCTGGAGCTGCCCACGGACCGGCCGCGTCCCGCCGCGCAGGGCTTCCGCGGGGCGACGCTCCCGCTGGCGCTGGACGCCGCGCTGGCCGCGAAGCTGAACGGGGTGGCGCGGGCGGAGGGCGGCACGGTCTTCATGGCGCTGCTCGCCGCCTTCGGGGTGCTGCTCGCGCGCTACGCGGGGGCGGAGGAGGTGGTGGTGGGCTCGCCCATCGCCGGGCGCACGCGCCGGGAGACCGAGGGGCTGGTCGGGCTGTTCATCAACACGCTCGCGCTGCGCGTCGGCCTGTCGGGCGACCCGGCCTTCCCGGAGCTGCTGGGCCGGGTGCGCGAGACGGTGCTGGGGGCCCACGCGCACCAGGAGCTCCCCTTCGACAAGCTGGTGGAGGAGCTGCGCGTGGAGCGCAGCCTCAGCCAGAGCCCCGTGTTCCAGGTGCTGCTCTCCATGCAGGGCCTCCCCCGTCCCTTCGAGTTCGGGGGCGTGCGCGCCCTGCCCGTCCCGGCCGACTCCGGGACCGCCAAGTTCGACCTGTCGCTGGTGCTCCAGGAGGAGGGCGCGGGCCTCCGCGGCTGCCTGGAGTTCAGCACCGACCTGTTCGAGGCGGCCACGGCCGAGCGGATGCGGGAGCACTTCCGGACGCTCCTGGAGGGGATCGCGGGCGATCCCGGGCGGCGCGTCTCCGCGCTGCCGCTGCTGGGCGCCGCCGAGCGCGCGCGGGTGGTGGAGGCGTGGAACCGGACGGAGCGGCCGTTCCCGCGGGGCGTCTGCATCCACGAGCTGTTCCAGGCGCAGGTGGCCGTCCGCCCCGCCGCGCCCGCGCTGGTCTGGGGGGAGGAGCGGCTGAGCTACGCCGAGCTGGACGCGCGGGCCAACCGGCTGGCGCACCACCTGGTGGGCCTGGGCGTGGGCCCGGACGCGCGCGTGGGCGTGCTGCTGGAGCGCGGCGTGGAGCTGATCGTCGCCGTCCTGGCCGTGCTCAAGGCCGGCGGCTGCTACGTCCCGCTCGACCCCGCCTACCCGGACGAGCGGCTGCGCATGGTGCTGGACGACGGCAGCGTGCGCGTGCTCGTCAGCCGCGGCGACGTCGTTTTCGCGGCGCGGGCCGGAGACCTGTCCGTCGTCCTCCTCGACCGGGCAGCCGACGCGCTCGCCCGCGAGCCCGCCGACGCGCCGAGCGGCGGGGCCGCGGTGGAGAACCTGGCCTACATCGTCTACACCAGCGGCAGCACGGGGCGGCCCAAGGGGGTGATGGTGGGGCACGGCCACGTGGTGCAGCTGGTGGTGGAGACCGACTACGTGCGGCTGGGGCCCGGCGACCGGGTGGCGCAGGCCAGCAACGCCAGCTTCGACGCGCTCGCGTTCGAGACCTGGGGCGCGCTGCTCAACGGCGCCACGCTGGTGGGGATCGGCAGGGACGAGCTGCTCTCGCCCGCGGCGCTGCGGCGGGTGCTTCGGGAGGAGGGGATCACCACGCTGTACCAGACCACGGCGCTGCTCAACCAGCTCTCGCGCGAGCACCCCGACATCTTCGCCCCGGTCCGCGAGGTCCTGTTCGGCGGGCAGGCCGTGGACCCGGACAGCGTGCGGCGCGTGCTGCACGCGGGCGGGCCGCGGCGGCTGCTGCACATGTACGGCCCCACCGAGACGACGGCGTGGTGCTCGTGGCACGAGGTGGAGGAGGTGCCCGAGGGGGCGCTGACGGTCCCCGTGGGCCGCGCGACGGGGAACCAGCGCATCTACGTCCTGGACGGCGCGCTGCAGCCGACGCCGCCGGGGGTGCCGGGCGAGGCCTACGTGGGGGGCGCGGGGGTGGTGCGCGGCTACCTGGACCGGCCGGGACTGACGGCCGAGCGCTTCCTCCCCGACCCGTTCGCCGCGGAGCCGGGCGCGCGCATGTACCGCACCGGGGACCGGCTGCGCTGGAGGGCGGACGGGACGCTGGAGTTCGTCGGGCGCCTGGACGAGCAGGTCAAGATCCGCGGCTTCCGCATCGAGCCCGGCGAGATCGAGGCCGTGCTGACGGCCCTCCCGGAGGTGGAGGAGGCGCGGGTGGTGGTGCGGGAGGACGAGCCGGGGGAGAAGCGGCTGGTGGCGTACGTGGTGGGCGGGGTGGACGCCGGGGAGCTGCGCGCCCGGCTGCGGCGGAGCCTGCCGGAGTACATGGTGCCGGCCGCGTTCGTGGCGCTGGACGCGCTGCCGCTCACCCCCACCGGCAAGCTGGACCGCAGGGCGCTGCCGGCGCCCGGGCACGGCGGGGCGGGGGAGCGCTACGCGGCGCCGCGCACGCCCGCCGAGGAGGTGCTGGCGGGGATCTGGGCGGAGGTGCTGGGCGTGGAGCGCGTGGGCGTCGCGGACAACTTCTTCGACCTGGGCGGACACTCGCTGCTGGCGACGCGGGCGGTGGCGCGGGCGCAGGCCGCGCTGGGGACGGAGGTCCCGCTGCGGGCGCTGTTCGAGGCGCCCACCGTGGCGGGGCTGGCGGCGCGGGTGGAGGCGGCCCGGCGCGAGGGGGCCGGCGTGCGGGCCCGGCCCGTCGCGCCGGCGCCGCGGGACGGCTCGCCGCTGCCGCTGAGCTTCGCGCAGGGGCGGCTCTGGTTCATCGACCGGCTGCAGCCCGGGAGCGCCGCCTACAACATGCCCCTCCCGCAGCGGCTGCGCGGCCCGCTGGACGCGCGGGCGCTGGCGGGCACGCTGGGGGAGATCGTGCGGCGGCACGAGTCGCTGCGCACCGTGTTCCGCGCCGCCGGCGGCGAGCCGGCGCAGGTGGTCCTCCCCGCGGCGCCCTTTTGCCTGCCGGTGGTGGACCTGGGCGGGCTGCCGGAGTCGGCGCGCGAGGCCGAGGCGCGGCGGCAGGCCGCGGCGGACGGCGCGCGGCCGTTCGACCTGGCGCGCGGCCCGCTGCTGCGCACGGCGCTGCTGCGGGCGGGCGACGCCGAGGCCGTGCTGCTGGTGAACCTGCACCACATCGTCGGCGACGGGTGGAGCATGGCGGTCCTGTTCGGCGAGCTGGCCGCGCTCTACGCGGCGTTCGCGGCCGGGGAGCCGTCGCCGCTGCCGGAGCTGCCGGTGCAGTACGCCGACTACGCCCTCTGGCAGCGGGAGCAGCTCTCGGAGGAGACGCTGGAGGGGCTGCTCGGCTTCTGGCGCGACCGCCTCGCCGGGGCCCCCCCGCTGCTGGAGCTGCCCACGGACCGCCCCCGCCCGCAGGCGCAGGGGAGCCGGGCGGCGAGCCGCCGCTTCGCCCTCTCCCCCGCCACCTCGCGGGGGCTGCGGGCGCTGGCGCGCCGCGAGGGCGCCACGCCCTTCATGGCGCTGCTGGCCGGGCTGCAGGCGCTGCTCGGGCGCTGGAGCGGGCAGGACGACGTGGTGGTGGGCACCCCCATCGCCGGGCGCACGCAGGCCGAGCTGGAGGGGCTGATCGGCTTCTTCGCCAACACCCTGGCGCTGCGCGCGGAGCTGGCCGGCGCGGAGGGCTTCGCCGCGCTGCTGGGCCGGGTGCGCGAGGCGACGCTGGGCGCCTTCGCCCACCAGGAGCTCCCCTTCGAGCGACTGGTGGAGGAGCTGGCGCCGGAGCGCAGCCTGGGCCACACGCCGGTCTTCCAGGTGATCTTCGCCCTGCAGCCCCGCGAGGCCGGCGTCCAGCGCCTGGGAGAGCTGGCCGCCGAGCCGTTCCCCGGCATCCCCCAGAGCGCCAAGTTCGACGTCGCGCTGGCGATGGAGGACGCGGGCGAGCGCTACGCGGGCGAGCTGCTGTACCGCCGCGAGCTGTGGGACGCGGCCACGATCGAGCGGATGGTGGGCCACTTCGCCGCGCTCCTGGACGAGGTGGCCGCCGACCCGGACCAGCCCCTCTCCCGGGTGGAGATCCTGGACGAGGCCGAGCGGCGGCAGCTGGAGGCGTGGGGCGCGGCGGGCGCGGCGGGCGCGCGGGTGGAGGCCGGGCCGCCCGTCCACGAGCGGTTCTCGCAGCAGGCGGCGCGGACGCCCGGGGCGGACGCGGTGCGCTTCGGCGCCGGGACGCTGAGCTACGCCGGGCTGGAGGCGCGCGCCGAGCGCCTGGCCGCGGCGCTGCGGCGGCTGGGCGTGGGCCCGGAGACGCGCGTGGGGCTGTGCACACAGCGCGGGCCGGAGATGCTGGTGGGGGTGCTGGGGATCTGGAAGGCGGGCGGCGCCTACGTGCCGCTGGACCCCGCCTACCCGGCCGAGCGCCTGGGCTTCATGCTCGCCGACGCGGCCGTGCCGGTGCTGGTGGCGCAGCCGGAGCTGCTGGACGCGCTCCCGGGCTTCGGCGGCGGGATCGTCGCGCCGGACGGGACCCCCCTCCCCCCGGCCCCCTCCCCCGCAAGGGGGGAGGGGGAGCACGACGGTGCGGAGGACGGGGACGCCGTTGCAGTTGCAGGCTGTTCCCTGTTCCCTGTTCCCTGTTCCCTGGCGTACGTCATCTACACCTCCGGCTCCACCGGCCGTCCCAAGGGCGTGCGCGTCACGCACGGGGCGCTGGCGGGGACGCTGTGGGCGGCGGGGGAGGCGTTCGGCTTCCGGGCGGGCGACGAGATGCCGGTGCTGGCGAGCTTCGCCTTCGACATCTGGCTCTTCGAGGCGCTGCTGCCGCTGCTGCACGGGGGCGCGGTGCGCGTGGTGCCGCGGGAGAGGGTGCTGGACCCGGCGGCGCTGGTGGAGGAGCTGGCCGGGGCGACGCTGCTGCACGCGGTGCCCGCGCTGATGCGGCAGGTGGTGGCCCGCGTCCGCGAGACGGGCGGCACGCTGCCGGGGCTGCGGCGCGCCTTCGTGGGCGGGGACGCCGTGCCGCCGGAGCTGCCGGGGGAGATGCGGGAGGCGTTTCCCGCCGCGGAGGTGCGGGTGCTCTACGGGCCCACCGAGGGCGCCGTCATCTGCGCCTCGCACCTGGCCGCGGGCGGCGAGGCGGGCGGGCGGCACCTGCTGGGGACGCCCCTGGGCAACGCGCCGCTGTACGTGCTGGACGCCGCGGGCCGGCCGGTTCCGGCGGGGGTGCCGGGCGAGCTGTGCATCGGCGGCGCGAGCGTGGCGCGGGACTACCTGGGGCGGCCGGGATTGACGGCCGAGCGGTTCGTCCCGGACCCGTTTTCCGGCGAGCCGGGGGCGCGGCTGTACCGCACCGGGGACCGGGCGCGCTGGGGCGGCGACGGCGTGCTGGAGTTCCTGGGGCGGCTGGACGGGCAGGTCAAGATCCGCGGCTTCCGCATCGAGCCCGGCGAGGTGGAGGCGGCGATCGCCGCGCACCCCGGGGTGCGGGAAGCCGTGGTGACGGTGCGCGAGGATGCGCCCGGCGACCGGCGGCTGGCGGCGTACCTGGTGCCCGCGGAGCGGGAGCCGGTGGAGCTCTGGCCCTCGCTGGGCGAGCACTTCGTCTACGACGAGCTGATCTACCACGGCCTCACCAGCGACGAGCGCCGGCACGCGAGCTACCGCGTCGCCCTGGAGAAGCTGGTCCCGAAAAAGGTGGTGGTGGACGTGGGGACCGGCGGCGACGCGGTGCTGGCGCGCATGTGCGTGGAGGCGGGCGCCCGGCACGTGTACGCCATCGAGATCATGGAGCGCTCCTACCGGCTGGCGAAGCGGCGCATCGCCGCGGCCGGGATGGAGGACCGCATCACCCTGATCCACGGCGACGCCACCCGGGTGGAGCTCCCCGAGCCCGCCGACGTGTGCGTCAGCGAGATCGTGGAGGCGATCGCCGGGGCGGAAGGCGCGGCCGCCATCCTGGGGAGCGCCCGGCGGTTCCTGCGGGAGGGCGGCGTCTTCGTCCCCGAGCGCAACGTCACCCGCATCGCCGCGGTCTCCCTCCCCGACGCGCTCTACCGGCGGCCGGCCTTCACCGAGGTGTCCGCGCACTACGTGGAGCGGATCTTCGAGGCGGTGGGCCACCGCTTCGACGTGCGCCTCTGCATCAAGGACTTCCCCCAGGAGAACCTGCTCTCCGACACCGGGATCTTCGAGGACCAGGACTTCCGCGGCCCGGTGGAGTGCGAGTACGACCGGGAGCTGGCGCTCACCGTCGTCCGCGACGGGCGCTTCGACGGCTTCCTCCTCTGGCTGCGGCTGTACACGCTGGGCGACGAGGTGATGGACATCCTGGAGCACCGCACCGCCTGGTTCCCGGTGTTCTTTCCCGTCTTCCACCCCGGCGTGCGGGTGTCGGCGGGGGACCGGATCCTGGCGACGTGCAGCGCCCGCCTCTCCGCCAACGGCATCAACCCGGACTACGAGATCCGCGGCACCCTGGTCCGCGCCGGCGGGGAGACCGTACCCTTCGCGCACCGCTCCGCCCACCACGAGCCGCTGTTCCGCGCCACGCCGCTCCACGCGCTGCTCTTCGCGGGCGACGAGGTCGCCGTGGAGCGCGGCGCGCCCCCGACGCGGCTGGCGGGCGAGGTGAGGGAGCACCTGAGGGCGCGCCTGCCGGAGTACATGGTGCCGTCCGCCTTCGTGGTGCTGGAGACGCTTCCGCTCTCCCCCAACGGAAAGCTCGACCGGGGCGCGCTGCCGGCGCCCGGGGGCGGCGAGGCGGCGGACTTCGTGCCCGCGCGCACGCCCACGGAGGAGGTGCTGGCGGGGATCTGGGCGGACGTGCTGCGGCGGGAGCGGGTGGGGATGAGGGAAGACTTCTTCGAGCTGGGCGGGCACTCGCTGCTCGCCACCCAGGTGATGGCGCGCGCGCAGGCGGCGCTGGGGGTCGACCTGCCGCTGCGGACGCTGTTCGAGGCGCCCACCGTGGAGGCGCTGGCGCGGCGCGCCGACGCGCTCCTCCGCGAGGGCGCCGCCCCGGCCGCGGGGCCCGTCGTGCCGCTGCCGCGCGACGGCTCGCCGCCGCCGCTCTCCTTCGCCCAGCAGCGGCTCTGGTTCATCGACCGCCTGGAGCCGGGCCGCCCCACCTACAACATGTCGCACGCGCTGCGGCTGCGCGGCGCGCTGGACGCGCGGGCGCTCGCCGCGGCGCTCACGGAGATCGTGCGGCGGCACGCGGTGCTGCGCACGGTCTTCATGGCCGTGGAGGGCGAGCCGGTGCAGGTGGTCCGGCCCGCCGCGCCCTTTTCGCTCCCCGTGGTGGACCTGGGCGCGCTGCCGGAGGCGGCGCGCGAGGCCGAGGTGCGGCGGCGGGTGGCGGAGGACGCGGCGCGGGGCTTCGACCTGGAGCGCGGGCCGCCGGTGCGGGCCGCGCTGCTGCGGCTGGGCGATGGTGACTCCGTGCTGCTGGGGGCGATGCACCACGTCGTCAGCGACGGGTGGAGCATGGGCGTGTACTTCCGCGAGCTGTCGGCGCTCTACGGCGCGTTCGCCGCGGGGGAGCCGTCGCCGCTGGCGGAGCCGCCGCTGCAGTTCGCCGACTTCGCCGCCTGGCAGCGGGCCCACCTCACGGACCGGGCGCTGGAGGGACCGCTCGGCTACTGGCGGGAGCGCCTGGCCGGCGCGCCGCGGCTGCTGGAGCTGCCCACGGACCGGCCGCGCCCGGCGGTCGCCG
>JBFMFL010000008.1:13677-57203 GCA_040752145.1 Gemmatimonadota bacterium
TCGTGGAGCTGGCCCTCGCCCCCGACGTCGCGCGGGCGCTGCGCGCGCTCGCCCGGCGCGAGGGGGCCACGCTCTTCGCCGTGCTCCTGGCCGGCTTCCAGGCGCTGCTCGCGCGCTACACGGGGAGCGAGGACGTGCTCGTGGGCACGGCCGTGGCCGGGCGCACGCGCCTGGAGACGGAGGGGCTGATCGGCTTCTTCGTCAACACGCTCGTCCTGCGCGGCGACCTGTCCGGCGACCCCACGGGGCGCGCGCTGGTGGCGCAGGCCCGGGAGCGGGTGCTGGAGGCGCACGCGCACCAGGACGTGCCCTTCGAGCGGCTGGTGGAGGAGCTGCGCGTGGAGCGGACGCGGGCGCACGCCCCGCTCTTCCAGGCGATGTTCACCTTCGACGGCGCGGCGGCGGCGGAAGCGCCGCGGCTGGCGGGGCTGGAGGTGGAGCCGCTGCGGGCGCGGCTCGGGCGGGAAAAGTTCGACCTGACGCTGGCGATGAGGGAGGACGGGGAGCGGCTGGCGGGGGAGCTCTCCTACCGGACCGACCTGTGGGAGGAGGCCGGCATGGAGCGGCTGGCGGGGCACCTCGCGCTGCTGCTGGAGGACGTAGCCCGGGAGCCGGGGCGGCGGGTGGCGGAGGTGCCGCTGCTGCGGGGCGCCGAGCGCGAGCGGGTGCTGGAGGCGTGGAACCGGACGGAGCGGCCGTACCCGCGCGGCGTCTGCGTCCACGAGCTGTTCGAGGCGCAGGCCGCCGCCCGTCCCGACGCCCCCGCGCTGGTCTGGGACGACCTGCTGCTGAGCTACGCCGGGCTGGACGCGCGCGCGAACCGGCTGGCGCACCACCTCCGCGGCCTGGGCGTGGGCCCGGAGACCCGCGTGGGCGTGCTGCTGGAGCGCGGCCCGGAGCTGATCGTCGCCATCCTGGCCGTGCTCAAGGCCGGCGGCTGCTACGTCCCCCTGGACCCGGGCTACCCCGCCGAGCGCCTGGCGCTGATGCTGGCCGACAGCCGCGCCGCCGTGCTGGTCGGCCGCGGCGACCTCGCCTTCGCGGCGGAGGCGGCGGAGCTGTCCGTCGTCGACCTCGACCGCGCCGCGGAGGCGGTCGCGCGGGAGCCGGACCGTGCGCCGCAGAGCGGGGCGAGCCCGGAGAACCTGGCGTACATCGTCTACACCTCAGGCTCGACCGGCCGTCCCAAGGGCGTCATGGTGGGCCACCGCGAGGTGGTGCAGCTCGCCGTGGAGACCGACTACGTCCGCATCCAGCCGGGCGACCGCGTGGCGCAGGCCAGCAACGCCAGCTTCGACGCGCTGACCTTCGAGGCCTGGGGCGCGCTGATGAACGGCGCCACCCTGGTGGGCATCCCCCGCGACGTGCTCCTCTCCGCCTCCGCGTTCCGCGAGACGCTGCGCTCGCAGGGGATCACCACGCTGTACCAGACCACGGCGCTGCTGAACCAGCACTCGGGCGAGCAGGGCGACGTGTTCGCCAGCCTGCGCGAGGTGCTCTTCGGCGGGCAGGCGGCCGACGCGGCCAGCCTGCGCCGGCTGCTGCGCGCGGGGAAGCCGCGGCGCCTGCTGCACGTGTATGGCCCGACGGAGACCACGGCGTGGTGCTCGTACGAGCAGGTGGAGCACGTGGCGGAGGACGCGCTGACGGTGACGGTGGGCGGGCCCACCGGCAACGCGCGCATCTACGTGCTGAACCGGGCGCTGGAGCCGGAGGGCGTGGGCATCCCGGGCGAGGCGTACGTGGGCGGCGGGGGGATCGTGCGCGGCTACCTGGAGCGCCCGGAGCTGACGGCCGAGCGCTTCCTCCCCGACCCGTTCGCCGCGGAGCCGGGGGCGCGCATGTACCGCACGGGGGACCGGATGCGGTGGCGCGCCGAGGGGACCCTGGAGTTCATCGGGCGCGTGGACGAGCAGGTCAAGATCCGCGGCTTCCGCATCGAGCCGGGGGAGGTGGAGAGCGCGGTGGCGGCGCACCCCGGGGTGCGGGAGGCGCGGGTGGTGGTGCGGGAGGACGCGCCGGGGGAGAAGCGGCTGGTGGCGTACCTGGTGGGGGAGGCCGGGGCGGAGGAGGTGCGCGCGTACCTGAGGGCGAGCCTGCCGGAGTACATGGTGCCGGCGGCCTTCGTGGCGCTGGACGCGCTGCCGCTGACGCCCAACGGCAAGCTGGACGTGCGCGCGCTGCCGGCGCCGGAGTACGCCTCCGGGGACCGCTACGTGGCGCCGCGCACCCCCGCGGAGGAGGTGCTGGCGGGGATCTGGGCGGACGTTCTGGGCCTGGAGAGGGTCGGCGTCCGGGACGGCTTCTTCGAGCTGGGCGGACACTCGCTGCTCGCCACCCGGGTGGTGGCGCGCGCGCGGGCGGCGCTGGGGGTCGAGCTGCCGCTGCGGGCGCTCTTCGACGCGCCCACCGTGGAGGGGCTGGCGCAGCGGGCCGACGCGCTGCTCCGGGAGGGTGCCCGTGCCCGGCCGGCGGCGCCGATCCTGGCGGCCCCGCGCGACGGCTCGCCGCTGCCGCTGTCCTTCGCCCAGCAGCGGCTGTGGTTCATCGACCGGCTGGAGCCGGGGAGCGCGGCCTACAACCTCGCCTTCCCGCTGCGGCTGCGCGGCGCTCTGGACGCGCGGGCGCTCGCCAGGGCGCTCACGGAGGTCGTGCGGCGGCACGAGGCGCTGCGCACGGTCTTCCGCGCCGCCGAGGGCGGGCCGGTGCAGGTGGTCCTTCCCGCCGGGCCCCTGCCGCTGCCGGCGGTGGACCTCGGCGGGCTGCCGGAGGAGGCGCGGGAGGCCGAGGCGCTGCGGCTGGCGGCGGAGGACGCGGAGCGGCCGTTCGACCTGGCGCGCGGGCCACTGATCCGGGCCGCGCTGCTGCGGCTGGGCGAGGGCGATTCCGTGCTGCTGGGCGCCATGCACCACGTCGCCGGCGACGGGTGGAGCATGGGCGTGCTCTTCCGCGAGACGTCGGCGCTCTACGCCGCGTTCGTGGCCGGCGAGCCGTCGCCGCTCCCCGAGCCGCCGGTGCAGTACGCCGACTTCACCGCGTGGCAGCGGGCCCACCTGACGGACGCGGCGCTGGAGGGCCAGCTCGGCTACTGGCGGGAGCGGCTGGCGGGGATGCCGCCGCTGCTGGAGCTGCCCACGGACCGGCCGCGTCCGCCGGTGGCGAGCGACCGCGGCGGCGCGGTCGGCTTCGCGCTCCCGGCGGAGACGGCGGCGGCGCTGCGCGCGCTCGCCCGGCGCGAGGGCGCCACGCTCTTCACCGTGCTCCTGGCCGGCTTCCAGGCGCTGCTGGCCCGCTACTCGGGGAGCGAGGACGTGCCGGTGGGCACGGCCGTGGCCGGGCGCACGCGCCTGGAGACGGAGGGGCTGATCGGCTTCTTCGTCAACACGCTCGTCCTGCGCGGCGACCTCTCCGGCGAGCCGACGGGGCGCGCGATGGTGGGACAGGCCAGGGAGCGGATGCTGGAGGCGCACGTTCACCAGGACCTGCCGTTCGAGCGCCTGGTGGAGGAGCTGCGCGTGGAGCGGACGCGGGCCCACGCCCCGCTCTTCCAGGCGATGCTCACCTTCGGCCCCGGCGCGCCGGGCGAGGGGCTGCGCCTGGGCGGCGTGCGGGCGGAGGTGCTGGCGCCGCGAGGCACGCGGGAGAAGTTCGACCTGACGCTGGGGATGGGTGGGGAGGGGGACGGGCTGGCCGGCAGCCTCTCCTACCGGACGGACCTGTGGGAGGCGGCGACCATCGGGCGGATGGCGGGGCACTTCGCGGCGCTGCTGGAGGGGCTGGCGCGCGAGCCGGAGCGCCGCGTCGCCGAGCTGTCGCTGCTGGACGATGCCGAGCGCGCGCGGGTGCTGGAGGAGTGGAACGCCACGGAGCGCGGCTACCCCGCCGGGGAGTGCGTACACGACCTCTTCGCCGCGCAGTCGGCGCGCACGCCGGACGCCGTCGCCGTCTCCTGGCGCGGCGCATCGACCACCTACGCGGAGCTGGACCGGCGCAGCGCCCGCCTGGCGAACGCGCTCCGCCGCCGCGGCGTGGGGCCGGAGTCGCGCGTGGGCGTCTGCCTGCCGCGCACGCCGGAGCTGCTGGCCGCGCTGCTGGGCGTGCTCCGGGCCGGCGGCGCCTACGTCCCGCTGGACCCGGCGTACCCCCGGGAGCGGCTGGGCTGGATGCTGGAGGACGCGGCCATCGACCTCGTCCTGACGGAATCCGGCCTCGCCGGCCGGCTCCCGGAGGGCGCGGCCGACCTGCTGCTCCTCGACCGCGCGGAGCTGTCCGCGGAGCCGGACGCTGCGCCGGAGAGCGGGGCCGGGCCCGAAAACCTCTCGCACGTCATCTTCACCTCGGGCTCCACCGGCAGGCCCAAGGGCGTGATGATCCGCCACTCGTCCACGGTCGTGCTGCTGCACTGGCTGCGCGAGACCGTCGCGGACGAGGAGCGCGCCTCCGTGCTGTTCTCGACCTCCATCAACTTCGACGTCTCGGTCGCGGAGGTCTTCGGCACCCTCTGCTGGGGCGGGAAGCTCGTTCTCGTCGAGAACGCGCTGGAGCTGGCGAGCGTGGCCGAGCCCGTGGTCTGTGCGAGCATGGTGCCCAGCGCGGCGGCGGAGCTGCTGAGGACGGGCGGGATCCCGCGGAGCGTGCGCGCCCTCCACCTGGCGGGCGAGGCGCTCCCGGCCGAGCTGGCGCGGGCGCTCCACGCGCTCGGGCACGTGGAGCACGTGCGCAACCTCTACGGCCCCACGGAGGACACGACCTACTCGACGTGGTCGCGGGTGGAGCGGGGGGCGGAGGAGGTGCGGATCGGGCGGGCGGTCGCGGGAACGCGGGCCTACGTGCTGGACGCGGAGCTGGGCCCGCAGCCGGTGGGAGTGCCGGGGGAGGTGTACCTGGCCGGCGCGGGGCTGGCGCGCGGCTACGCGGCGCGCCCGGAGCTGACCGCGGAGCGCTGGGTGCCGGACCCGTTCGGCGCGCCGGGGGCCCGGATGTACCGGGTGATGGACCGCGCGCGCTGGCGGCCCGACGGGGAGCTGGAGTACCTGGGCCGCACGGACCACCAGGTCAAGGTGCGCGGCTTCCGCATCGAGCTGGGCGAGGTCGAGGCCGCGCTGGGGCGCCACCCGGCGGTGCGCGAAGCGGTCGCCGTGGTGCGGGAGGACGCGCCGGGGGACCGGCGCATCGTGGCGTACGTGACGGGCGAGGGCGTGTCGGCGGCGGAGCTGCGGGCGCACGCCGCCGCGCACCTGCCGGAGTACATGGTGCCGTCCGCCTTCGTGCCGCTGGGCGCGCTCCCGCTCACCCCCAGCGGCAAGACGGACCGCCGCGCGCTCCCCGCGCCGGAGCGGGGCGCGGCCGAGCAGGCGCGCCAGGCCCCGCGCACCCCGGCGGAGGAGATCCTGGCGGGGATCTGGGCGGACGTGCTGCGCCTGGAGACGGTGGGCGTGACCGACGACTTCTTCGCGCTGGGCGGGCACTCCCTGCTCGCCACGCAGGTGGCGGCGCGGGCGGAGGCCGCTCTGGGAGTCGATCTGCCGCTGCGGACGATCTTCGAGGCGCCCACCGTCGCCGGGCTCGCGGAGCGCGTCGAGGCGGCGGTGCGGGCCGGCGCGGGGGTGCAGGCGCCGCCAGTCGTGCCGACCCCCCGCGACGGCTCGCCGCTGCCGCTGTCGTTCGCCCAGCAGCGGCTCTGGTTCATCGACCGGCTGGAGCCGGGCCGCCCCACGTACAACATGCCCTTTTCGCTGCGGCTGCGCGGCCCGGTGGACGCGCGGGCGCTCGCCGCGGCGCTCCGCGAGGTCGTGCGGCGGCACGAGGCGCTGCGCACGGTATTCCGCGCCGTCGAGGGCGAGCCGGTGCAGGTGGTCCGGTCCGCGGCGCCCTTCCCGCTGCCGACGGTGGACCTCGGCGGGCTGCCGGAGGACGCCCGGGAGGCCGAGGCGCTGCGCCTGGTCGCGGAGGACGCGTCGCGCTCCTTCGACCTGGAGCGCGGGCCGCTGCTGCGGGCCGCGCTGCTGCGGCTGGGGGCGGAGGACGCCGTGCTGCTGGGCGCCATGCACCACGTGGTCAGCGACGGGTGGAGCATGGGCGTGTTCTTCCGCGAGCTGTCCGCCCTCTACGCGGCGTCCGCCGCGGGCGAGCCGTCCCCGCTCCCCGAGCTGCCGGTGCAGTACGCCGACTACGCCGCCTGGCAGCGAGCGCACCTCGCGGGCGAGGCGCTGGAGGGCCAGCTCGGCTACTGGCGGGAGCGGCTGGCGGGGATGCCGCCGCTGCTGGAGCTGCCCACGGACCGCCCGCGCCCGCCGGTGGCGAGCGACCGCGGCGGCGCGGTCGCCTTCGCGCTGCCGACGGGGACGGCGGCGGCGCTGCGCGCGCTCGCCCGGCGCGAGGGGGCCACGCTCTTCACCGTGCTGCTGGCCGGCTTCCAGGCGCTGCTCGCGCGCTACGCAGGCACGGACGACGTGCCGGTGGGCACGGCCGTGGCCGGGCGCACGCGCCTGGAGACGGAGGGTCTGATCGGCTTCTTCGTCAACACGCTCGTCCTGCGCGGCGACCTGTCCGGCGGCCCCACGGGGCGCGCGCTGGTGGGGCAGGCGCGCGGGCGGATGCTGGAAGCGCACGCACACCAGGACGTCCCGTTCGAGCGCCTGGTGGAGGAGCTGCGCGTGGAGCGGACGCGGGCGCACGCCCCGCTCTTCCAGGCGATGTTCACCTTCACCCCCGCCGCGCCGGGCGACGGGCTGCGGCTGGGGGAGGCGGACGTGGAGCCGCTGGTGGCGCAGGTCGCGCGCGAGAAGTTCGACCTGACGCTGGGGATGGGCGGCGAGGGGGACGCCCTGGCGGGCGGCCTCTCGTACCGGACGGACCTGTGGGAGGCAGCGACGGTCGAGCGGATGGCGGGGCACTTCGCGGCGCTGCTGGAGGGGCTGGCGCGCGAGCCGGAGCGCCGCGCCGCCGAGCTGCCGCTGCTGGACGGCGCCGAGCGGCGCCAGGTGGTCGAGGAGTGGGGCCACGTCCCGGGCGCCCGCGCGCCGGAGCTGACGATGCACGCGCTGGTCGCGGCACACGCCGCCCGCGCGCCGGGGGCCGTCGCGCTGGTCTGGGGCGAGGAGCGGGTGAGCTACGCCGAGCTGGTGCGGCGCGCCGGCCGGCTGGCCAACCACCTGCGCCGGCTAGGCGTGGGTCCGGAGTCGCGCGTGGGCGTCTGCCTGGAGCGCTCGCCGGAGATGGTGGTCGCGCTGCTGGGCATCCTCCAGGCCGGCGGCGCCTACGTCCCGCTGGATCCCGCCTACCCGCGCGAGCGCCTGGCCTACATGCTCGCGGACTCGGGCGCGGACGTGCTGGTGACGGTGGAGCCGCTGCTGGAGCGCTGCCCGCGGCCGGCGGGCGCGGCGGTCTGCCTGGACCGCGACGCCGCGGCGATCGCCCGCGAGAGCGATGCCCCGCCCGCGGTGGAGGTGTCGCCGGAGGGGCTGGCGTTCATCGTCTACACCTCCGGCTCCACCGGCGAGCCCAAGGGCGCCGAGGTGCCGCACCGCGCCGTCCCCGGCGTCTTCCTGGGGGTGGACTACGCGCGCTTCGACGCGGGGGAGACGCACCTCCAGCACTCCTCCACCTCGTGGGACGCGCTGGTGCTGGAGCTGTGGGGCGCGCTCCTGACCGGGGGCAGGTGCGTGCTCTACCCGGGCCGGACCTCGGAGCCGGGGCTGCTCGGTGAGCAGGTGCGCGAGCACGGCGTGACCACGCTCTGGCTGACCTCGGCGTACTTCAACCTGGTCGTGGACACCCGCCCGGAGATCCTGGCCGGCGTGCGGCAGGTGATGACCGGCGGCGACGCGGTGTCGGCGCCGCACCTGCGCCGCGCGCGGGAGCTGTACCCGGAGCTGCGCCTGGTCAACGGGTACGGCCCCAGCGAGTGTACCGTGTTCTCCACCTGCCACGTCGTCCCGCGCGGCTTCGCCGGAGCCACGGTGCCCATCGGGCGCCCCGTGGGCGACCGGCGCGTCCACCTGCTGGACGCGGGCGGGGAGCCGGTGCCGGTGGGCGTGCCCGGCGAGCTGCACGTCGGGGGGCCGGCGGTGGGGCGGGGGTACCGCGACCGCCCGGAGCTGACGGCCGCGAAGTTCGTCCCCGACCCGTTCTCGCCCGAGCCCGGGGCGCGGCTGTACCGCACGGGCGACCTGGCCCGCTGGCGCCCGGACGGGACGCTGGAGTTCGTGGGGCGGGCCGACTTCCAGGTCAAGATCCGCGGCTTCCGCGTGGAGCCGGGCGAGGTGGAGGCGACCCTGGCGGGGCACCCGGACGTCCGCGAGGCCGCGGTGGTGGCGCGGGAGGACGCGGGCGGGGAGCGGCGCCTGGTGGCGTACGCCGTCCCGGAGGCGGGCGCGGAGCCGGCCGCCGAGGGCCTGCGCGCCTGGCTGGGGGAGCGGCTGCCGGAGTACATGGTGCCGGCGGCGCTGGTGGTGCTGGAGCGGCTGCCGCTCACCTCCCGCGGCAAGACCGACCGGCGCGCGCTCCCCGCGCCCGAGTGGGGCGCGGCGGAGCGGGCGTACGTGGCCCCGCGCACCCCGGCGGAAGAGGCGCTGGCGGGGATCTGGGCGGAGGTGCTGGGAGTGGACCGCGTGGGCGTCGCCGACGACTTCTTCGCGCTGGGCGGGCACTCGCTCCTGGCGGTGCGGCTGCTGGCGCGCGTGGAGCGGGCCACGGGCGTCCGGCTCCCGCTGGCGGTCCTCTTCGCCGCCCCCACGGTGGAGGCCCTGGCCGCGGAGCTGCGCCGCGGGCGCCCGGAGGGGGAGGGCTCGCCGCTGGTGCCCATCCGGCCGGAGGGGGAGGGGACCCCGCTCTTCCTGGTGCACCCGGTGGGCGGCAACGTGCTGGCGTACGCCGCCCTGGCGCGGCACCTGGACCCGCGCCGGCCGGTGTACGCCCTGCGCTCGCGCGGGCTCGCGGAGGGCGAGGCGCCCGCCGGCAGCCTGGACGAGATGGCCGCGGACTACCTCCGCGCCCTGCGCGAGGTGCAGCCGGCGGGGCCGTACCGCCTGGGCGGGTGGTCCATGGGCGGCGTGGTGGCCTGGGAGATGGCGCGCCGGCTGGAGGCCGCCGGCGAGCGGGTGGAGACGCTGGCCCTCGTGGACTCGCACCTCCCCGCGCTCCTGGGCGGCCCCCGCCCCGACGACGAGCGGACGCGGGTGAGGATCTTCGCCGCGGACCTGGGGCTCCCGCCCGGCGAGCTGGACCCCGCCGGGGAGGACGACGGCGCGGGCGGCTCGCACCTGCGGCGGGTGCTGGAGCGCGCCCACGCCGCCGGGGTGCTCCCCGCCGACGTGGACGCCGGGCGCATGGAGCGGCTGTACGCCGTGTTCCGCGGCAACCTGGAGGCGCTGCACGCCTACCCGGCCAGGCCGTACGGCGGGGCGGTGCTCCTGCTGCGCGCGGCGGAGCGCGACCCGTCCGCCGCGGACACCCTGGGGTGGGAGCGCGTCGCGGCGGGCGGCGTGGAACTGCGCACGGTCCCGGGGAGCCACTTCACCCTGGTCCGCGAGCCGCACGCCGCCGCCCTGGCGGCGGCCCTGGAGGGGCGCACGGCCGACGAACATTCACCCACGGAGGAGACGGGATGCCGCTGAAGCTGGAGGAGGAGGAGCGCCGCAGGCTGTTCGATACCCACGAGGCCCCGGCGGTGATGCTCGACCTGGTGGGCGCCTACCTGTTCCGCATGGCGAGCACGGCGCTGAAGCTGGGCGTGTTCGAGCTGCTCCGCGAGGGTCCCCGCTCCGCGGCCGAGGCCGCCCCCCTGCTGGGGGCGGACGAGCGGGGGCTGGGACAGCTGATGGGCGGGCTCGCGGCCGGGGGCTACCTGGAGCGCGACGGGGAGCGCTTCGCCAACAGCGCCATGTCGCAGAAGTTCCTGCTGGCGGACTCGCCGGGCGGGGGGGCGGAGATGATCACCTTCTACGACACCCTGCTGGTACACCTGTGGGCGGACCTGGACGACTCCGTCCGCAGCGGCCAGCCCCCGCGCGACTACTTCCGCTGGCTGGGCGAGCACCCGGACACCCTGCGCCGGTTCCAGCGCCTGCTGAGCGGGGGCGCCCACGTGCTGGGCGACAAGGTGGTGGAGCTGGCCGCGCTCCCGGACGGGGCCCGCCGCCTCCTGGACCTGGGGGGCGGGCACGGCATCTACGCCGCCGCCTTCTGCAAGCGGCACCCGGAGCTGCGCGCCACCCTCTTCGACCTGCCGGAGGCGCTGGAGGCCGGGCGGGAGCTGCTGGCGGAGGCGGGGATGGAAGACCGGGTGGACTTCCGGGCGGGCGACCTGCTGCGCGACGACCTGGGCGGCGGCTACGACGCCGTGCTCCTCGCCAGCGTGGTGCACTGCCTCCCCCCGGAGGAGTGCGCGCGCCTGCTGGGCCGGGTGCGCGGGGCGCTGAACCCGGGCGGCGTGGTGATCGTGTCCGAGCAGGTGGCGGACCGGCGCCCCGGCGACACCGAGGTGCGCCACGCCTTTCTGCGGACGTTCAGCGTCAACCTGTTCCACCTCATGGGGGGGCAGCTCTACCTGGAGGACACCATCGCCGGGTGGCTCGGCGCGAGCGGCTTCGCCGAGCCCGCCGTGCGCCCGGTCCCTGAGTCGAGCTTCACCCTGTTCGTGGCGGCCCGCCCGGAGGACTAAATCATGGATTCGCAGTCTGATTGCACGCGCATAGTACCTGTCTTATATTTGGCGTCTCTTCGCCCCTCCCCGGTCCCGGGCGCCCGCGCGGGAGCCCGTGCTCCGGAACACCCCAGCCCGACCGGTACGCGATGACCTCGAGCGCACGGGCGCAGCCCGGGAAGTGGTCGTGGAGCGACCCCGGGGCGCGCACCTTCCTGCTCATCTGGCTGGGGCAGGTGGTGTCGCTGGTGGGCTCCGGGCTCACCTCGTTCGTCCTGGGCGTCTGGGTCTACCAGCTCACCGGCTCGGCCACGCAGTTCGCCCTGATCTTCGCGTCCGCCAGCATCCCCGGCGTGCTCCTGTCCCCGCTGGCGGGCGAGGTGGTGGACCGCCACGACCGGCGCCGGGTGATGATCGCGGCGGACTGCGGCGCCGCGATCAGCACGATCACGGTCCTCGCCCTCCTCCTGAGCGGGCGGCTGGAGGTGTGGCACGTCTACCTCACCACCGCCGCCACCGCGCTCTGCAACGCCTTCCAGGCCCCGGCGTACGCCGCCTCCATCCCCCTGCTGGTCCCCCGCGAGCAGCTGGGGCGGGTGAACGGGCTGGTGCAGGTGGAGCGCGCCGCGGCCATCATCTCCCCGGCGCTCGCCGCCGCGCTGATCGCCGCCGTCGGCGTGTCCGGGGTGATCCTGATCGACCTGGTCACCTTCGTCTTCGCCACGGTGACGCTGCTGCTGGTGAGGATCCCCCGGCCGCAGGCCACCGCCCACGGCGCGGCGGCGGCGCAGGGCACGCTGCTGCAGCGGGCCGGCTACGGCTGGCGCTACCTGATGGAGCGCAACGGGCTGATGTGGCTGGTGGTGCTGCTGGCCGTCTCCAACTTCTTCATCGGCCTGGCCTCGGTGATGGTGCAGCCGCTCATCCTCTCCTTCTCCTCCGTGGGGATGCTGGGCAAGCTGATGCTGGCCGGCGGGAGCGGGATGCTGGCCGGGAGCCTGGCGATGGGCGCCTGGGGCGGGCCCAAGCGCCGCGTCCACGGGGTGCTGGGGGCCATGCTCCTGGGCGGCGTCTTCCTGTTCCTGCACGGGCTGGCCCCCTCGGCGCTCCTGATCGCCTTCGTCGCCCCCGCCTTCCTGTTCACGGTGCCGGTGATGATGGGCTCCACCATGGCCATCCTGCAGTCCCGCGTCCCCGGCGACGTGCAGGGGCGGGTGTTCGCGGCCACGCGCATGACGCTGCAGGCCGCCGTGCCGCTGGCCTACGTGGTGGCCGGGCCGCTCGCGGACTACGTCTTCGAGCCGCTGATGGCCCCCGGCGGGGCGCTCTCCGGGAGCGTGGGCGCGCTGGTGGGGGTGGGGGAGGGGAGGGGGGTCGCGCTGATGTTCATGCTCTCCGGGACGGTGGCGGCGTCGCTCGCGGTGGCGGGATACCTCAACCCCCGGCTCCGCGGCGTGGAGGACGAGACCGACGCGGACCCGGTCCGGGCCGCCGCCCCCGCGGCGGCCGGGGTGCAGGTCGCGGGCTGACGTCCGGGCGCCGGCCCGCCCGCCGGGACTTCCCCCGGCGGCGCGGAGCGCGGATCACACGGGGCAACTTACACGACACCATGCGCCAACCCAGGGTGACCATCGTCGGGGCGGGCCTGGCCGGGTCCGCGATGGCGATCTACCTCGGCCGGCGGGGCTACCGGGTGCGCGTCTACGAGCGCCGCGCCGACCCCCGCGACGAGGCCTCGCAGGAGCGCGAGCGCCGCTCCATCAACCTCGGCCTCTCCCACCGCGGGATCCGGGCGCTCAGCGCCGTGGGGGTGGTGGAGCGGGTGCTGGACCGCTCGGTGGTCGCCCGCGGGCGGATGATCCACACCACCGGCGGGGAGCAGGTCTTCCAGCCGTACGGCGCGGAGAGCCACCAGGTGCTGCACTCCATCTCGCGCCGCGAGCTGAACGCCGCGCTCATCGACCAGGCGGAGAGCTCGCCGGGGGTGGAGTTCCACTTCTCGCACCGCTTCCTGGACGTGGACAAGCGGAGCGGCGCCTGCCTGTTCCGCGACGAGGCCACCGGGAGGCCGGTGCGCGCGCGGGCGGACTTCGTGGTGGGGGCGGACGGCTGCTACTCCGCCGTGCGGGCGCGCATGCAGCGGCGCGAGCGGGCGGACTTCGACCAGGAGTACCTGGACTGGGGCTACAAGGAGCTCACCATCCCCGCCGCGCCCGGCGGGGGCTCCCCCATCGAGCTCAACGCGCTGCACATCTGGCCGCGCGGCGACTGCCTGGTGGTCACCCACCCCAACCCGGACGGGTCGCACACGGCCACGCTCTTCATGCCCTTCGAGGGCGGCGAGCGGAGCTTCGCCGCGCTGGGCACCGCGGCGGAGGTGGAGAGCTTCTTCGCGCGCGTCTTCCCGGACCTGGCGGCCCTGGCCCCGGGGGTCGTGGGGGAGTTCCTGGAGCACCCCACCGCCGCGCTGGTGAGCACGCGCACCTCGCTCTGGCACCACCGCGACCGGGTGGTGCTGATCGGGGACGGGTGCCACGCCGTGTACCCGTTCTACGGGCAGGGGATGAACGCGGCGCTGGAGGACTGCGCGGTGCTGGACGCCTGCCTGGAGCGCCACCCGGACGACCGCGAGGCCGCCTTCCGCGAGTACCAGGCGCTCCGCAAGCGCAACACGGACGCCCTGCACGAACTGGTCAAGCAGAACTTCGTGGAGCTGCGCGACACGGTGAACTCGCCGGTGTTCCGCGCGCGCAAGCAGGCGGACCTGGTCCTCAGCCGGATCCTCCCCGGGCGCTGGACCCCGCTCTACAACATGGTGGTCCACAGCGACATGCCGTACTCGGAGGCGCTGGAGCGGGCGCGGCGCCAGGACCGCATCCGCCGCTGGAGCGGG
Source organism: Gemmatimonadota bacterium (assembly GCA_040752145.1). Classification (GTDB taxonomy): domain Bacteria; phylum Gemmatimonadota; class Gemmatimonadetes; order Longimicrobiales; family Longimicrobiaceae; genus JAFAYN01. Next base: position 27,216 of record JBFMFL010000008.1, read on the forward strand.
CTGGACCTGGCGCTGCTGGCCGGGCTCCAGCTCTCCAGGGGCGCGCGGGCCGTGGCGGGGGCGCTGGCCCCGCGGCGGGCGGTGCGCGCCTCGTAGCGGGGCGGGAAGGCGGTACGGGCAGGCGGGGCAGGGCGGACGCGGCACTTCAACGACAACCGAGCCAAGGCGAGCATGCGCACCCACCCGACGGATCCCAGGCTGTACCTGGTCGGACCGGCCGACCTCGTCCAGGAGCCCCACCCCGAGGTGGTCGGGGCGGACCTGGAGCTGCTGACCACGACCATGGCCTGGGCGGTGTCGTACCTCACCAACCCGCACCCGGAGCTGGGGCGGTCGGGCCCGGTGTGCCCCTTCACCCGGCCGGCGCTGCGCAAGGACACCTTCTTCCTCACCGTCTACCACGGCTCGGACCTGCGCCGGGAGGACGTGGTGGAGGTGGTGCGCAAGTACCGCGACTGGTTCCTGGAGATGGAGCCGCGCGAGGGCAAGGACGCGCCCTACAAGACCATCAACATCATCTTCCCGGACATCTCCACCGAGGACGCCATCGAGCTGATCGAGAACACGCAGACCAGCCTCAAGCCCGAGTGGGTCCCCCACGGCGTGATGATCGGCGAGTTCCACCCCGGGCCGCCCCGCAAGGCGGGCCTCTGGAACCCGGACTTCCGGCCGCTGAAGTGCCCGGTGCCGCTGATGTCCATCCGCTTCATGGTGCCCACGGACTTCGCCTTCCTGCGGGACACGCCGGAGCTGATGACGGCGTACCTGGAGCGCTTCGCCGACCGGATCCCGGCCCCCATGCGCGCCGACGTCGAGGCCACGGCGCGCGCCTTCGGGCTGGAGCACCTGCTCCCCGCGCCCGCCGCGCCGGAGATCGTGGTGGAGCGGGTCCCGGCCGAGCCGCTGCGGGTGGAGGTCGTCCCCGGCCCGCCGCCCGCCGGCGAGCCGCTTCCCCTGGCCGAATGAGCGCACGGCGCCGGGCCCCTCCGCGGCCCGGCGCACCACTTCCAACACCGACCGGACCATGACCCCTCTGCTCCCGATCCCGCGGATGGCGCGCTCCGTGCTTGCGCTCGCCGCGGCGGCCGGAATCCACCTCGCCTTCGCGGCGGCGGACGCCGCGGCCCAGGCGGTCCCCGCAACCCCGGCCGCTCCGCAGGCCGCCCCCGCGGCCGCGCCGCCCCCCGGGCCGCGCACCTACCAGGTGTCGCCGGTGGAGGAGCCGGTGAAGGTGGACGCGGTGCTGGACGAGCCGGTGTGGGCCACCGCCCAGGCCATGGACGTGCCGTACAAGTTCTTCCCCGCGGACGGCTCCCCGGCCCCGGTGCGCACCGACTGCCGCGTCGCCTTCGACGATTCCAACCTGTACCTGGGGTGCGTGGCGGAGGACCCGGAGCCCTCGCGGATCCGCGCCCGCTACGCCGACCGCGACGCCGCGCGCGAGGACGACCACATCTTCCTGGTGCTGGACCCCTTCAACGACCGGCGCCGGGCCTTCGAGTTCGGGATCAGCGCGCTGGGCGTGCAGATGGACGCCACCTTCAGCGAGGTGGACGGGGTGGAGGACTTCACCTGGGACGCCATCTGGAAGTCGGCGGGGCGGATCACCCCCGAGGGGTACGTGGTGGAGGCGGCGATCCCCTTCAGCTCGCTGCGCTTCCCGCACACCTCCGACGTGCAGACCTGGGGCGTGCTGCTGGCGCGCAACTACCCGCGCGAGGCGCGCTACGCGCTGCGCTCCATCCACATCGACCGCAACCAGGCCTGCCTGCTCTGCCAGGCGGACAAGCTGGAGGGCTTCGTGGGGGTGCAGCCCGGGCGCGACCTGGAGGTGACGCCCACCATCACCACCCGCCGCTCGGACGTGCGGGCCACCTTCCCCTCGGGGAGCCTGGACTCCGGCGACGTGGACCCGGAGTTCGGGGTGAGCGGGCGCTGGGGGATCACCCCCAACGTCAACCTGAACGCCACCGTCAACCCAGACTTCTCGCAGGTGGAGGCGGACGTGGCGCAGCTGGAGGTCAACGAGCGCTTCGCCCTCTCGTACCCGGAGAAGCGCCCCTTCTTCCTGGAGGGGGCGGACTTCTTCCAGACGCCCACGCGGCTGGTGTTCACGCGCTCCATCGTGGACCCCGTCGGGGGGCTCAAGCTCACCGGCAAGGAGGGCAAGAACGTGTTCGGCGTGTTCGCGGCGTCGGACCGGGTCTCCACGCTCCTCTTCCCCACCAACGCCGGGACCGGGGTGGGGCAGCTGCGCGACGAGGTCCACACGGGCGTCGCCCGCTACCGCCGCGACATCGGGCGCTCGTCCACCATCGGCGCCACCTACACGGGCCGCATGGGCGAGGGCTACTTCAACCACGTGGCCTCGGTGGACGGCTTCCTCCGGCTGAGCCCGGCCAAGTTCGTGCGCGTGCAGTACTCCTTCGCCGGCACCGAGTACCCGGACACGGTGGTGAAGGCCTTCCGGCAGAAGGAGGGGACGCTCACCGACGGGGTGCTCTCCGCCGAGTTCGTCCACCGCAGCCGCAACTGGACCTTCAGCACGCTGCTGCGCGACGTGGGCGAGGACTTCCGCGCGGACGCCGGCTTCATCCCCCGCGCCGACTTCCGCGGCGCCACGGTGAACCTGGAGCGTGCCGTCTGGGGCGGCCCGCAGACGTGGTACAACCGGCTGGGCTTCCTGGGCTTCGCGGAGCTGCTGGGGAACCACGCGGGCCAGCAGACCGACCTGGGGCTGGCGTTCGTGACCTTCTACCAGGGCCCGCGGCAGTCGGCGGGGAACGTGGGCCTGGGCTACAACCGCAAGCTGTTCGCGGGGCGCACCTTCGAGATGTTCGACGTGCGCTTCGCCTCGGAGATCCGCCCCACGGCGCGGCTCGCCTTCTCGCTGGCCGGCCGCATCGGCGAGGACATCGACGTGGCCAACGCGCGCAAGGCCAACCTGTTCCAGGTGGTCCCCGGGATGGAGGTGCGGGTGGGGCGCAGCCTCTTCCTGGAGCTGGACCACGCCCTCCGGCGCCTGGACACGCAGGACACGGAGCCCCGCCCGGACGCGCGGATCCTGGACGCGCAGCTCACCGAGGCGCGCGCGGTCTACCACTTCGGGGTGCGGACCTTCGTGCGGGCCATCCTCCAGTACCAGTCGCTGGAGCAGGATCCCACGCTGTTCGTGAACCCGGTGCGGCCGGAGACCAACACGCTCTTCAGCCAGCTGATGTTCGCCCACAAGGTGAACCCGCAGACGGTGCTGTTCGTGGGCTACACGGACAACCAGCTCGGCCTGCAGAACGTGGACCTGACGCGCACCGGGCGCACGTTCTTCGTCAAGCTGGGGTACGCGCTGCGGCTGTGACGTCCGGCCGCGGATGACGGAAAGCCCCGGCGCCGCGCCTGCGGTGCCGGGGCTTTCTCGCTTTCGTGAGGTCGTTTTCCCGCCGCAAGGCTAGCGGCTACCGCACCCGGGCGCAGCTCAACGGCGGCAATGCGGGGGGTAGTCGCTCAAGCCGGCGGCTTCACGCATCGCTCACGCCTTTGCCAAGGCCGGTTCGTCCTCCCCACATACGCGGGCGAGCGTAGCCTGAATCTTCCTCTCGAAGCGGGCGACCAGCTCCCGATTCGTGTTTACCAGGGCCTGCTCAGCCGCGATCTCAGCGACAATCGCTCTTTGGGTTTCAGGGGTTGGGAGGGGAATCGGATAAGACAGCAGGGACTTTGCATTGATGTTCGATTGTCCAATCGCCCTGCTGGCAAACTGCTTGATGCCCGTCTGAAACGCTTCTGAGTTCATGAAGGCGTTGACGTATTTGGGGTCGGCCCGCTGACGGTCAACGGAGAGCCGGATGAGGTACGACGCAAAACAGTACTCGCCCTCTAGTTCAAAAATGCCGGTTCTACCTACGTGCTCAAAGCTGTTCGTACGATTGAACAGAAGATCTCCCGGGAAAAGTCGATACTTCTCGAATTCGTCTCGCGTGATCTCAGCGACCTTCATTGATCCCCCATCAACACATCGACCATTCACGATCTCGTTCATTCGGAATATCCTAAATCCGCTCCCCTCAGCCTTCAGTGGAACGGACAAACCATACTGAGTTGAAGCTATGTTCCCCAGCTCAACCATAGGCCAGTCGGGGCGACTCGTAATTTGGGGACGGTAGCTGTTAACGACGGCGCGGGCGCCGTCAATCACCCTTTGGTAGCCCTCGATCTCCGCCACAATCTCCTTCTGCACCTCCAGCGGCGGGAGAGGGATTTCTAGCTCGCAGAACTTGGATTTGGAGATCTCTGGGAATGTTCCACCCGTAGCCCACTCCCTCATCGTCGGGACGAGCTTAGTGAGCACGAGTGCCACGTACTCAGGAACCGCCCGCGCCATGTCTTCGATCACGACGTTCTTGAATCCCTGGTTCGTTGCAACGGGAACTCGGTTGATCGCGATCCTGCCGATGGTGGCACGGGTTGACACTATTACGGAGTTTTCCGGGATCAGCTTTGCGGCCGACTCGCGGAGGCCTCGGTCTGAAATCGTACGGTGCGTAGTGGTGATCTGGCTGATGAAGTCCGTTGGCGGGAGGTCGATCAAGGTAGCCCACGAAATTCCGCCGCCCCAGTACTCATCCACATCTGACCGCGGGGTGCCTCCACTCTCAACACGGAAAAGGCTCGCATCGCCCAGCGCCACCAGCGGAAATGAACGGTTCGGCCGGCCATTCTCGCGATACCGTTCCCCGGTGAGGTTGTATTCGCCACTGGCAACAATCTTCTCCTTCGACACAACGAGCCCCAGCGTGGGCTGGAACTCTTCCAAGGATTCTCGCGCTCGCAGACGGCGCAGATACTCAGCGATCTCGACACGTGCCTGAGGAAGATCGTCTTTCTCGATAGGCCGCCGCTGCGCACCGAGATTGAAGCCATCGTTCGCGATCTTGAAGAACCCAACGGTGCCAGCATGCTTCGCCAGCGCCTTGTCGAGTATCAGGATAGATGTCTTAACGCCGGAATACGGGTTGAACACGCCCGATGGCAGGGAGACTACGGCGACGAGATAGTCCTCCACGAGCATCTTCCGGAGCTGAGTGTACGCCGTCTGGCTCTGGAAGATGATACCCTCGGGTACGATGATGCCGGCGCGGCCGCCGGGCGTCAGGTGCTCGGCCATGTAGTCCACGAACAACACCTCGCTCCGCTTGCTCTGGACCGAGAAGCGGTTGTGCGGCTTGATGCCGCCTTTGGGCGACATGAACGGCGGGTTTGCGAGGATCACGTCCGCGTACTCGTTCCAGCGCTCGTCGCTCGTGAGCGTGTCGTACTCGGCAATGTGCGGGTCGGTGAAGCCGTGCAGGTACAGGTTCACCAGCGACAGGCGCACCATGTCCGGCGAGATGTCGTAGCCCTTGAAGTTGGCGGCCAGCCGTCCACGCTCGTCGGGGGTGAGCAGGTCGCCCCGCGCCGGCGGAATGCGAGACGAGTCGAGCGCCGCGTTCTCGTCCGGCTCGCCGCCGTTGGCCAGCACTCCGGCCGGCGAGCTGTTGGCCCGGAGGATGTGCTTGTACGCCGAGATCAGGAACCCGGCGGTGCCGCAGGCCGGGTCCAGCACCGTCTCGTGCTTCTGCGGATCGACGATGGAGACGATGAAGTCGATGATGTGCCGCGGCGTGCGGAACTGCCCCGCGTCACCCTGGCTGCCCAGCACTGACAGCAGGTACTCGAAGGCGTCGCCCAGGCGCTCCGAGTGGTCGTACTCGAACTCGTCGATCACCTTCAGGAAGGCACGCAGCGTCTCCGGGTCGCGGTACGGCAGGTAGGCGTTCTTGAAGATGTCCCGGAAGAGCGGCGGGATGCCGGGGTTCTCCGGCATCTTGCCGATCGCCTCGGCGTAGAGGTTCAGCACCTCGTGCCCGCCCAGGCCGGAGCGCATCAGCTTCGCCCAGCCGTACCGGGAGAAGCCGTCGGCGAAGAAGGTGCGGCTGCCGCCCAGCTCCTCGGCCTCCGCGTCCATGTCGTCCATGAACTTGTAGATCAGCGCGATCGTGATCTGCTCGACCTGGCTCTTGGGATCGGGAACCTTGCCGACGAGGATGTCGCGGGCGGTGTCGATGCGGCGCTTCGTCTCGATATCCAGCATCAGGGCTTGTTAAGCGGCAAACTGGTTCAGGGACACGTAGTCCTTGATGTATTCGGGCACGAGCGTACGGTACTTCGGCGGCACGGCCTTGAAGTCGCGCGTCGAGAGCACCGGGTTCGTGGCAAGGGCGGTGAATCTACGGTGGTCGACGATGTCGCGCACCACACCGTTGGTGACGTAGGCCTTGAAGTAGTGCTTGATGGCGGGAATCGCTTCCGCCGCTTCAGGGGTGTGGTCGGCCACGAACTTGGCGAACTCCTCTTCCAGCAACTCGTCCTTCGACTTGAAGCGGGGAATCAGGCCGAAGACCTTCTCCAGGATCTCGCGCAGCGTGACGCGGCGGTCCACGGCGGCCGCCTTGCGCAGCTTCGCGAGGGTGTAGTACTCGTCCGGCTTGTCGAACAGCTCCCGGTTGACGTAGTCGATGACGCGGTCCCACTGCCCGGCCTCGATCGCCGCCGCGATCACCGGGTCTTCGCGCACTGTCTCGCCGAAGCGCTCGAAGAACATGCGGTCGATCTTCATGCCGTACGCGCCGATCGTCTCTTCCCTGACCATGGAGAGGATGTCGGCGCCGCGATGCTCGTAAGCACCCTCGAAGATCGTAGGGCCCTCGCCGGTGCCGTCGCCCCCTCGTCTCCTGGGGCGCGGCAGCTTCAGCACTTCGTCGTAGTTGAACTCGGTCTCGAAGTACTCGCAGTTCGCGAAGAAGTCGAACAGCTTGAAGGCGGTTTTCTCCGGTTGGGCAAGCTCCGCTTTCGCAGCCGGGTCGAAGAGCTGCTCCCGGAAGTCGTGCCTTCGCGTGCCGCGTCCCTTGATCTGGATGAAGTCGGTCGGCGAGAAGATGGGCCGGAACAGCCCCAGGTTCAGGATGTCCGTGCAGTCGTAGCCGGTCGTCATCATGCCGACGGTCACGCACACCCTCGCCTTGCTCGTCTTGTAGGCCGGGACGACGTTCCCCGAACCGAGCAGGTTGTTGTTGGCGAAGTTGACGGCGAACTGCTGGGCGTCCGGCACCGACGAGGTCACCTGCACGGCGAAGTCCGACTGGTACATCCCCGGGTACATGCGGTCCGCCATCTCGTTGAAGACCTGCGCGAGCTTGGCGGCGTGGTTCTGGCTGACGGCGAAAACGATGGACTTGCCGATCTCCCCGCTGACCGGGTCGCGCAGGGCGTTCTCCAGGAAGGTCTTGCAGAAGAGCAGGTTGGTCGCGTCCGAGAAGAAGCGCTTCTCGAACTCGCGCTGCTTGAACGCCTCCTGCTGGTCCTCACCCGTATCGTCCGTGAACGAGACGACGAACCCCTCCTTGGAGAGCAGTTCGGTCGTTACCTCCGTTCGCGCGTCGACCACTGTGGGGTTGATCAGGTACCCGTCACGGACGCCGTCGAGGAGCGAGTACCGGAACGTCGGCTGTCCGGTGTCGCAGCCGAAGGTGCGGTAGGTGTCGAGCAGCAGGCGCCGCTCGGCTTCGCGGGGATCACGAGCATTTGCGTGCTCGAAGCGGCGCAGGTAGTCGCGGGGCGTCGCCGTCAGGCCCAGCTTGTACCCGACGAAGAAGTCGAACACCGCCCGTGCATTTCCGCCGATCGAGCGGTGGGCCTCGTCCGAGATCACCAGGTCGAAGTCCGTCGGTGAAAAGAGGCGCTGGTACTTGTTGTTGAACAGCAGCGACTGGACCGTGGTGACGACGATCTCGGCACGGCGCCAGTCGTCGCGCTTCTCCTTGTAGACGACCGTCTGGAAGTCGGCGGACAGCAGCGCCGCGAAGGCCTTCTTGGCCTGGTCTTCCAGTTCGAGGCGATCGACGAGGAAGAGTACCCGCCGGGCGTTGCCGGTGCGCAGGAACAGCTTGATTACCGCCGCAGCCGTGAGGGTCTTGCCCGTGCCTGTCGCCATCTCGAACAGAAAGCGGTCCTTGCCGTCACGGACGGCCGCCTGCAGCTGGTGGATCGCTCCGAGCTGGTACGGGCGCAGAAGGCGAAGCTTGTTCGCCTGAACGTATGCCGGGCGCTCGGCCTCGTTCTTCCAGCCCGCCTCGGCCTGGTAAGAGGGACGCTGCGTGAGGACGATGTAGTCGTCGCCGACCGGCTCGTCCACGAGGCGCTGCGGATCGGGAGTTACGGCCTGCTGGTAGCCGGCGACCGACTCCGGTGTCGGGAATGCCGTGACGACGTAGGGGTTGCCGCGGTCCAGGTCCCAGAAGTAGTGGAGGTTGCCGTTCGAGAGCATCACGAAGCGGCAGTTCTGAGACCGCGCGTACTTTCGGGCCTGCTCCTTCCCTACCAGCGGATTCTTGTCCTCCGCCTTCGCCTCCAGGACCAGGAGGGGGAAGCCCTTCGAATCGAGCAGAAGGAAGTCGACGAAGCCCGTCTTCACCTTCTGGAAGTCGTCACCCAAGGCTTCAAGCTCACCGGCCTTGATGGAAACCGCGGGCTCCAGCCGGATGTTTGCCGGCTTGCCGTCCTCGGGAAAGAAGCGCCAGCCCGCCGCTTCAAGCAGCTTGTTGATCTTGATACGCGCTGTAGCCTCTTTCTCCGCCACGTGCGTCTCCTGTCTCAACGGAATGGTGCGTGGTTCTCGACCGGCTCGGCTCCCCAGGACGAGCCGGTTAACCAACCAACCACGAGGGGCATGCGAGCCGTGTCCCAAATTACGCAGAAGAAAAACCAACGGCCAGCGGCGAAGCTTCAGGCTCAGCGCCGCACTGGCATTCTCGCCTGCGCCGGGTAGCGGGTCAGCTCCGCATGGCGTGAGAGTTCCCGTAGCGCTTCAAAGGCTCGGCGGGGAAGTGACCAAGCAGCGGAGGCTGCTCCGCCACGTGGCTGTCGCGCTGGAGAACTGGGGTTTGCCGGCGTGGAGTGCCTACGACGTACTTCCAAGCGTTGCCCGACCGTTCGGAAACGGCCCACGGAGCGCCCCGGGTCCACACCGGATCAGCTTCCCCACCGTCCCCCCGAGGTAGCCTCCCAGCAGGGCGTACACGAAGATGGCCACGTCGCAGTCGGCGTACGAGCAGTAGAGCAGCGCTCCGCCGACTCCGACCGCTCCGCCCAGCAGCGTGGCTAGCCGGGCGTCGCATTCGGCCGATCGGCCCGCTTGGCTGCACGTCGCGGCGATCCGGCTCGGACCGAGCGGTCGGGGGGACGGGTGCAGGCGCGGGTCCATCGCGGCGGCCGCGCGCACCGGGTGCGCCAGGTAGGCCGGCGCAGCACCGTACGGGATGCCGGCGGCGCCCGCGGGTGGCGCCTGTCCCGCGGCCGTTCCCGCGGCGCCGAGGAGCCATGCCAGGGCGAGGACGAAGCACCGGCTCACGTGGGCCTCCGGATGCAGACAGGTGTGCAGAGGGCAGGCATTCGCCCCGGGGGCGCGCGTTGCGGGCCGGCGGCCTCAGCCGTCCCAGGGCACCTGCGGCGAGCGGTGGTAGTTGATCCCCAGGAGGCGCCAGCGGGGGGCGTGCGCGGCCAGGCGCGCGCGGAACCCGTCCCAGTCCCTGCCGGCCGCGGGGGTCCAGGCGACCTCGGCGACCGCGGGGAGGCGGGGGAAGGCGAGGTACTGGAGGGCGGTGAGGTTCCGCGCCGTCTCGGTCCAGATCGGCGCTTCCACGCCCAGGACGTCGCTCTCGGCCACGCCCTCCAGCAGGGTGGCGGGGTCCCACTCGTACGCGTCGCGCACCTCGATGCGGCCGGCCCAGCGGAGCCCCAGCTCGGTGGACGCGTCGTACTTCATGTCCAGGTAGACCCTGGAGGCGGGCGAGAGGACCAGCTTGGCCCCGTGCGCCAGCGCGTCCCTCGCCGACTCGCTCTTCCAGTGCTGGGCCACGCTGCCAGGGAGGAGCCGGGCCTTGGCGGTCTCCTCCCACCCCACCATCCGTTTGCCGTGCCGGGCGACGATCTCCTGCACGCGCTCGATGAACCGCGCGTACGCCTCGTCGTCCAGCGTCTCCACCTCGTCGCCGCCCAGGTGCAGGTACGGCCCGGGGGTGATGGCGGCCAGCTCCCGCACCACGTCCTCCACCAGCCGGTACGTCGCGTCAAGGTCCACGCGCAGGGCGCTGAAGCCCACCTGGATCCCGGTGTACGGGGCGGGCGCGGCGCCGTCGCCGCTCAGCTCGGGGTAGGAGACCAGCGCGGCGTTCACGTGCCCGGGCATGTCGATCTCCGGGATCACCGTCACGTACCGCTCCGCGGCGTAGGCCACGATCTCGGCGTAGTCGGCCTGCGTGTAGAAGCCGCCCCGCCCCCCGCCCACCTGCGTGCTCCCGCCCACCTCGGCCAGCCGCGGCCAGGAGGCGATCTCGATCCGCCACCCCTGGTCGTCCGTGAGGTGCAGGTGCAGGGTGTTGAGCTTGTAGAGCGCCAGCGCGTCGATGAACTGCTTGACCTCGTCCACGGTGAAGAAGTGGCGCGCCACGTCGAGCATCGCCCCGCGCCAGGCGAAGCGCGGCCGGTCGACGATCCGGCACGCGGGGAGCGGCCAGGGCCCGGAGGTGACCACGCTCTCGTGCGACTCCACGGCGGCGGGGAGCAGCTGGCGGATCGTCTGCACGCCCCGGAAGAGCCCCGCGGGCCGGGCGGCCCGCAGCACGGCCCCGCCGCCGCCCACCTCCAGCTCGTAGCCCTCCTCGCCCAGCTCCGCCTCGTCCCCGCCCAGCCGCAGCGACAGGGCGTCCGCGTCCGGGGCGTCCCCGGCGGGGACCACCGGGAGCGCGAACCCGGTGGAGGGCCGGAGGACGTCCGCGAGGTACCGGCCCACCGCGGCCGCCCCCTCCGAACCGGGCTCCACCAGGATGCGGGTGGCTGCGCCGAGGTGAAACGAGTCCCCGCCGCCCGGGGCGACGTGCTCGGGCGCGGGGACGATGCTGTGCTCCAGGGGCATGGACTCTGGCCTGCGGGGCTCGGACGTGGGGACGGGTGGACTCGGGCGCGCGAGGGGTCAATCTCGCAGGGGACGGCGCCCCCCGGCAAGGCGAGCCCCGCGGCGCGGTTGCGGCACCCCTAGCCCTCCCGCGGGAGGACGATGCAGGTGCCCCCCGGCCCCTCCTCCGGCGCCTCCGGGACCCGGACCGGCGCGAGCGCCGCGTGCTCCCGGAACACGGCGAGCGGGAGCTCGGCCGGCTCGTGCTGCGGGGCGGCGCGCAGCAGCGCCTCGATCCGCCCGCGCGAATCGTCCAGCGCCCGCTGCGAAAGCTCCCCGCTCGCCGCGGCGCGCGCGATCCCCTCCGCCAGGCCGAAGGCGCGGTGGGTGTCCGTCCAGTAGGCGCACAGGGAGATCAGGTCGCAGCCGGCGCCGATCACCCGCGCCGCGTTCGCCGTGTCGCGGAACATCTCCGAGGTGGCCCCCATCCCCACGTCGTCCGTGATCACCGCCCCCCCGTACCCCAGCTCCCCGCGCAGCAGCCCGTTCACGATCCGCGGCGACATCGTGGAGGGGTAGGCCTCGTCCAGCGACGGCACCCGGATGTGCGCCGTCATCACCACCCGCGCCCCCGCGGCCACCGCCGCCGCGAACGGCGGCAGCTCGCGCGCCCGCAGCTGCTCCACCCCGAAGGGGAGCGTCGGCAGCACGTAGTGCGAGTCCACGTCCGTGTCGCCGTGCCCGGGGAAGTGCTTGGGGCAGGCGAGCACCCCGTTCCCCTCCAGCCCCGCCATGAACGCCGTCCCCGCCGCCGCCACCTCCTCCGGGGTGGTGCCGAACGCGCGCGGCCCGATCACCGGGTTCGCCGGGTTGGAGTCCACGTCCAGCACGGGGGCGAAGTTCAGGTTCACCCCCAGCGAGCGGAGCTCCACGGCCATGGCGGCGCCCACGGCGCCGGCCCGGTCCGCCCACTCGCGCGCGTACTCGTAGTGGGTGACGGGCGCCGGCGGGCGGATCACGCGGCCGCCCTCGTGGTCGATGCCCACCAGGATGCGCGGCCGCCCGATGCACTCGCGCACCTCGCGGAGCAGCCGCGCGAAGCGCTCCAGCCACGCGGGGTACTCCTCGCCGTGCGCGAAGTTGCCCTTGAAGACGACGATCCCCGCGGGGCGGAGCCGCTCCAGGAGGTACCGGTCGTGGTCGGTGAGGTCGGGCGAGGGCTGCAGCCCGATCACGAAGTGGCCGCCGAACTCGCGCAGGTCGCTGTCTGTCATGTCCACCGCCGGGGTCTCGGGTGCTCCTCTCGCTCGCCGCGGCACATGATAGGCGGCGGGGGGGGTGGCTCACAAGCAGCAGGCATCTTCCACCGCGCCGGGCGTGGCGGCCGGCGTCGCGACGGTCAGCGAGGCGCGCGGCGGCGGGCGGTTCAAAGCGACGCGTGCGATCTCGATACATTGCGGATCCGGGCCTACAAGACTATTGACTAGAAAGAAGCATGCGCGCATCATTGTTTTGAGCGTGCCGCTCGGCTCATCAGTGCTCGGAGCTATTCCGGTGGTTGCGTAGAAAGAACTTCCGGCTTCGGGAGCACTACGCTGCCGTCGTAGCCAAGCCTGCCCACGTTTCCGCGTCTCATTCACCGTGGCGTCGATCCACATGACGCTTCCGGGCGTGAAGGTGTGCCGATCGGTGGCATGCGCTGAGCGCCATGACCCTCCATGAACACATGGCGTCAAAGGAGGTGGAAAATGTCAGGCGATTACAATGCTGGAGGCGCAACGATCACCTCGGCCGGGTCCCGACAGCAGGAGCGGTCGGCCGTCACCTCGTCGGCCGTCTCGGGCCCCTTCGCCGAAGCCAGGGAAGAGGTCGAGCAGGGAGCCGTCCGGTCGTTCTTCGGCGCGGGCTCGCCGGAGGGCGCGCGCGGCGGGACCGGTGCGGCCGCCGCCTCGTCGGCCCTCCCGACCCAGTTCGCCGAGGTGAGCGAGTCGGCCGAGCAGGGTGCGGTGCGGCCGCTGATGGGCGCGTCCTCGCCGGAGCCTGCGCTCACCGGGACCGGCTTCTCCTACCGGCACAACTGGGGGCCGCGGCGCGGCCAGTTGACGCTCCGGCTCAACTGGAGCGCCGTCAACGCCCGGTCACGCGTTCTCGTGTCGATCGGGGAGGGGGCCGGGGGCGGGCCGGACGCCGGCAAATTCATCGGGGCGGCCCGCTACACCCTGCACAACGTGGCCCCGCGGGCCGGGGGCGTCGACATCTGGGTGAACGTCGAGTGGAGCGCGGACATCCTGCTCTACGTCGATTACCTGGTGATCAACCCGTAGGTCCCGCGAGCCCCACGCCAGCACACACAGAGCGTGCGAAGGAGGTGGTCCATGTCGCCAGGCAAGCGTACCGACAGAGGCACGGCGGTCGTCACGGACGCGCCCCGGACGAACGGGGAGTCCGCCGTCCCGCCGGCCCTCGTCGATGACGGCCGGGAGGTAGAGCGGGGAGCCGTCCGCCCGCGCGTCGGCGCGGGTTCGCCGGAGCCCGAGCTCTCCGGGACCGGCCTCTCCTACCGGCACAACTGGGGTCCCCGGCGCGGCCAGTGGACGCTCCGGCTCAACTGGAGCGCCGTCACCCCCCAGTCCCACGTGTTCGTGTCGATCGGGGAGGGGGCCGGGGGCGGGCCGGACGCCGGCAAGTTCATCGGGGCGGCCCGCTACACCCTGCACAACGTGGCCCCGCGGGCCGGGGGCGTCGACATCGTGGTGAACGTCGAGTGGGGTTCGGACATCCTGCTCTACGCCGATTATCTCGTGGTCAACCCGACCACCGTTCCGACCAGGACGGTCCAGGTGACCGTGCATCGCCACAACACGGTCGCCCTGAGCGACGCGGACGCTGACCGCATCCTCAACGACATGGGAGCCATTCTTCAGAACTCCCATTCCCCTTCGGACGTCGTGACCCGGGTCCAGTTCGTTCGCAACGGGGCGGTGCGGGTGCTGCCGGGGAACGTGCCCGCGACGATCCAGACGCAGGCCGACTGGAACACGCTGATGAGCGCGGGCACGGGGGTGAAGGTCGTGCAGTCCATACGGTGGTGCGGCGGTCCCGGCGGGTCGATCATCGGGTGTGCGCCCGTCGGCAACCCGACGGTCAACCTGGCCGTCGTCCGGTTCACCGCCAACCAGGAAGGGATCCTCTGGGTCCACGAGTACGGCCACAACGCGGGCAACCCGCACCGCACGGACGATGCGAGGGCCGTCATGTTCCCCAGCATCGGTGCGGACCACAACGTGGTCAACGGTACCGAGTCGGGACGGTTCCTGGCCGGCCCCGTAGCGATCACCGGCGCCCTGATGCCCATGGAAACGTCCTGCTCCCACGGCGAGGCCGTGCAGCCGCCGAACGACGTCCGGGAGTTCGTCTCCCAGCACTGGATCGAAGGGGTTCCGTACGAGGCCGCTTCGCAGTACACCGAGGCGGACGCCAGACGGCTCCTGGAATGGCTGGTCGAGGAGCCCGAGAAGCATGAGGAGTTCCTTCCGGAGATCGTGACCACGCTCTGCTACATCGGGAGCGAGGTGGCCGTCGCGCCCCTGATCGACTTCGTGGAGAGGCCATGGGCCGGCCGCGCGGTCTTCAACGCGAAGAACGCCGCCCTGATCCACCTCGGCAACCTGGTCAACAGGTCCGGGAGCCGGGCCGCTCTCGACTTCCTCGCCCGTGTCGCGACGGACATGGAGACGGCGAGGGCCCTGGCCGAGCCCCAGGCCTCCGTGTCGGCGGCCGATGCGGCCGCGCGGGGAGTCGTCGCTCCCACCGTCGAGGCTCTGGGCGCCGAGATGGCCGTGTCCGCGACCTTCGGCCTGTCGCTGGCCGGCACACCGGACGCGGCGAAGACCATCGAGCGCCTCAGGGACGACCCGGGTGCCTACGCCTCTGTCAACCAGGCGGCAGCGGAGGCGTCGGACATCGCTCGGACCGTCCGCGACCGGGGCCACGGGGAGTGAGGTCAGGAGGCGGGAGCGGCCGGTGACCCGTGGGCCGGCCGGGGCCCGGCCTGACGGACCGGTGACGGCAGGCAGAAGAGGATGCAGGCTCCCACATCCAGCCTTTCGAAGGCTGGATGTGGGAGCCTGCATTTCATTCTGCCTCACCCGCAGCCCACGAAGCTTGCAGGCGCCGAGCCGTCCTCCTACTCTGCCGGGGTGCCACCGCGCTCATCTCCAACCCACGCCGACAATCTCGCCATGGCTCGACTCCGCACCGCCCTCCTCTGCTGCTTAGCTCTCACCCTCCTCGGATGCGCGACGGCGGCGCCCCGCCAGGACGCGGACGTGCCGTAGCTGGCGATCACCATGGACGACCTGCCCGTCCACGGCCCGCTCCCGGCGGGCGAGACGCGGACGGCCGTGAGGGAGCGGATCCTCGCCGCCTTCCGGGAAGCCGGCGTGCCCGAAGTGTACGGGTCGCGAACGGCGCGCATGTGGAGAGGGACCAGGAGATGGGCGCGGTGCTCACGGCGTGGGCCGCCGCTGGGTACCCGCTGGGGAACCACACCTGGTCGCACTGGAACCTGAACCAGGCGAGCGCCGCGGAGTTCGAGGCGGAGATCGTCCGCAGCGAGGAGACCCTGCAGCGCTTCGGGCGGGGCGGGACCGGGCGCTGGCTCCGCTATCCCTTCCTGGCGGAGGGCGACGACCCCGCCCGGCGGGACCTGGAGGGCCTGGAGAGCGCGTACCTGGAGGACGTGCGGGAGGCGATCAAGCGGTCGCGGAGGGTTGACGAAGGTCCGGCCGATGCGTAAATGAGGAGGCCCGAACCACCCCCACCCCTCCGGAGGCCCGGTCCCCCCATGAAATACCTCTGCCTGATCTACCTCGACGAGGCCGCGATGGGCGCGCTCCCCGCCCACGAGATGGACGCCCTCGACGCCGGCCACCTCGACCTGAACGACGAGCTGCGCCGCAGCGGGCACTTCATCGAGGCGGAGGCGCTGGAGCCTTCCGGCACGGCGGTCCGGCTCCGCGGGGGAAGGCGGACGACCGTCGTGGACGGTCCGTTCACCGAGTCCAAGGAGCTGGTCGCCGGCTTCTACCTCCTGGAGGCGCGCGACATCGAGGAGGCCGCCGAGATCGCGTCGCGCTTCCCGGGGGGGCGGCACGGCACGGTCGAGGTGCGGCCGTGCCGCGAGCTGGTCGTCCCCGGCAGGTAGCCGTGCGCCTGCGGAACCTGGAGGGCCGCGTCTTCGTCGCCCTCGTGCTCGGCACCACGGCGCTGTTCCTGTGGATGGTGCGCGGCTTCCTGCTGCCGGTGTTCTGGGCGGCGGTGTTCGCCGTGCTCTTCCAGCCGCTCTTCCTGCGCCTGCTGGCCCTCCTCCGCGGACGGCGCAGCCTCGCGGCCGCCCTCGGCACGCTCACGGTCGTCGCCGTGGTCCTGGTCCCGGCCGGGCTGCTCGTGGGGGCGCTGGCGCAGCAGGGGCTCTGGCTGTACCAGCGCATCGCCTCGGGCGAGATCGACGCCGACGCCCTGGTCCGCTTCGTGGAGCGCTCCGTGCCGGCGCTCACCCGCGTGGCGACGCGCTACGGGGTGGAGGTCGAGCAGGTGCGGGACGCGCTCCAGGGCGCGGCGGGGTCGGCCACGCAGTACATCGCCGCGCAGGCCCTGGCGGTGGGGCAGAACGCCCTCGCCCTCGCGGTCCTCTTCGGGCTGATGCTCTACTTCCTGTTCTTTTTCTTCCGGGACGGGGAGCGGATCGTCCAGGCGCTGGTCCGCGCCATCCCCATGGGGGACGCGCGGGAGAGGCGGCTGTTCCGCAAGATCGCGGAGGTCTCCCGGGCGACGGTGAAGGGGACGATCGTGGTGGCGGCGGTGCAGGGCGCCGTGGGCGGGGTGCTGTTCGCCCTGGTGGGGATCCAGGCCGCGGTGTTCTGGGGCGTGGCGATGGGCGTGCTCTCGCTGCTGCCGGCGGTGGGGTCTGCGCTGGTGTGGGTCCCGGCCGCCGTCTTCCTGTTCGCCACCGGGGCGTTCTGGAAGGGGGTGCTGCTGGTCGCCGGGGGGACGCTCGTCATCGGGCTGGTGGACAACGTGCTCCGCCCTGTCCTGGTGGGGCGGGAGACCAAGATGCCCGACTACCTGGTGCTGCTCGCCACGCTGGGGGGGCTCACCGCGTTCGGGCTCGCCGGCTTCGTGGCGGGGCCGGTCGTGGCCGCGCTCTTCCTGGTGACCTGGCAGATGTTCGCCGACGAGTACGCCCCGCTCGACTCGTCGATCCCGCCCGCGGCGCCCGTGGCGCTTCCCGACCCCGCCCCCGCCGGCGGCGAGCCGGGCCGGGAGATCTGAGGACCCGGCCCGCCGGACCCGTCAGACGGGGAGCCGACCGTCCCCCGCCGCCGCGTCCAGCAGCGGCAGCCGTACGATGAAGGTGGAGCCCTCCCCCTCCTCGCTTTCCAGCAGCAGCTCGCCGCCCATCTGCTTCACCAGCCCGTGCGAGATCGCCAGCCCCAGCCCCACCCCCGGCGCCTCCGCCGTCCCCTCGCTGCGGTAGAACGGCTCGAAGATGGCCGCCCGCTCGGCCTCCGCGATGCCGGGCCCGCTGTCGGCCACGCGGACCTCGCCCCACGGCGCGCCGCCGTCGGCGTGGACGGCCGTGGTGACGGTGACGGAGCCGTCCTGCGGAGTGAACTTGACCGCGTTGCCGATCAGGTTGACCAGCACCTGCCTCACGCGCGCGTGGTCCGCCCTCACGACGACGTCGGCCTGCACGCCGAGCTGAAGGGTCTGGAGCCTGGCGTCGGCCGCGGGGACCAGCATGTGCACGGCCTCGCGCGCCACCTCGGCGAGGCGCACCGGTGCCGCGTCCACCCGCACCGCCCCGGCGGTGAGCCGGGCCATGTCCATGACGTTGTCCAGCAGCGAAAGGAGGTGGCGGCCGCTCATGCGGATGCGGCCCAGGGTCTCGCGCTGCCGGTCGTTGACGGGTCCGTGGATCCCGGCCTCCAGGATCTCGCTGTAGCCGTCGATGGCGCCGATGGGGGTGCGGATGTCGTGCGCCAGGGTGGCGAGGGCGCGGTCCTTGGCGCTGGTCGCCCCCTCGCTGGCTCGGAGGCGGTCCTCCATCTCCGCGCGGACCTCGCCCCCCAGCCGCGCGTTCTCGATCGCCACCGCCGCCTGGTCGGCGAGCGCGGAGAGCAGCGACTCGTCGGCGGCGCCGCAGGGCTGCCGCATGGCGGCGGCGAGGAGCCCGGTGACCGCGCCGCCCACCACCAGCGGCACGGCGATGAAGCAGTCGTCGGGGACGGCGAGTAGCCCCTGGAGCCGGCCGATCACCTCGTCGTCCAGCGGGGCGCGGAAGCGCGCGACGCGCTCCTCGTCGATGCCGTGCGCGGCGCGCACGTGCAGCAGCCCCCCGGCGTCCGGGAGCATGAGCACGGCGGCCCCCGCCCCCAGCAGCTCGGCGCCCCGCTCCACCGTCAGCCGGGTGACCTGCTCCAGCGAGGTGGTGTAGGTGAGGGCGCGGCTGATCTCGGTGAGCCTGCGGAGCTGCGCGAACTCCGGACCCGCGGCGTCGAACGTGGGGCCGGCGCTCATTCCAGGACGCACAGGCCGGCCGCGCTGATCTCCACCTCCCGGACCCGCGTGTCGTGCGCGCTGCCGCGCGTCTTGAGCACGCGCAGCTTGCGCCGGGTGCGCTCCTCGCCCTCCACCGTGAGCAGCAGCACGTTGTCCGAGAGGTAGCTGATGGCGTTCTGCACGCCGTTCCCGGAGATCGCGTTCCCCACCGTCTCGAAGTTGAGCACGCTGGTGATGGTGCTCACCGCGAAGTGCTGCACCAGCGCGTACAGGTAGTCGTGGAGGCGCTGCGGGTCGGTCGCGGCGCTGGCCAGGTCTCCCACCGCGTCGATCACCAGCCGCCGCACCCCCCGCTGCTGGATCCGGCGGAACATGTCCACGATGATGCTGTCGATCTGCAGTTCCACCGGCGACGCGTACACCAGGTCCAGCCCCTGCGCCTGCGCCTGCTCCAGGTCCACCCCCAGCCCGCGGATGGTGCGCATCAGCTGCGTGGGGTTCTCCTGGAAGTTCATGTACAGGCTGGGCTCGCCGCGGCGCGCCCCCTCCAGCGCGAACTGCAGCCCGATGGTGGTCTTGCCGGCGCCCGAGGGGCCGGCGAGCAGCGTCGTGGTGCCGCGCCACAGCCCGCCGTCCAGCATCTCGTCCAGCCCGGCGACGCCCGTGGAGATGCGCTCGGAGGCCGGCTCGTACCCTTCCGGCATCCGCGGGCTGACCAGCCGGGGATAGATGACCAGCCCGGAGTCGCCGATGCGGAAGGCGTGGGCCCCCTCCAGGTAGCGGCTGCCGCGGAGCTTGTAGACGCGGAAGTAGCGCTCGTCGCGGTTCCCCAGCCGGCGCCGCGACAGCTCCACGATCCCGTCCGCGACCGCGAACTCCGGGTAGCGCAGGATGTCGTCCTCGGTGTACTCGCCCAGCAGGAACGCCGTGGTCCCGTACGCCGTGAGCAGCGCCGTCATCTCGTAGACCATGCGGCGGCGCTCGGCCGGCTCCGGCGCCAGGTCGTGCACCGCCTTGAACGAGTCGATGACGATGACCTTGGGCGACAGCGTCCGGATGGCCTCGCGCAGCAGGGGGATGAGCGCGCCCGCCCCCTCCGCCGCCAGCTGCGGGCCCACGTCCTCGTAGATCACCTGCGTCCCCAGCTTCGTCTCGTCGAAGAAGCGGAACCCCTGCAGGTACCGGACGACCTTGGCGAGGGGCTCGGAAAGGGTGGTGAAGTAGAGGATGGGCCGGTCGTCGGCGGCGTTGTGGAAGATGAGCTGCTCGGCGAAGATCGTCTTGCCGGAGCCCGGGTGTCCCATGATGATGTTGATGGAGTTGGCCGGGAACCCGCCCCCCAGGATGTAGTCGGCCTCGGCGTTCCCCACGCTCATCCGCTCGGCGTCGTCGCCGGCTTCGTCCCGGGCGTCGGCCCGGCGGTCCTGGATCATCGCGTGCGGCATTGCTCCTCCATTGTCCCGGTTGGCTGCGCCGCGACCAGCTCCTGGACCGCAGCCACGAACGTCGACTCCACGACCGGCTTGCGAAGGAACGCCTTCGCCCCCGCCTCGTCCGCGCGCGCCGCGGCGGCGAGGATGCTGAACACCATCACGGGGATGTCCCGGGTGAGCGGGTCCTCCCCCAGCCGGCGGCAGAGCGCCAGCCCGTCGATCCGCGGGATCAGGATCTCCGTGATCACCAGCGCCGGCCGTCCCTCCCGGGCCCGCTCCAGCGCGGCCTGCCCGTCGTCCGCGAACTCGACGGCGAAGCCCGCCCTGCCCAGGAAGTGCTCCTGCAGCTCCCGGACGTTCCGGTCGCGCTCGGCGATCAGGATCACGATTCCGTCCGTTCGGTCGCTCTGCATCCCACCTCTTCCGGGGCCGCCATCAGCCCCGCTTCCAGGTCGTGGCGCTTCCACCGCTTGCGCGGCGCCCTGCCGAACCATTCGAGCGTCCTGTCCGTCGCCGCGAGCGGGACGACGAGGAGCGCGGCGCCCAGCAGGAGCACCCACGAGTTGTCGGTGCGTCTCGCCATCTCGAACACCACGGCTTCCACCGCGGCGGTGCCGAGCCACAGGACGGCCATGTACCTGCGGGTCCGGGTCCAGAACGGGGTCATGGGCAGGCCCTGAGAAAGGGGAGGAACCGCGAGGAGGAGAGAGGTGAGAACGGTAACCCTAGCATGGGCGGCGGCGGGAGCGCGAGCGCCCGGCGCGCGGAACGGGTCCCGCTCAGCCGCCGTTCGGGAGGTGGATGGTGAAGGTGGTGCCCTCCGCCTCGGACGACTCCACCACGATCCTCCCCTTGTGCGCCGTCACGATCAGCTCGGCGATGTAGAGTCCCAGGCCCAGGCTCCCGGTGGGCCCGCCGGAGGCCGCGCCGGCCGACCTCTCCCTGACCTTCATGGGGTTGAAGAGCCCGTCCAGCCTGTCCGCGGGGATGGCGGGGCCGCGGTTGTGCACCGCGATCGCGACTTCCCGGCCGTCGCCGCGGAGATCCACGGTGACCGGCGTCTCCTCGGAGCCGTGCTCCAGCGCGTTGCCGACCAGGTTGCTCAGCGCCTGGCTGATCCGCGCGCAGTCCCATGCGCCCCGGTGCTCGCCGCGGGCTTCCACCCGGAGCGTCCGCCGCGGGTGCGCCGCCGCCATCTCGTCCACCACGTCGTGCACGACCTTTCCCATGTTGGTCCCGTCGCGCACGATGGGGATGCCTCCGCCCAGGCGGCCCCGCGTGAAGTCCAGCAGGTCTCCCACCATCCGGACCGTGCGGGTGGCGCTGGCGGAGATCCGCGTGGTGAGCGTCAGGTGGGGCTCCTGCAGCTCCCCGGTGTCCAGCATGAACGTGGCCGAGGTGTAGATGGCCGCGAGCGGCGTCCGCAGGTCGTGTCCCAGGATCGCCAGGAACATGTCCTTGGACTGGTCCAGGTTCTGGCCGTAGCGGGAGACCGATTCGGCGAGCGACTGGTCGATCGCCTCGTTGAACCGGGTGAGGTCGTCCAGGTCGGCGGACGTGAGCCCTCCCTCCGCCTTGGTCCAGAGGCGCAGCACGCTGGCGCGCAGTGCCCGGTACTCGGCGACCATCTGCTCCATGGTGAAGCCGCTCGCCGCCCGCCCGGCCCCGTGCTCCTCGGCGGCCGTGTCCGCCCGGCCGGCCTCGTCCGGCGCGTTCCCCTTGGACTTCTCGGACTGCTCGTGCTTCCCCTGGTGGGTCCGCAGGTCGGCGGCGATCGCCGTCAGCATCTCGTCCGCGTGGTCGCGCAGCGCCGCGATGTCCATGGGCGCGGCGGCCGGCGTGCAGGTGCGCGCGAACGCCTCCCACTCCGTGAGGATGGGCTCGCGGTTCGCCACGATAAAGTCCGGGAGTCGCATGTCGTCCCCGTGGGAGGATCCGGCTGTTGACCAGGCGGAAAATAAAAGCTATCGTGTATTTTCCATCTGGTCAACAACTTGCGCGGCGCCGGGGGCCGCGCGCGGACACCAGCCAGGGACCGGGAGAGCTCAGGATGCCGGGGAAGCGGGCTTCGGAGGGGGTGCGGCGCGAGCAGATCCTGAAGGCTGCGTTCGAGGTGGCCTCGCGGGAGGGGATCGGCAGCCTGACCATCCGGGCGGTGGCCGCGGAAGCGGAGCTGAGCCACGGCCTGGTGCTCTTCCACTTCGAGCGCAAGGAGCGGCTGGTGCACGAGCTGCTCGATTGGCTGATCGCCACCACCTCGGTGCTCCGCGTATCGGAGGACGTCGCCCGCCTTCCCAAGGCCCTGGACCGGCTCCACGCGCTGCTCCAGCAGGAGATGGCCCGGCTCTCCCACCAGCCGCGGCACGTCCGGCTGTTCTTCGAGTTCTGGGCGCTGGGCGCGCGGCACGAGTCCATCCGGGCGCGGATCGGCGCGGAGCTGGAGCGCTACCGCGCGGCCTTCCTGGCGATCATGGAAGAGCTGCTCCGCGCCGAGCCCGCGGCGTTCCCCGGGGTGACGGCGGACGGCCTCGCCGCGGTTGCGGTGAGCTGGATCCACGGGTGCGCGGTGCAGGCGATGGTGGACCCGGAGCACTTCGACGTGGACGAGTACCTGGCCGCCGTGCGCGGGATGGTGGGGCAGCTCGCCTGACGCCGGGCCCGGACGGGTCGGGCCGAAAGAAGCGCCTCCGCGGGTAGTCGGCCCGGCGGAGTTCCCCCCGCGAAAGGACCGCATGAGCACGCTCGGCACCGACACGGCGAGCATCGACGGCGGCGCCCGGCTGGCCTTCCTGGCGGAGACCAGCCGCTGCCTGGCGGACTCGCTCGACTTCGAGACCACCCTCGCGACGGGGGCCGGCCTCGCCCTCCCCCACTTCGGCACCTGGTGCATGGTGGACGTCGTCGAGGCGGACGACACCATCCGCCGGGTCGCCGTGATCCACCCGGACGCGGGGAAGCAGGTCCTCGCCCGCGACTTCTACGCGGCCCACCCCCCGCACCGCGACGACCCGCTCGGCGCGCCGCGGGTGATCCGCACCCGCGAGTCGGAGTTCGTGCTCGCCTACGACGACGTGCTGGAGGGGATCGCGGAGGAGGAGCACCGCCTGCTCCTCCGGGAGCTGGGCGCGTGCGCGTTCCTGATGGTGCCCATGACGGCGCGGGGGCGCACGCTGGGCGCGATCACCTTCGTCTCAGGCGACCGCCGGCGCTACGACGCCGCCGACCTGCTGCTTGCCGAGGACCTGGGGCGCCGCTGCGCCATGGCCGTGGACAACGCGCGGCTCTACGCGGCCTCGCAGGAGGCGACGCGCTCGGCCGAGGCGGCGCGCCTGGCGGCCACGCTCACCGCCCGGCGCGCGGAGGAGCTGCTGAGCGAGGCCAACGTCGCGCGGCACGAGGCGGAGGACGCGGACCTGGCCAAGACCACCTTCCTGGGCACCATCTCGCACGAGTTCCGCACCCCGCTCACGGCCGTGCAGGGGTTCACCGACCTGCTGACCGCCGAGGTCGCGGGGCCGCTCAACGAGAAGCAGCTCCACCAGGTGGAGCGGATCCGCGCCGCGAGCGACCACCTCCTGGAGCTGATCGCCGAGATCCTCGCCTTCGCGCAGCGGCAGGCGGGCCGCTCCGAGCTCCGCCTGCGCGAGGTGGACCTCGCCGCGTTCGTGCGGGAGGCGGCGTCGCTGGTGGAGCCGCTCGCCGCCGAGAAGGGGCTGCGCCTGGTGCTCCGGATCCCCGACGGGCCCATCCCCTTCCGGACCGACGCGGGCAAGCTCCGCCAGATCATCCTGAACCTGGCGGCCAACGCGGTGAAGTTCACGGACGAGGGCGAGGTGCGGCTCGACCTGGAGGTCGCCGACGGCGGGGTGCTGATCCGGGTGGGGGACACGGGGATGGGGATCGCGCCCGGACACGCCGAGCGCGTCTTCGACGCGTTCTGGCAGGTGGACCACTCGTCCGGACGGGTGGGGGGGACCGGCCTGGGGCTGGCGGTGACGCGCCAGCTCGCCGGGCTGCTGGGCGGGGAGGTGACGCTGGAGAGCGAGCTGGGGAGCGGGAGCGTGATCTCCGTGCGGCTCCCGCTGGTGCCGCCGGAGCCCGAGGCGCCCCCCGCGGACGAGGACCCGGAGAGCGAGCGGCGGGTGCGGGGGCGCAGGGGGCCGCCCCGCCGGGGCTCGGGTCAGGCCGCGGCGGACGCGTGAGCGCCGGCCGCCGGAGCGGCGGTCCGGACGGGGGAGGATCAGGGGCGGACGGCGCGGACGCTCCAGGACACGGGGGGAGCCCCGCGGTACGCGCGCCGGTTGGTGGTCGGCGTCATGTCGTACTGCCGGATGGACGCGTCGCCGGCCAGGCGCTCGATGCCTCGCAGGATGCTGGAGGCCTGCTCCTCGCAGCCGGTGTGCGCACGGATCTCCTCGAGCAGGGCCGTTTCGGACGTGGAAGAGACGTGGGACTGGGAGAGCGAGAAGAAGCTTGCCATGACCATCTCCGGACGGAGGACCGCAGGGGCGCCGACGGGGGCGCACGCGGAAGCTAACGGCAACACGCCCGGGTAGCGATGCCTGACGCGTGCGGGCCGGCCCTTGTCGCCCCTCCCTCGCCGCGCAGCCCCGATCCACGAGGAGAAGCAGATGGGTGTCCAGCCGTCCTTTCCTGAAGCGATCCGTGCGATCGCGAGCGGGCTGCGCGAGCACCCCCACTCTCACGTCTACCTGAACCGCGCGTCGAGCGGGATCGATCACCTGGGCCGCCAGCTGCACGGGCTCGGCTACGTCCGGGATCGTGAGATCGCCGACTGCTTCACCGCCGCCCTCGCCGAGCTGAGCGCGTCCCACGGGCTCGCGGAGGAGGATCGGGCGGAGGCGGTGCGGCAGGTCGTCGGCCACCTCGATTCTGCGCTCGACCACGCCGCCGCCGAATCTCCTTCTCCCGGTTTTCGGGGGAGCGAAACGGCACGGTAGAACTGCCGCATGCTCCCGGCGGGGAGCTGGCCTTCCTACCCGAACGGCATCCGGCGGCAGGACCCCGCCGGAAGCACGGCCGTCCATCACCGAAGTGTCCCGGCGGACCGCTTCAGCCCGTTCAGCGAGGTGCCACATGCAGATGACGCTGCGCTGGTTCGGCCCGGACGACCCGGTGCCGCTCGCCCACCTCCGGCAGGTGCCGGGGGTGGAGGGGATCGTCAGCGCGCTGCACCACGTCCCCGTGGGCGAGCCGTGACCGCGCCACGAGCTGGAGCGGCTGGGGGAGACCATCGAGGCGGCCGGGCTGCGCTTCGCCGTGGTGGAGAGCATCCCGGTGCACGAGGAGATCAAGCTGGGCCGCCCCGGCCGCGACCGCTGGACCGACGCCTACTGCGAGAGCGTCCGGCACGTGGGGGAGCTGGGGATCCCCGTGCTCTGCTACAACTTCATGCCGGTGTTCGACTGGACGCGCACCGGGCTGGAGATGCCGCTGGAGGACGGCTCCACCGCGCTGGCGTACGACCACGAGGCGCTGGGCCGCATCGACCTGTCCCGCGGCACCGGCGACCTCCCCGGCTGGGCCGCGGCGTACGGCGCGGAGGAGCTGCGCGCGCTGCTGGCCGCGTACAGCGAGGTGGACGCCGAGCGGCTCTGGGAGAACCTGGCCTGGTTCCTGGAGCGGGTGGTGCCGGTGGCGGAGGCGGCGGGGGTGAGGATGGCGATCCACCCGGACGACCCGCCCTGGCCCATCTTCGGGCTCCCCCGCATCGTCACGGACGGCCCGGCGCTGGAGCGGCTGGTCGCCCTGGTGGACAGCCCGGCGAACGGGGTCACCTTCTGCACCGGCTCGCTGGGGGCGCGCCCGGGGAACGACCTGCCGGCAATGGTGCGGCGCCTGGGCGGGCGCATCCACTTCGCCCACTGCCGCAACGTGCGGGTGACGGGGGAGCGCCGCTTCCACGAGGCCCCGCACCCCTCCCGCTTCGGCAGCGTGGACATGCGCGCGGTGCTGGGCGCGCTGCGCGACGTCGGCTTCGCCGGGCCCATGCGCCCCGACCACGGCCGCATGATCTGGGGGGAGCGCGGGCGGCCGGGGTACGGCCTCCACGACCGCGCCCTCGGCGCGGCGTACCTGCAGGGTCTGTGGGAGGGGCTTTCCGGGGAGGAGTAGCCCGCGCGGCTGGTGGACGGGGCGCCGCACGGCTACCATGACGATGGACAGGGAGGCGCGCTGGTGGCGCGGCGCCTCCCCGTGGTACCTTCACACCCTGTCCCGCATGCCCGCCCCGCCGGGTCCCGGCACCCGGCGGTCCCCACCCCCAACCGGCCGACGCCCGTGCGAGCAATCGTCCGCAGGATCTTCGCCTCGCAGGAGACCGGGCTGGTCATCGTGGTGGCGCTGGTCACCCTGGCGCTCACCGCGCTGG
Source organism: Gemmatimonadota bacterium (assembly GCA_040752145.1). Taxonomy (GTDB): domain Bacteria; phylum Gemmatimonadota; class Gemmatimonadetes; order Longimicrobiales; family Longimicrobiaceae; genus JAFAYN01. Next base: position 53,587 of record JBFMFL010000008.1, read on the forward strand.
CCGGCTCGCACCTGGACCGGCGCAGCGGCGAGGTGGTGAACGACTTCTGGAACTCGCACACGCTGGTCCAGACGGCCACCGACGCCAGCTTCTTCGCCATCATGGCCATCGGCGCCACGGTGGTGATCGTCTCCGGCGGCATCGACCTTTCGGTGGGCTCCATCTACGCCCTGGCCGGCGTGGGCATGGCGCTGCTGCTGCGCGCCGTGGGCCCCCTGGGCGACACCTCCACCGTGCTGCTGGGCTTCGCCGCGTGCGCGGGGATCGGGCTGCTCTGCGGGCTGCTCAACGGGGCGCTGGTGGTGGGGCTGCGCGTCCACCCCTTCATCATCACGCTGGGGACCATGTGGGTGCTGCGCGGCATCGCCTTCGTGGCCACGCGCGCGGAGAGCATCCTGGTGCCGCAGCCGCTCACCGCCGTGGCCAAGGCCAACCTGGGGCTGGGCGGCGGGCTGTACCCCGTCCCCATGCTCTCCATGCTCCTGGTGGCCGCGGTGGGGACGCTCTACCTCACGCGCACGGTGATGGGGCGGCACGTGTTCGCCTTCGGCGGCAACCTGGAGGCGAGCCGCTTCGCCGGGCTCCCGCTGAACCGCATCCAGGTGGGCGTGTTCGCCGTCTCCGGGCTGACCGCGGGGATCGCGGCGTTCCTGGGGGCCAGCTTCTACGGCTCGGCCTCGTCCGGCGACGCCCAGGGCTACGAGCTGTACGTGATCGCCTCGGCGGTGGTGGGCGGCGCCAGCCTGATCGGGGGAAAGGGGAGCGCGCTGGGGGCGATGCTGGGGGCCGTGCTGATCGTGCTGTTCCGGCAGTCCATCCGCACCCTGCGCCTGGACCAGAACTACGAGTGGATCGTCATCGGGTGCGCCATCATCGTCGCGGTGGTGGTGGACCAGTGGAGCACCCGCGTCACCGCCCGGCGCCTCAGCCGGGCCGCGGACCCCGCGCGGGCCGCCGCGTAACTCGTCAACCGGGAGACGGAAATGAAGCCAGGGACCGCCGTTCGGGCCGCGGGAATCGCCGTGCTGTGCGCGGCCGCGGCCGCGTGTGGAGGGGGTGAAGGGGGAGGTGGGGAGCAGAAGGCGCAGGGCGGGGCCGGCGCGGCGGCGGGGGGCGCCGACGACCGCATCACCGTGGCGGTGATCGCCAAGAGCTCCAACAACCCGGTGTTCCTGGCCGCCCGCACCGGCGCCGAGGCCGCGGCCAAGGAGATCTCCGCGCAGCCCGGCGGGCCGCAGGTGGAGATCGCCTGGCTCACCCCGCCGCAGGAGGACGGGCAGGTGCAGGCGCAGCGCATCCAGCAGGCGGTCAACGACGGCGCCGACGCCATCCTCATCTCCGCCTCCGACGCGGGCAAGGTGGCCGGCGCCATCGACGACGCGGTGGGGCGCGGGGTGGAGGTGATGACCTTCGACAGCGACGTGCCGCAGTCCCGGCGCTTCGCCTACTACGGCGTGGACGACGTGCAGGTGGGCCGCACGGTCATGGCCGAGCTCGCGGCGCAGATGAACGGGCGGGGCTCGGTGGCGATCCTGGCCGGCAACCAGAACGCCCCCAACCTGCAGCGGCGCGCGCAGGGGGTGCGCGAGGAGGCGGCGAAGCACCCCGGGATCAAGGTGGTGGACGTGTTCAACCACATCGAGACCCCGCAGGACGCCGCGGCCGAGGTGATCCGCGTCAACAACGCGTACCCGGAGGTCACCGGCTGGGCCATGGTGGGCGGGTGGCCGCTCTTCACCCGGACGCTGCTCACCGACCTGGACCCCGCCCGCACCAAGGTGGTGGCCGTGGACGCGCTCCCGGCGCAGCTCCCCTACGTGGAGCGGGGGATCGCTCCGGTGCTGGTGGCGCAGCCGGTGTACCAGTGGGGGTACGTGGGGGTGAAGACCATCGTGGACAAGCTCCAGGGCAAGCAGGTCCCCGAGACCATCCCCATGGAGCCGGTCAAGGTGACCCGCCAGAACCTGGGCGAGTGGGCGCGGCAGCTCCGGTCGTGGGGCTTCACCGACGTCGACCCCGCCTACCTGGCGCTGTAGGCGCGCCGCGCATGGCGGAGCCCGCCGTCCGCTTCGCGGGGATCACCAAGCGCTTCCCCGGCGCCCTGGCGCTCGCCGACCTGACGCTGGAGGTGGCCCCCGGCTCCTGCCACGCCCTGTGCGGCGAGAACGGGGCGGGGAAGAGCACGCTGGGGAAGATCCTGGCCGGGATCCACGCGCCGGACGGCGGGCAGCTGTTCGTGGACGGCCGGCCGGTGAAGTTCGGGAGCCCGCGCGACGCGCTGGCCGCCGGGGTGGGGATGGTGCACCAGGAGCTGGCCTTCTGCGACAACCTGTCGGTCGCCGAGAACCTGAACCTGGGCGCGCTGCCCACGCGCGGCGGGCTGGTGTCGCGCCGGGAGATGGAGCGGCGCGCGGAGGCGATGCTCGCCGAGGTGGGCGGCGGCGTGGACGTGCGCCGCCCGCTGGGCGAGCTCAACGTGGCGCAGCAGCAGCTGGTGCAGATCGCCTCGGCGGTGGGCGGCGGCGCGCGCATCGTGGTGTTCGACGAGCCCACCAGCAGCCTGAGCCAGCCGGAGGCGGAGCGCCTGTACGAGCTGATCGGGCGGCTGCGGGAGCGCGGCGTCACCTGCATCTACGTGTCGCACCGCATGCCGGAGATCTTCCGCCTGTGCGACGCGGTGAGCGTGCTGCGCGACGGAAAGCACGTGGCGACGCTCCCCACCCAGGGGCTGACGGAGGGCGAGCTGGTGCGGCTGATGATCGGCCGGCCGCTGGCGGAGTACTTCCCCGGCCACCTGGACGCCGCCCCCGGCGAGGAGCTGCTGCGGGTGGAGGGGCTGACGCTGCCCGGGAAGTTCCACGACGTGTCTTTCACACTGCGCGCGGGCGAGGTGGTGGGGCTGGCCGGGCTGGTGGGCGCGGGGCGCTCGGAGGTGGCGCAGGCGCTGTTCGGGCTGGAGCGCGGCGTGCGCGGCACCGTCCGCGTGGCCGGCAGGCCGGCGAGGATCCGCACCCCCGGCGAGGCGATCCGGCTGGGGATCGGGCTGGTGCCGGAGGACCGCAAGAAGCAGGGGCTGGTGCTGTCGGCGAGCGGGCTGCACAACACCTCGCTCCCCATCCTGGGCCGCCTTTCACGGCTGAGCTGGATCCGCCGCCGCGAGGAGCGCGCCCTGGCCGAGGAGTACTACCGCCGGCTGCGCGTGCGCGCCCCCGGCGTGGACACGGCCGTCGCCGGCCTCTCGGGCGGCAACCAGCAGAAGGTGGTGATCGCCCGCTGGCTGGCCGCCCGCTCGCGCATCCTGATCCTGGACGAGCCCACCCGCGGCGTGGACGTGGGCGCCAAGGCCGAGATCCACGCGCTGGTGGACGGCCTGGCCGCGCAGGGCGCCGCCGTGCTCCTCATCTCCAGCGAGCTGCCGGAGGTGATCGCCCTGTCCCGCCGCATCCTGGTGCTGCGAGAGGGCCGCCTGGTGGGCGAACTCCCCCGCGCCGAGGCCACGCAGGACCGGCTGCTGCAGCTGATGGCCGGGCTGGACGGGAACGGCAGGGAACAGGGAACAGGGAACAGGGAACAGCCTGCAACGGCGTGAGGGCAGACCCCCTCCCCCGGCCCCTCCC
>JBFMFL010000080.1:0-3394 GCA_040752145.1 Gemmatimonadota bacterium
GGGGGGCGTGGGTGGGGGGGGGGGGGGGGGGGGCGGGCGCGCCCGCCGCGGGGGGGGCGCACCTGGGGGATCGGCTGCCGGCGTACATGGTGCCGGCCGCGATGGTGCTCCTGGAGCGCCTGCCCCTGACGCCCAACGGCAAGGTGGACCGGCGGGCGCTCCCCGCGCCGGCGCGGGAGGGGGAGCGGGCGTACGCGGCGCCGAGGACGCCGGTGGAGGAGATCCTGGCGCAGATCTGGGCGGAGGTGCTGGAGGTGGAGCGGGTGGGGGTGCACGAGGGCTTCTTCGAGCTGGGGGGCCACAGCCTGCTGGCGACGCGGGTGGTCTCGCGGGTGCGGGAGGCGTTCGGGGCGGAGGTGCCGCTGCGCGCGCTCTTCGAGGCGCCGACGGTTGCCGGGCTGGGGGAGCGGGTGCAGGCGGCGCTCGCCTCGGGAGAGGCCGCGCGGCCGCTGCCGCTGCGGCGGGTGCTGCGCGAGGGAGAGATGGCGCCGTCCTTCGGGCAGGAGCGCCTGTGGGAGGTGTTCCGGAGCCGCCCGGGGAGCGCCGCGTTCAACCTGCACTATGCGCTGCGCCTGGGAGGGAGGCTGCGGGAGCGTGCGCTGGAGCGGGCGCTCGACGAGCTGGTGCGGCGCCACGAGGCGCTGCGCACCACCTTCCGGGCGTCGGGCGGGCGGGTGGTGCAGGTGATCCACCCGGCGGCCCCGGTGCCTCTCCCGGAGGTGGACCTGGGCGGGCTTCCCGAGGCCGCGCGCGAGGGGGCGGTGCAGGCGCTGGCGGCGGAGGAGGCGGCGCGGGCCTTCGACCTGGAGCGGGGGCCGCTGCTGCGCGCGGTGCGGGTGCGGCTGGGGGAGGAGGACGGCGCGGTGCTCTTCACGCTGCACCATGTCGTGAGCGACGGGTGGAGCACGGGGGTGCTGGTGCGCGAGCTCTCGGCGCTGTACGAGGCGTACGGCGCGGGGCGGGAGCCGGAGCTGCCGGAGCCGGAGGTGCAGTACGCGGACTACGCGGCGTGGCAGCGGGAGTGGCTCCGGGGGGAGGTGCTGGAGGGGCAGCTGGCGTACTGGCGGGGGCGGCTGGAGGGGGCGCCGCGGCTGCTGGCGCTGCCCACGGACCGGCCGCGGCGGCCGGGGGGGAGCGACCGGGCGGCGGCGCGCGGCCTCCGGCTGCCGGGGGAGGTGTCGCGGGCCCTGCGCTCCCTGGCGCGGGCGGAGGGGTGTACGCTCTACATGGCGCTCCTGGCGGGATGGCAGGCGCTGCTGGGCAGGTACAGCGGGCAGGCGGAGGTGGTGGTGGGGACCCCGATCGCGGGGCGGACGCAGCGGGAGGTGGAGGGGTTGATCGGCTTCTTCACGAACACGCTGGTGCTGCGGACGGACCTGTCCGGCGGGCCGAGCTTCCGGGAGCTGCTGGGGCGGGTGCGGGAGGTGGCGCTGGGGGCGTACGGGCACCAGGAGTTCCCCTACGCGCGGCTGGTCCGGGCGCTGCGGCCGGAGAGCGGGGCGGAGGAGATGCCGCTCTTCCAGGTGGTCTTCGAGCTGGAGCATGCGCGCGCCGCGCGGGAGACGCTGCGGCTGGGGCGGGTGGAGACGGCGCCGCTGAGGCGCTCGCCGGGGGAGAGGGGGAGGCTGCGCTCGGAGCTGCGGCTGACGATGCGCGAGGAGGGGGAGGAGATCGGGGGAACGCTGGCGTACCGGACGGAGCTGTACGAGGCGGAGAGGATCGGGCGGATGGTCGGCGACTACGAGGCGTTGCTCGCGGGCGCCGCGGCGGACCCGGACCGGCCCCTGCCGGAGCTCTTCCTCCCCGGCGGCTGACGGATCGGCCGTGCGCCAACGTCGCCGGGGCGCTCGGGGCTGGGGCTCTCCGGCGCCGAGCCGCTGGTGCGGGGGCACGCGGCGTGTGCGCTCGGGCGGATCGCGTCCGGCGAAGGCTGTCCGCCGGAGGCCGCGTCGCGGGTCGGCGAAGCGCCGGCGTCGCGGCCGTTCGTGGAAGAGGACGGGTGGGTGCGCGAGGAGCCGTCGCTGGCGCTCTCCGCCGGGGTCCTGCGGCTTAGAAGTACGACTGGAGGCCGCCGCGCCGCCGGACGTCCAGCGTGGCACAGTGGAAGGAGCCGCCCAGGGCGTTGAAGCTCCGGAACGGGCAGGGGATGGGCTCCATCCCCCAGCCCCGGAGCATCGCCTTCAGCTCCGTCTCCTTTTCCTCCACCAGCACGTGGCGCTCGTCCAGGCTCAGGAGGTTCATGGAGACCCAGGCGCTGCTCATGTACAGCTGCCGGGCGCCGTCGGCGCTCGGGGGTGGAGCGCAGCGGACGTCCCAGTCGCGGAACTGCCGGGGGATTTCCGGGAGTCGCTCCGGGTTCACGAGCAGCTTCCCCGGCGCGAGGGGGAGCATCGTGGCGTCGATGTGCATGGGGTGCGGATCGTCCGGCTCCAGCACGTGAACGGTGTACGCCGCGCCCAGGTGCCGGCGCAGCCACTCGATGCCGAGAGCGTTGGTGACGTGGCTGCGCTGGGCGAAGATGTCCCTCCCGCAGCGGATGAAGTCGGCCGCGTCGAAGGTGGGCTCGTATTCCGTGACCATGTACGGAGGCGCCCGGTGGCCGCCCGCCTCCTCCTCCGCCAGGAACTGCTCGTCGCGGAGGGTGGGGCGGGGGGCGGCGGTCCAGCGCGCACCCGCCCGGAAGTACTCGGTGACGAGCGGGCGGAAGGCGTGCACCTCGAAGTACCTGCACCGCCACGCCATCGGCGCCTCGATGATCTCGTCGCCCACCACGAGCAGGACGTCCCGGGGCATGGCGGCGTACAACCCGGTGCCGCTCTCCCAGTCCGGGGTGGCGAAGGGGCGGGAGTGCTCGTGGGCCGCCGGGACGCGCACCACCACTCCCTCGCGGTGGAGCCGCTCCGCCAGGGCGTCCAGGTCGCGCCTCGCGGCGTCGACCACCTCCGCCGGGAAGGGACGTCCCCCGAGCCGCTGAAAGAACCCGGACTGGTCCTCGGGGGTGGTGGCCGCGATCATGGGGCCCCAGGCGGGCACGTGCGCCCCGTCCGCGACGCCGACGACGACTTCCTCCAGCGGGTCCCACTCGTTGTGCGAGTTCACGACCGGCCCCGCGGTCCGCGGGTCCCGTGCGGTCGCCGGGGGCGGCGCGGCGGGGGCTTCTCCTGCGGCTGTGGACTCCATGGACCCCCTCGTGTGGACTGGCCGCGCCTGGAAGGACCGGCGGGCGGCGGGTGCATCACTCGCTCCGTCTGCGTGTTTTTCCCGCCACGAAAATCATACCACCAGGGGTGGAGTTCGATCAAGCCTGTCCCGGAGAGTGGCAGGCACCCGCCGCGGGGGGGGGGGGGGGGGGGGGGGGGGGGGGGGGGGGGGGGGGGGGGGGGGGGGGGGGGGG
>JBFMFL010000080.1:3404-25507 GCA_040752145.1 Gemmatimonadota bacterium
GGTCGTCCTATCCCGCGGGTCCCGGCGGGTCGCCGCCCCCCCCCGCGCCGCGCCCGCCCGCGACGGGGGTGGAGGTTCGCGGGACGGATTGTGTGACATCGTGTCTCGTAATATGCTTGTGATCTGCGGGCGAGGGCGGGCGTCCAGGGCCGTTCGACGTCCGCGGGCGGCACGGCCCACTTCTCCCACCCGCATTCTCCGGGTTCGCGATGGAAAACGTCGAGAGCATCTATCCGCTGGGCCCCATGCAGGAGACGATCCTCCTGCAGGAGCTGGGAGCCGGGGCCACCGGCGGGTACGTCGAGCAGGTGAGCTGGACGGTGCTCGGCCCCTTCGCCGCCCCCGCGTTCGCGCGCGCGTGGGAGCGCGCGGTCCGGCGCCACCCGGCGCTGCGCAGCGTCTTCTTCTGGGACGGGCTGGACGCCCCGGTGCAGGTGGTGCGCCGGCGCGCGGAGCTGCGCGCGGAGGCGCTGGACTGGCGCGGCGTGGACCCGCGGGGGCAGGAGGCCCGGCTGGCGGAGCTGCGCGAGGCGCACCGGCGCGAGGGCTTCGACCTCTCGGCCGCGCCGCCGCTCCGCCTGGCGCAGGTTCGCACGGGCGAGGAGGAGCACCGCTTCGTGTGGAGCTACCACCACCTCGTGCTCGACGGCTGGTCGGTGTCGCTCCTCCTGCGCGAGGTGCTGGCCGCGTACGGCGCCCTCTGCCGCGGCGAGGAGCCGGCGGAGGAGCCGGCCCCGACGCCGGCGGGCTACCACGCCTGGCTGCGCGGCCGCAGCCCCGCCGAGGCGGAGGCGTTCTGGCGCGCGGAGCTGGAGGGGCTGGACGCCCCCGCCCGGCTCCCGGGTCCCCGCGGCGCGGAAGGGGCGGCCGGGCGCTTCGCGGCGCGGGGGCTCGCCCTGGACCCCGCCCTTGCCGCGGGGCTGAGGGCCGCGGCGCGCCGGCACCGGGTGACGCTCCAGACGGTGCTGCAGGGCGCCTGGGCGATCCTCCAGGCGCGCTACGCCGGGGAGGACGACGTGGTGCTGGGGGTGCTCGGCCACGGCCGCCCGGCGGAGGTCCCCGGCGTGGAGGCGATGCTGGGACTCTTCGTCAACGCCTTCCCGGTGCGGGTGCGCGTGGAGGCGGGGGCAGGGGTGGGCGCGTGGCTGCGGGGGCTCCAGGCGGAGCACGCCCGGGCGCGCGCCTTCGAGCACGTGGCCCCCGCCCTCGTCCGCGGGTGGAGCGGGCTCCCGGGCGGGGAGCGGCTCTTCGACACGCTGTTCGTCCTCCAGGACTTCCCGGACGCCGGGTTCGACGGGGCGCGCGTCGGGGACCAGGAGGTGCGCGACTTCCGGCGGCACGAGAGCGGCGACCCGCTGGGGTACGCCGCGCTCCTGGAGGCGGCGAGCGCGGGGGACGGGCTGGAGCTGGCGCTGCGCTGGGACGAGGGGCTGGCCGACGGGGCGCTCCTGGCCCGCGCCCCCGAGCACCTGCGGGCGATCCTGGCGGCGATGGCCGCCCCCGGCGACCCGCGCGTGGACGGGATCCCGCTGCTGGACGCGGCCGGGCGCGAGCAGGTGGTGGAGGCGTGGAACCGGACGGCGCGGCCGTACCCGCGCGGCGTCTGCATCCACGAGCTGTTCGAGGCCCGGGCTCGGCAGCGGCCCGGGGCGCCTGCGCTGGTGTGGGACGACGTGGAGCTGTCCTACCGCGAGCTGGACGCGCGCGCCAACCGGCTGGCGCACCACCTGGCCGGCCTGGGCGTCGGGCCGGAGAGCCGCGTAGGCGTGCTGCTGGAGCGCGGCGTGGAGCTGGTCGTCTCCGTCCTGGCCGTGCTCAAGGCCGGCGGCTGCTACGTGCCGCTCGATCCCGGCTACCCGGCCGAGCGCTTGGCGCTGATGCTGGACGACAGCAGCGTGCGCGTGCTCCTCAGCCGCGGCGACGTCGCCTTCGCGGCGGAGGCGGGCGACGTCCCGGTCGTCCTCCTCGACCGGGCCGCCGACGCGCTCGCCCGCGAGTCCGCGGAGGCGCCGCGCGGCGGTGCGACTGCCGAGAACCTGGCATACATCGTCTACACCAGCGGCAGCACGGGCCGTCCCAAGGGCGTGATGGTCGCCCACCGCCACGTCGTCCAGCTCGCCGTGGAGACGGACTACGTGCGGCTCGGCCCGGGCGACCGCATCGCGCAGGCCTCCAACGCCAGCTTCGACGCGCTCACCTTCGAGGCGTGGGGCGCGCTGATGAACGGCGCCACCCTGGTGGGCATCCCCCGCGACGTGCTCCTCTCCCCCGCCGCCTTCCGCGAGACGCTGCGCGCGGAGCGCATCACCACGCTGTACCAGACGACGGCGCTGCTCAACCAGCTCTCGCGCGAGCAGCCGGACATCTTCGCGCCGCTGCGCGAGGTGCTGTTCGGCGGGCAGGCGGCGGACGCGGACAGCGTGCGGCGCCTCCTCGCGGCGGGCGGGCCGCGGCGGCTGCTGCACATGTACGGGCCGACGGAGACCACCGCCTGGTGCTCGTACGAGCAGGTGGAGCACGTGGCGGAGGACGCGCTGACGGTGCCGGTGGGCCGCGCCACGGGGAACCAGCGCATCTACCTGCTGGACACGGCGCTGGAGCCGGTGCCGGCCGGCGTGGCGGGCGAGGCGTACGTGGGCGGGGACGGCGTGGTGCGCGGGTACCTGGACCGCCCCGCGCTGACGGCCGAGCGCTTCCTTCCGGACCCGTTCGGCGCGGAGGCGGGCGCGCGGATGTACCGCACGGGCGACCGGCTGCGCTGGCGGGCGGATGGGCGGCTGGAGTTCGTCGGACGGGTGGACGAGCAGGTCAAGGTGCGCGGCTTCCGCATCGAGCCGGGGGAGATCGAGGCGGTGCTCTCGGCGCACCCGGAGGTGCGCGAGGCGCGGGTGGTCGTGCGGGAGGACGAGGCCGGCGAGCAGCGCCTGGTGGCGTACGTGGTGGGCGATGCGGACGCGGACGCGCTGCGCGACCACCTGGGGCGGAGCCTGCCGGAGTACATGGTGCCGGCCGGGTTCGTGGGGCTGGAGAGTCTCCCGCTCACCCCGAACGGCAAGCTGGACGTGAAGGCGCTGCCTGCACCGGAGTACGAGGGAGAGGACCGCTACGTGGCTCCCCGGACGCCTACCGAGGAGGTGCTGTGCGGGATCTGGGAGGAGGTGCTGGGGACGGAGCGGGTGGGGGCAGGGGACGGCTTCTTCGACCTGGGGGGGCACTCGCTCCTGGTGATGCGGGTCGTCTCGCGGGCGCGACAGGCGTTCGGGGTGGAGCTGCCGGTGCGGGCGCTCTTCGAGGCCCCCACGCCGGCCGGGCTGGCCGCGCGCATCGAAGCGCTCCGGGAGGAGGGCCGCGCGGCCACGCCCGCGATCGGGCGGGTTCAGCGCGACGGAGCGCCGCTCCCGGCGTCGTTCGCGCAGCGGCGGCTCTGGCTGACCGACCGGATCGAGCCGGGGAGCCCCGCCTACAACATGCCCGCCGCGCTGCGGCTGCGCGGGGCGCTGGACGTGCGGGCGCTGCGGCGGAGCCTGGACGCCCTGGTGGAGCGGCACGAGACGCTGCGCACCACGTTCGCGGAGCGCGGCGGCGAGCCCGTGCAGGTGGTCCACGCCGCCGCCCCCGTGCCGCTCGCGGTGGTGGACGTCCCCGGGGAGGCGGAGGCGGCGCGCCTGGCCGCGGAGGAGGCGGCGCGCCCGTTCGACCTGGCGGCCGGGCCGCTGCTGCGCTGCACGCTCCTGCGCCTGGACGCGCGGGACCACGTGGCGCTCTTCACCCTGCACCACGTGGTCAGCGACGGGTGGAGCATGGACGTGCTCGTGCGCGAGGTCTCCGCCCTCTACGCCGCGTTCGGCCGGGGCGGGGAGCCGGCGCTCCCGGAGCTGCCCGTGCAGTACGCCGACTTCGCCGCCTGGCAGCGCGCCTGGCTCTCCGGCGAGAGGCTGGAGGCGCAGGTGGAGTGGTGGAGGGAGCGCCTGGCGGGGGCCCCGCCGCTGCTGGAGGTCCCCACGGACCGCCCGCGCGCGGCGGGGCGGGGCGGGCCCGCCGGCACGGTGCCGCTGGCGCTCCCCCCGGAGCTCGCGCGCGGGCTGCGGGCGCTGGGGCGGCGCGAGGGAGCCACGCTTTTCATGACCGTGCTGGCCGGGTGGCAGGCGCTGCTGGGCCGCTGGGCGGGGCAGGAGGACGTGGTGGTGGGCACCCCGGTGGCGGGGCGGACGCGGGCCGAGCTGGAGGGGCTGATCGGCTTCTTCGTCAACATGCTCCCCCTGCGGGCGGACCTGTCCGGCGACCCGGACTGGGCCGGGCTGCTGGCGCGGGTGCGCGAGGCCGCGCTGGGGGCGTACGCCCACCAGGAGCTCCCCTTCGAGCGCCTGGTGGAGGAGGTCGCGACGGAGCGCAGCCTGGCGCACGCGCCGCTCTTCCAGGCGGGCTTCTCGCTGGAGCGGGCGCTCCCGGGCGACCGGCGGCTGTCGCTGGGTGAGGTGGAGGCGGCACCGTTCGGCGGGAGCGCGGGCGTCGCCCGGTCCGACCTCCACCTGGTGCTGGAGGACGACGGGGAGTCGCTCGGCGGGGCGCTGGAGTACCGGACCGCGCTGTGGGAGGCCGGGAGCGCCGCGCGCATGGCCGGGCACCTAGTGCTCCTCCTGGAAGCGATGGCGGCGGACCCGTCCCGCCGCGTCTCCGGGGTGCCGCTGCTGCGCGGCGCCGAGCGGACGCAGGTGCTGGAGGCGTGGCAGGGCCCCCGGGCCGCCTTCCCGCGGGTGCCCGTCCACCGGCTCGTCGCCGAGCAGGCGGCCCGCGCTCCCGGCGCGCCGGCCGTCCACGACGAGCACCGCGTCCTCGGCTACGGCGAGCTGGACCGGGAGGCCGACCGCGTCGCCCGCGCCCTCCGCGCGCGCGGCGTCGGCCCCGAGACGCGCGTCGCGGTCTGCCTGGAGCGGTCCGCCGAACTGGTGGTCGCCCTGCTGGGGGTCCTGCGCGCCGGGGGGGCCTACGTCCCGATCGACCCCGGCTACCCGCGCGAGCGCCTGGCCTGGCTGCTGGCCGACAGCGGCGCCCGGGTGGTCCTCACCCGCGGCGGCCTCGCCGGCGCCCTCCCGGAAGACGGCCCCGACCGCGTCCTCCTCGACGCCCTCGACGCTCCCGGCGGCGCCGATGCGCCCGTCGGCGGGGCGGAGGTACACCCGCACCAGCTGGCGTACGTGATCTACACCTCGGGCTCCACCGGTACGCCCAAGGGGGTGATGGTCTCCCACGCGTCGCTGGCGCACCTGGTGGCCTGGCACGCGGACGCATTCGGCGTCGGCCCCGCGGACCGCGCCACGCTTGCGGTGTCGCCGGCCTTCGACGCGTCGGTGATGGAGATCTGGCCCTTCCTGGCGCGGGGAGCCTCGCTGCACCCCGTTCCCGGGGAAGCCCGCCTGCAGCCCGGGGCGCTGCGCGACTTCGTCCTGCAGCGGGGGATCACCGTGGCGACCCTGTCCACGCCGCTCGCCGAGGGGCTGATGGCGGTGGAATGGCCGCGGGAGGCGCCGCTGCGGGCGCTGCTCTGCGGCGGCGACGTGCTGCGGGCGCGGCCCCGGCCCGCGCTCCCCTTCGCGCTGGTGAACTGCTACGGCCCCACCGAGGCCGCCGTGAACACCGCAGCGGGGGAGGTGTCCCCGGCCGGCGAATCCCTGCCGTCGCTCGGCCGGCCCATCGCCCGGGTGCGCGCCTACGTGCTCGACGGGGGCATGGAGCCGGTCCCGCCGGGGGTGCCGGGCGAGCTCTACATCGGCGGGGCGGGGGTGGCGCGCGGCTACGCGGGGCGCCCGGAGGCGACGGCCGAGACGTTCGTCCCCGACCCGTTCGGGGGGGAGCCGGGCGCGCGTCTGTACCGCTCGGGCGACCGCGTGCGCTGGCTGGCCGGGGGGGAGCTGGCGTTCCTGGGGCGCGCCGACGGCCAGGTCAAGGTGCGCGGCTTCCGCGTCGAGCTGGGCGAGGTGGAAGCCGCGCTGCTGGCGCACCCCTCGGTGGGCGCCGCGGCGGCGGCGGTCCGGGAGGCCGGGGAGGGGGAGAAGCGGCTGGTGGGCTACGTCGTCGCCGGGGAGGCGGAGGTCGCCGGCCCGGCCGTGCGCGCGTGGCTCCGCGAGCGCCTCCCCGAGCATGTGGTCCCTTCCGCGGTGGTGGTGCTGGAGGCGCTTCCGCTCACCCCCAACGGCAAGCTGGACCGGCGCGCCCTCCCGGCCCCGAGCTGGGAGGGCGGGGCGGGATACGTCGCCCCGCGCACCCCCGCGGAGGAGGTGCTGGGCGGGATCTGGGCCCAGGTGCTGGGACGCGGGCGGGTGGGCGCGGAGGAGCACTTCTTCGAGGCGGGGGGGCACTCGCTCCTGGCCGCGCAGGTGGTGGCGCGGGTGCGGGAGGCGTTCCGCGTGGAGCTGCCGCTGCGGGCGGTCTTCGAGGCGCCCACGCTCGCCGGGCTGGCCGGGCGCATCGAGGCGCTTGGCCGGGAGGGGAGCGGGGACGCCGCGCCGCCCGTCGGGCGGGTGCCGCGCGACGGCCGGCCGCTCCCGGCGTCGTTCGCGCAGCGGCGGCTGTGGGTGACGGACCGGCTGGAGCCGGGGAGCCCCGCGTACAACATGCCCGCCGCCCTGCGGCTGCGGGGGGCGCTGGACGTGCGGGCGCTGCGGCGGAGCCTGGACGCCCTGGTGGCCCGGCACGAGGCGCTGCGCACCACGCTGCAGGAGCGAGGCGGCGAGCCCGTGCAGGTGGTCCACGCCGCCGCCCCCGTGCCGCTCGCGGTGGTGGACGTCCCCGGGGAGGCGGAGGCGGCGCGCCTGGCCGCCGAGGAGGCGGCGCGCCCGTTCGACCTGGCGGCCGGTCCGCTGCTGCGCTGCACGCTCCTGCGCCTGGAGGCGCGGGACCACGTGGCGCTCTTCACCCTGCACCACGTGGTCAGCGACGGGTGGAGCATGGACGTGCTGACCCGCGAGGTCTCCGCCCTCTACGCCGCGCACGCCGGCGGCGGGGAGCCGGCGCTCCCGGAGCTGCCGGTGCAGTACGCCGACTACGCCGCCTGGCAGCGGGCCCGGCTCTCCGGCGAGTGGCTGGAGGCGCAGGTGGAGTGGTGGAGGGAGCGGCTGGCCGGCGCCCCGCCGCTGCTGGAGATCCCCACGGACCGCCGCCGCGCGGCGGGGGTGCCGGCGGGGGGCGGCGTCCACCGGTTCTCCCTGCCGTCCGGGGTGTCGGACGGGCTGCGGGCGCTGGGGCGGCGCGAGGGAGCCACGCTGTTCATGACCGTGCTGGCCGGGTGGCAGGCGCTGCTGGGCCGCTGGGCGGGGCGGGACGACGTGGTGGTGGGCACCCCGGTGGCGGGGAGGACGCGGACCGAGCTGGAGGGGCTGATCGGCTTCTTCGTCAACCTGCTCGCCCTGCGGGCGGACCTGTCCGGCGACCCGGGCTGGGCCGGGCTGCTGGCGCGGGTGCGGGCGGCGGCGCTGGAGGCGTACGCCCACCAGGAGGTGCCCTTCGAGCACCTGGTGGAGGAGCTGGCGACGGAGCGCAGCCCGGCGCACGCGCCGCTCTTCCAGGTGACCTTCGCCCTGGAGCGGGCGCCGTCCGCCCGCGGGGCGTCGTCGCTGGGCGGCGTGGCGCTGGAACCGTTCGGGGAGGGCCCGGCCGCCGCCAAGTTCGACCTGGACCTGACCGTCCGGGACGACGGCCGGGCGCTCCGCGCCGAGATCGGCTACCGGACGGCGCTCTGGGAGCCCGCCACGATCGCCGCCATGGCCTCCCACCTGGAGGTGGTGCTGGAGGCCATGGCGGACGGCGCCGACGCGCGCGTCTCGGAGGCGCCGCTGCTGCGCGGGGCCGAGCGCGCGCGGGTGCTGGAGGCCTGGAACGACACCGCGGCCGCGTTCCCGGGCGAATCCGTCCACGAGCTCTTCGCCGGGCAGGCCGGGCGCACGCCCGGCGCGGCGGCCGTGCTCGCCGGCGGCGAATCGCTCGCCTACGGCGAGCTGGAGCGCGGGGCCAACCGGCTCGCCCACCTGCTCCGGGAGCGCGGCGTCGGGCCCGAGACCCGGGTGGGGGTGTGCATGGAGCGCGGCACCCCCGTGATCGTCGCGCTGCTGGGCATCCTCAAGGCCGGCGGCGCCTACGTGCCGCTGGATCCCGGCAATCCCCCGGAGCGCCTGCGCGAGGTCTTCGCCGACGCGGGCGTCGCCCTGGTGCTGACGCACGCCGCGGCCGGCGCGCGGCTCCCCGCCGGCCTCCGGCCGCTAAGCCTGGACGATCCCGGGACCGCGCGCGCGCTCGCCGCCATGCCCGACACCCCGCCGCCCGTCCCCGCCGACGCGCGGCAGCTGGCCTACGTCGTCTACACCTCGGGCTCGACCGGCCGCCCCAAGGGCGTGGCGGTCTCCCACGGGGCGGTGGTCCGGCTGGTCCGCGGCACGGACTACCTGCCCTTCGGCCCGGCGGAGCGGATCGCGCAGGTCTCCACCCTCGCCTTCGACGCGGCGAGCTTCGAGGTCTGGGGCGCGCTGCTGAACGGCGGCGCCCTGGTGGTCCTGGAGCGCGACGCCACGCTCTCGCCCGCCGCCTTCGCGGCCGAGCTGCGGGAGCGGCGGGTCACGGCCGTGTTCGTGACCACGGCGCTGTTCAACCGCGTGGCCCGCGACGAGCCGGGCGCGTTCGGGTCCGTGCGGCACGTGCTCTTCGGCGGCGAGGCGGTGGACCCGCAGAGCGTCCGCCGGGTGCTGGAGGCGGGAGGGCCCGAGCGGCTGCTGCACGTGTACGGGCCCACGGAGACCACCACGTTCGCGAGCTGGCACCCGGTGCGCCGGGTGGAGCCCGGGGCCGCCACCGTGCCCATCGGCGGCCCGCTGGCGAACACCACGCTGTACGTGCTGGACGCGCGCGGGGAGCCGGTGCCGCCGGGGCTGCCGGGGGAGCTGTTCATCGGCGGCGCGGGGGTCGCGCGCGGCTACCTGGGCGGGCGGGCGACCACGGCCGAGGCGTTCGTGCCGGACCCGTTCGGCGCGGCCGGGGGGCGGCTGTACCGCACCGGAGACCGGGTGCGGTGGCTGCCCGCCGGCGCGCTGGAGTACCTGGGGCGCATGGACGCGCAGGTCAAGGTGCGCGGCTTCCGCATCGAGCCGGGCGAGGTGGAGGCCGCGCTGCTGGAGCACGGGCGCGTCCGCGAGGCCCTGGTCGCGGTGCGCGAGGACGAGCCGGGCGAGAAGCGCCTGGTGGCCTACGTGGTCGCCGCGGGCGGGGCGGAGGTCGCGGCGCCGGAGCTGCGGGAGCACCTGCGGGGGCGGCTCCCGGAGTACATGGTGCCCTCGGCGTACGTGGTGCTGGAGCGGCTTCCCCTCACCGCCAACGGCAAGGTCGACCGGCGCGCGCTCCCCGCGCCGGGGCGGGACGGGGCGGGACGGGATTTCCGCGCGCCGCGCACGGCCGCGGAGGAGGTGCTGGCGGGGATCTGGGCGGAGACCCTGCGCCTGGAGACGGTGGGGGCGGAGGACGACTTCTTCGAGCTGGGCGGGCACTCGCTCCTCGCGGCGCAGGTGGTGTCGCGCGTCCGGGCCGCGCTCGGGGTGGAGCTGCCGCTGCGCACGGTCTTCGAGGCGCCCACCGTCGCCGCGCTGGCCCGCTGCGTCGATGCGCTCCGGGGCGCCGATCTCGATCCCGCTCCCGCCCTGGAGCCGGTCCCGCGGGACCCGCTGCGCCCGCCCCCCGCCTCGTTCGCGCAGCGGCGCCTCTGGTTCATCCAGCAGATGGAGCCGGAGAGCGCCGCCTACAACATCCCGTCCGTCCTCCGGCTCCGCGGCCGGCTGGACCCGCGCGCCATGGCGGGGGCCCTCGCCGACCTGGCCGCCCGGCACGAGACGCTGCGCACCGTCTTCGCGGTGGTGGACGGGGAGCCCGTGCAGGTGGTGCAGCCGGCCGCGCCGCGCCCCCTCCCCGTGTGCGACCTGCGCGGGCTCCCGGCGGAGGCGCGCGCCGCCGAGGCGCGGCGCCTGGCGCGCGCCGAGGCGAATCGCCCCTTCGACCTGGCGCGCGGGCCGCTGATGCGCGCCGGGCTCCTCCGCGTGGACGAGGAGGAGTGGGTGCTCCTCCTCACGCTGCACCACGTGGCGAGCGACGGCTGGAGCACCGGCATCCTGCTGCGCGAGACCGCCGCGCTCTACGAGGCGCGCCTGGGCGGGGCGGACGCCGCCCTCCCGCCGCTGCCGGTGCAGTACGCCGACTTCGCGGTCTGGCAGCGCGCGTGGCTCGCCGGCGAGGTCCTGGAGCGGCAGCTCGCCTTCTGGCGCGCGGAGCTGGCGGGCGCCCCCCCGGTGCTGGACCTCCCCACCGACCGCCCCCGCCCGGCGGTGCAGGGGAGCCGCCAGGGGGTCCTGGCGCTCGCGCTCCCCGCCTCCACGTCGCGCGCGCTCCGGGCGCTGGCCCGGCGCGAGGGGGCGACGCTCTTCATGACGCTGCTGGGCGCGTGGCAGCTCCTGCTGGCGCGCTGGTCCGGGGAGGACGACGTGAGCGTGGGGACCCCCGTCGCGGGACGGACGCGGCTGGAGACGGAGGGGCTGATCGGCTTCTTCGTCAACCTGCTCGTGCTGCGCACGGAGCTCCGGACGGAAGCGTCGTTCGCGGAGCTGCTGCGGGGGGTGCGGGAGACCACGCTGGGGGCGTACGCCCACCAGGAGGTCCCCTTCGAGAAGCTGGTGGAGGAGCTGGCCCCGCAGCGGAGCCTGACGCACACGCCGCTCTTCCAGGCGACGTTCGCCCTGCGGAGCCCCGAGCGGGCCGCGCCCTGGGGCGGGTCGCTGCGCCTGGAGGCGATGGGGGAGGAGGGGGGCGCCGCCAAGTACGACCTGGCCCTGGACCTGGAGGAGGGCGGGGACGGGGTGGCCGGGACGGTCTCGTACCGCCGGGAACTGTTCGACGCCGCCACCGTGGAGCGGATGGCGGAGCACTTCGCCACGCTCGCGGCCGGCATTGCCGCGGACCCGGACCGCCCCCTGGCGGCGATCCCGATGCTGGGCCAGGCCGAGCGCCGCCGGCTGGTGGAGGAGTGGAACGCCACGGAGCGCCCCTTCCCGGGCGACCTGTGCATCCACCAGGCGTTCGAGGCGCAGGCCGCGCGCACGCCGGAGGCGGCGGCCCTGGTCTTCCGCGGCGAGGAGGTCACCTACGCCGAACTGGACCGCCGCGCCGCCCGGGTGGCCCGCGCCCTCCGCCGCCGCGGAGTCGTCCCGGAGACGCGGGTGGGGGTGTGCGTGGAGCGCTCCGCCGGGATGGTGGCGGCGCTGCTGGGGGTGCTCAAGGCCGGCGGGGCGTACGTCCCGCTCGACCCGTCCTACCCGCGCGAGCGCCTGGCGTACGTGGTCCGCGACTCCGGCCTCGCCGTGGCCGTCGCCGGGGAGCGCCAGCGCGCGCTGCTCCCGGAGGGGGTGGAGCTGATCGGCGTGGACGGGGACGTGAACGACGATGCCGCGGGCGAGGACGCACTCTCGCACTCCCGCACTTTCGCACTCCCGCACTCGCAGTCCCTGGCGTACGTCATCTACACCTCCGGCTCCACCGGCCGCCCCAAGGGCGTGGGCGTCACCCACAGGAACGCGCTGAGCTTCTTCGCGGCGATGGACGAGCGCGTGGGCGGCGGGGCCGGGACGTGGATGGCGGTCACCAGCATCTCGTTCGACATCTCGGTGCTGGAGCTGCTCTGGACGCTGGCGCGCGGCTTCCGCGTGGTGGTGAGCCCCGACGGGGCGGCGCCGGCGCGGGCGCGGCGCTCCACGCGGCCGGTGGACTTCTCGCTCTTCTACTTCGCCAGCGCGGGCGGCGGCGCGTCGGACGGCTACCGGCTCCTGATGGAGGGGGCCCGGTTCGCGGACCGCAACGGCTTCGCGGCGGTGTGGACGCCGGAGCGGCACTTCCACGAGTTCGGCGGGCTCTATCCCAACCCGTCGGTGACCGGGGCCGCCGTGGCCGCGGTGACGGAGCGCGTGGGGATCCGCGCGGGGAGCGTGGTCCTGCCGCTGCACCCCCCGGTGCGGGTGGCGGAGGAGTGGGCGGTGGTGGACGTGCTGTCGCGGGGACGGGTGGGGATCTCCTTCGCCTCGGGGTGGCACGCGGACGACTTCGTGCTCGCCCCGGCGAGCTACGCGGACCGAAAGGACGTCATGCTCCGCGGCATCGAGGAGGTGCGGAGCCTGTGGCGCGGCGAGGCGGTGCGGATGGTGGGGGGCACGGGCGCCGAGGTGGAGGTGCGCACGCTGCCGCGGCCGGTGCAGGCCGAGCTGCCGGTGTGGATCACCTCCTCCGGGAGCCCGGAGACGTTCGAGACCGCGGGGGAGCGCGGGTACAACGTCCTCACCCACCTCCTGGGGCAGTCGGTGGAGGAGCTCGCCGGCAAGGTCGCGCTGTACCGCGACGCGCTGCGGCGCCACGGACGCGACCCGGACTCGGGGCGCGTGGCGCTGATGCTCCACGCCTTCGTGGGGGAGAGCGAGGAGGCGGTGCGCCAAGCGGTGCGCGAGCCGTTCAAGCGCTACCTCGCCAGCTCCGTGGGGCTGGTCCGGGGCCTGGCGCGCTCCATGGGGATCGCGGACCTGGACGCGCTGGCGCCGGACGACATGGACGCGCTCCTGGAGCACGCCTTCGAGCGCTACTTCGGCTCGGCGGGGCTGATGGGGACGGCGGAGCAGTGCCTGGAGATGGTGGACCGGCTCCGCGAGGCCGGGGTGGACGAGCTGGCCTGCCTGGTGGACTTCGGGGTGGAGACGGAAGCCGCGCTGGCCGCGCTGGAGCGCCTGGACGGGGTGCGCCGCCGCGCGGCGGAGCCCGCCCCGGAGGGCGGGGACGAGGCCACGCTGGCGGCGGAGATGCTCCGGCACGGCGCCACGCACCTGCAGTGTACCCCGTCCACGCTGCGGACGCTGCTCCCCGACGGGGACGCGGCCCGCGCGCTCGGCGGGCTGCGCAAGCTGCTGCTGGGGGGGGAGGCGCTCCCGGCGCCGCTGGCGGCGGAGGCGCTGGCGGCCGGCGTCGCCGAGCTCCACAACCTGTACGGGCCCACGGAGACCACCGTCTGGTCCGCCACGCACCGGGTCGCGTCCACCGAAGGCGGGATCGCGGTGGGGACGCCGGTCGCCAACACCCGCATCCACCTGGTGGACCGGGCGCTGGAGCCGGTCCCCGTGGGCGTCCGCGGCGAACTGCTCATCGGTGGGGAGGGGGTGGCGCGGGGGTACCTGGGGCGGCCGGAGCTGACC
The DNA here is from genome assembly GCA_040752145.1 of Gemmatimonadota bacterium. Taxonomy (GTDB): domain Bacteria; phylum Gemmatimonadota; class Gemmatimonadetes; order Longimicrobiales; family Longimicrobiaceae; genus JAFAYN01. The sequence continues at coordinate 16,658 of JBFMFL010000080.1, forward strand.
GCCGAGCGCTTCGTCCCCGACCCGTTCGCGCGCCATCCCGGAGCGCGCCTGTACCGCAGCGGCGACCTGGCGCGCCGCCGCGCGGACGGGTTCCTGGAGGTGGTGGGGCGCGCGGACGGCCAGGTCAAGGTGCGCGGGCACCGCGTGGAGCCCGGCGAGGTGGAGGCCGCGCTGGAGGCCCACCCCGCCGTGGCCGAGGCCGCGGTCGCGGCGCCCGAGGACGCGCCGGGGGAGCGCAGGCTGGTCGCCTACCTGGCCGCCGCGCCGGCGGCCGCCGTGCCGTCCCCGGCGGAGCTGCGCGGCTGGCTGCGCGAGCGGCTCCCGGAGTACATGCTGCCCTCGGCGTTCGTCGCGCTGGACCGGCTCCCGCGGACGCCAAACGGCAAGCTGGACCGGCGCGCGCTCCCGGCGCCCGACGCCGCGCGGCCGGCCGGGGAGCGGGCGCCCGCCCCGCCCCGCACCCCGGTCGAGGCGGCGCTGGCGGGGGTGTGGGCCGAGGTGCTGCGGGTGGAGCGGGTGGGCGTACACGACAACTTCTTCGAGTCGGGGGGCGACTCCATCCTCGCCATCCAGGTGGTGGCCCGCGCCGCCCGGGCGGGGGTGCGCGTGACCCCGCGCCAGGTCTTCCAGCACCAGACGGTGGCGGAGCTGGCGGCCGCCGCCGGGACCGCCGCCCCGGCTTCCGCGGAGCAGGGGCCGGTGGTCGGGGCGGTCCCGCTCACCCCCATCCAGGGCTGGCTGCTGGAGCAGGGGCTTCCCGACCCCCACCACTACAACCAGGCGGTGCTGCTCGCGCCGCGGGAAGCGCTGGACGCGGCGCTGCTGGCGCGCGCGGTCGCCGCGCTGGAGGCCCACCACGACGCGCTCCGGCTGCGCTTCACGCGCGGGGCGGGGGGGTGGAGCCAGGAGAGCGGCCCGGCGGGGGGGCGGACGCCGTTCTCCGTCCTCGACCTCGCGGGCGTCCGCGCGGAGGAGCGGGCCGCCCGCATCGAGGAGGCCGCCGCCGCGCTCCAGGCGGGGCTCGACCTGGCCCGCGGCCCCGTCTTCCGCGTCGGGCTGATGGAGTGCGGGGCGGGGGAGCCGCAGCGCCTGATGATGGTCGTGCACCACCTGGCCGTGGACGGCGTCTCCTGGCGCGTGCTCCTGGAGGACCTGGAGAGCGCCTGCCGGCAGCTCCGCGCCGGCGAGCCGGTCCGCTTCCCGCCCAAGAGCACCTCCTTCCGGGAGTGGGCGGAGCGGCTGGCCGGGTACGCGCGCTCGGAGAAGCTGGCCGCCGAGATGCCGTACTGGACGGACCCGCGCCGCCTGGAAGCGGCGCGGGTCCCCACCGACCGCGACGGCCCCAACCCGGAGTCGGGGACGGGCACGGTCACCGTCCGCCTCACGGCGGAGGAGACGCGGGCACTCCTGCACGACGCGCCGGCCGCGTACCGCACCCGGGTCGACGACTTCCTCCTGGCCGCCCTCGCCCGCGCGCTCGCGGCGTGGACCGGCGGCCGGCGCGTGCTGGTGAACCTGGAGGGGCACGGGCGCGAGGAGCTGTTCGCCGGCGTGGACCTGTCGCGCACGGTGGGATGGTTCACCTCCCTGGTCCCGGTGCTCCTGGAGACCGACCCGGCCCACGGGCTCGGCGAGGCGCTCAGGTCCGTCAAGGAGCAGCTGCGGGCCGTGCCGGAGCGCGGCGTGGGCCACGGCGTGCTCCGCTGGCTGCACCCGGACGCCGCCGTGCGCGGGCGGCTCGCCGCCGCCCCGGCGCCCGAAGTCCTCTTCAACTACCTGGGGCAGCTGGACGGCGCGGTCGGCGGGGACTCGCTCTTCGGCCCCGCCGGGGAGTCCCGCGGGCCCGACCGCGGCCCCCGCGGACCGCGCGGACACCGGGTGGAGGTGACCGGGATGGTGTTCGGCGGCGAGCTTCGCATGGACTGGATGTACGGCCGGGAGGTACACGACCGCGCCACCGTGGAGCGCGTGGCGGAGCGGTTCGCCGCCGAGCTGCGCTCCCTGGTGGCGCACTGCCGCGAGCCGGGCGCGGGCGGGGCCACCCCGTCCGACTTCCCCCTCGCCGGGCTGACGCAGGAGGAGCTGGATGCCCGGCTGGGGGGCGGGATCGGGGTGGAGGACGTCTACCCGGTCACCCCCATGCAGGAGGGGCTGCTCTTCGAGAGCCTGTACGCGCCGGGGACCGGCATCTACGTGGGACAGCTCGTCGCCGAGCTGCGGGGGGACCTCGACCCGGAGGCGCTGGAGCGGGCGTGGCGGAGCGCCGCCGCGCGGCACGAGGTGCTGCGCGCGGGCTTCCGGTGGGAGGGGCTGCGCCGGCCGCTGCAGGTGGTCCGGCGCGAGGCGCGGGTGCCGCTCCGGCGGGAAGACCTGCGGGGGCCGGGAGCGGAGGACCCGGAGGCGCGGGTCGCGCGCTACCTGGAGGAGGACCGGCGCGAGGGGTTCGACCCGGCGGAGGCGCCGCTGACGAGGGTGGCGCTGTTCCGCACCGGCGAGCGGGAGCACCGGATGGTGTGGACGCACCACCACCTCATCCTGGACGGGTGGAGCCTGCCGGTGCTCCTCCGCGACGTGCTGGAGCTGTACCACGCGCACCGGCGGGGCGAGCGGGCCGGACCGGGCGGCGCGCCGCCGTACCGCGAGTTCGTGGCGTGGCTCGCCGGGCGCGACCTGGCGCGCGCGGAGGAATTCTGGCGGACGGCCCTGGCCGGACTGGCCGCCCCGACGCCGCTGCCGGGCGGCGGCCGGGCGGCCGGCCCCGGCGCCGCGGGGCAGGCGGAGCTGAAGCGGGAGCTCGGCGCCGAGCTGACGGGCGCGCTGCGGGAGCAGGCGCGCCGGGTGGGGGTGACGCTGGGCACGCTGGTGCAGGGCGCGTGGGCGCTGCTGCTGTCGCGCTGGGTCGGCGAGGAGGAGGTGGTGTTCGGGACCACGGTGGCGGGGCGGCCGGCGGAGCTGCGGGGGGTGGAGGAGATGGTGGGGCTGTTCATCAACACGCTCCCCGTGCGGGTGAGGGTCGAGGGAGCGGCCACGCTGCGGGAGTGGCTGCGGCGGCTGCAGGCCGAGCAGGTGGAGGCCCGGGAGCACGAGCACGCGCCGCTCGCGGAGGTGCAGCGGTGGAGCGGGGTCGCCGCCGGAGAGCCCCTGTTCGAGAGCCTGGTCGCCTTCGAGAACTACCCCGTGGGGACGGCCGCGGGCGGCGGGGCGGAAGAGCTGCGGGTGACGGTGAGCCGGAGCATCCAGGAGAACGGCTTTCCGCTGGTGCTGACGGCGACCCCCGGCGACCGGCTGGCCCTGGAGCTGCGCCACGATCGCGGCCGGGTGGCGCCGGAGACGGCGCGGGAGCTGGCCCGCCACCTGGAGACGGTGCTCGCGGGATTGGCCGGGGACGCCGGGACCAGGCTCGATCAGCTCTCGCTCCTGGACGCCGGCGAGCGGGCCCGGGTGCTGGAGGCCGGGCGCGGGGGCGCGCGCCCGTTCGCGCGGGAGGCGCTGGTCCACGACCTGGTGGCCGCGCGCGCCGCCGCGGCGCCCGACCTCCCCGCGGTCGCGTGCGGCGCCCGGGTTCTCACCTACCGCGAGCTGGACGCCGCGTCCGCGCGCCTCGCGTCGCGCCTCCGGGCGGCGGGAGCGGGGCCGGAGACCCCGGTGGCCGTCTTCCTGGACCGCTCGGCGGAGCTGGGCGTGGCGCTGCTCGCCGTCCTCCGCGCCGGGGGCGCCTTCCTCCCGCTGGACGTCGCCTACCCGCGCGAGCGGCTGGAATTCCTGCTGGAGGACAGCGGCGCCCGCGTGGTCGTGACGCGCTCCGGACTGGCCGGCAGGCTCCCCGCGGGCACCGCCGGGACGCTGTGCGTGGACGACGGCGCGCCGGACCCCGTGGACGCCCCCGGGGCGGCGCGGGTCGGCCCCGACGCGCTCGCCTACCTGATCTACACCTCCGGCTCCACCGGCCGCCCCAGGGCGGTGATGGTGTCGCACCGCTCGCTCGTCTGCTTCGTCGAGGGCATCCGCGAGCGGATCGGCTACACCCCCGCCGACCGGGTGCTGCAGTTCGCCTCGCCGGCGTTCGACGTGATGATCGAGGAGGTCTTCCCGGCGTGGGCGAGCGGCGCGTGCGTCGTCTTCCCGGAGGGGGAGGCGCCGGGCTCGCCGCGGGAGCTGCAGCGCGTTCTGGAGGAGCAGCGGGTCACCATCGCCGAGCTCCCCACCGCGTTCTGGCACGAGTGGGTGCGGCAGATCGTCGAGGACGGCGGCGCGCTCCCGGAGACGCTGCGGCTGGTGGCCATGGGGAGCGAGCGGGTGCTCCCGGAGCGCCTGGCGCAGTGGGCCCGGCTGGGGAAGCCGCTCCTGCACGGGTACGGCCTCACCGAGACGACGGTCGCCACCACCACCGTGCTGCTGCCGGCCGGCGAGGACGGCTCCCGCTGGCCCAGCGTGCCCATCGGGGTCCCGCTGCCCAACGCGGAGGCGCACGTGCTGGATGCCGGGGGCGAGCCGGTGCCGGCGGGCGTCCCCGGCGAGCTGTACCTGGGCGGCGAAGTGGTGGCGCGCGGCTACCGCGGCCACCCGGACCTGACCGCCGAGCGCTGGGTCCCGCACCCCTTCGCGGACGCGCCCGGCGCGCGGCTGTGCCGCACGGGAGACCGGGCGCGCCGGCTGCCGGACGGCAACCTGGAGTTCCTGGGGCGCATCGACGGGCAGGTCAAGATCCGCGGCTTCCGCATCGAGCCCGGGGAGGTCGAGGCCGTCCTGGGCGCCCACCCGGCGGTGGGGGAGGCCGTGGTCGTGGTCCGGGAGGACGCCCGCGGGGACAAGGCCCTGGTGGGGTACGTGTCGGCGGGGGCCGGGACGGAGGCCGCGGGGGAGGAGCTGCGCGCCTGGCTGCGGGAGCGTCTCCCGGAGCACATGGTCCCCGGCGCGATCGTGGCGCTGGAGCGTCTCCCGCTCACCCCCGGCGGAAAGGTGGACCGGCGCGCGCTCCCCGCCCCCGAGTGGGCCGGCGGCGCGGAGTACCTGGCGCCCCGCACGGCTACGGAGGAGGTGCTGGCCGGGATCTGGGCGGAGACCCTGGGCCTGGACCGGGTGGGCGTGGAGGCGAGCTTCTTCGCGCTGGGCGGGCACTCGCTCCTCGCCATGCAGGCCGTGTCCCGCGTGCGGCGGGCGCTCGGGGTCGAGCTGCCGCTGCGGACGGTGTTCGACGAGCCCACGGTGGCCGCCCTGGCGCGCCGGGTGGACGCGCTCCGGCGCGCGGGCGCCGCCGGCGCGCCCGCGCTCGCGCCGGTGCCGCGCGGCGGCGCGCTCCCGGCGTCGTTCGCGCAGCGGCGGCTCTGGCTGGTGGATCGCCTGGAGCCGGGGAGCCCCGCCTACAACCTGCCCTTCGCGCTGCGGATGCGCGGCCCGCTGGACCCGGCGGCGCTGCGGGCCGGCCTGGACGCGCTGGCCGGGCGCCACGAGACGCTGCGCACCACACTGGAGGAGCGGGACGGGGAGCCCGTGCAGGTCGTCCACCCCGCGTCGCGGGTCGCCCTCCCGGTCGTGGAGCTGGGCCGCCTCGCGCCCGGGGCGCGCGAGCGGGAGGCGGAGCGGCACGCGGGGGCCCTGGCGGCGCGGCCGTTCGACCTGGCGGCCGGGCCGCTGTTCCGCGCGCTCCTCGTGCGGCTCGGGGCGGACGACCACGTGCTCTGCTTCTCCATGCACCACGTCGTCACCGACGGGTGGAGCATGGGGGTGCTCGCCCGCGAGGTCCCGGCGCTGTACGCGGCGTACGCGCGGGGGGAGGAGCCGGCGCTGCCGGAGCTGCCGGTGCAGTACGCCGACTACGCCGCCTGGCAGCGCGGCTGGCTCTCGGGCGAGGTCCTGGAGGAGCAGGTGGGCTGGTGGAAGGAGCGCCTGGCCGGCGCGCCGCCGCTGCTGGAGGTGCCCACGGACCGCCCCCGCGCGGCGGGGCGGGGCGCCGGGGCCGGGACGCACGCGTTCACGCTCCCGCCGGCGGCGTCGCGGGGCCTGCGGGCCCTCTCGCGGCGCGAGGGCGCGACGCTGTTCATGACCGTGCTGGCCGGGTGGCAGGCGCTCCTGGCGCGCTGGGCCGGGCAGGACGACGTGGTCGTCGGCACGCCCGTGGCCGGGCGGACGCGGGCCGAGCTGGAGGGGCTGGTCGGCTTCTTCGTCAACATGCTCCCCCTGCGCGCCGACCTGTCCGGCGACCCCACCGTCGCGGAGCTCCTGCACCGGGTGCGGGAGGCCGCGCTGGGGGCGTACGACCACCAGGACCTCCCCTTCGAGCGGCTGGTGACGGAGCTGGACGCGGAGCGCAGCCTCGCGCACGCGCCCGTCTTCCAGGCCGTCTTCTCCCTGGAGCGGGCCGGGGGCGCGGGGGACGAGCGGCCGTCGCTCGGGGAGGTCCGGCTGGAACCGTTCGGGGCCGCGGAGGCGGCCGCCAAGTACGACCTCCAGCTGGCGGCGGCCGACGGCGGGGACGGGGTGGCGGGGGCGCTGGTGTACCGGACCGCGCTCTTCGACGCCGCGACCGCCGCCCGCATGGCGGGCCACCTGGAGGTGCTCCTGGAGGCGATGGCGGCCGACCCCTCGCGCCGCCTGTCCGAGGTCCCGCTGCTGCGCGGCGCCGAGCGGGCGCGGGTGGTGGAGGAATGGAACGACACGCGGGCGCCGTTCGCGGACGGCGTCTGCCTCCACGAGGCGCTCGCCGCGCAGGCGGCGCGCACGCCGGACGTCCTCGCCGTGGCCGCCGGCGACGCCGCGCTCACCTTCGCGGAGCTGGACGCGCGCGCCAACGGGCTCGCGCACGCGCTCCGCGCGCGGGGCGTCGGGCCGGAGGTCCGCGTGGGGCTCGTGGCGGAGCGGTCGGCGGCGGCGCTGGTCGGCCTCTGGGGGATCCTCAAGGCGGGGGGCGCCTTCGTGCCGCTGGACCCCGCGCACCCGCCCGACCGCACCGCCTACGTGCTGGAGGAGGCGGGCATCCGGGTGGTCGTCGCGCGGGAGCTCCACGCGGGCGCGCTCCCGCCCGCCGCGGAGCTCGTCGTCCCGGGCGGCGAGCCGGCGGCGGACGCCCCGCCCGGGAGCGGCGCCGTGCCGGAGAACGCGGCGTACGTCGTCTACACCTCGGGCTCCACGGGGCGCCCCAAGGGAGTGGTCGTCCAGCACCGCTCCGTGCTGAACCTGCACGCCGCGCTCGACCGGGCCGTGTACGGAGGACGGCGCGCGCGGGTGAGCCTGAACGGGCCGCTGACCTTCGACACCTCGGTCAAGCAGTGGGTGCAGCTCCTGGGGGGGTGCACGCTCCACGTGGTCCCGGAGGAGGCGCGCTTCGACGCGCGGGCGCTCGCCGCCTGGCTGCACGCGACGGGGGTCGAGGTCTTCGACTGCACTCCCGCCCAGCTCCAGCTGCTCCTCTCGCAGGGGCTGCTGGAGCGGCTGGGCCCCACGCCCACGGACCTGCTGGTGGCGGGCGAGGCCATCGACGACGCGCTCTGGGCGGAGCTGTCCGCCCGCGCGGAGCGGCGCTTCCACAACCTGTACGGCCCCACGGAGTGCACGGTGGACGCCTCGCACTGCCGGGTGGACGGGCGGGGGAGGCCCCGGATCGGGCGTCCCGTCGCGAACGCGCGGGCGTACGTGCTGGACCCGCGGATGCAGCCGGTCCCCGCGGGCGTCCCCGGCGAGCTGCACGTGGGGGGCGCCGGGGTGGCCCGTGGCTACCTGGGACGGCCGGAGGCGACCGCCGACCGGTTCGTCCCCGACCCGTTCGGGGGCGAGCCCGGGGCGCGGCTGTACCGCACGGGCGACCGGGCGCGGTGGACGGGGGAAGGGAGCCTGGAGTACCTGGGGCGCGTGGACCTGCAGGTGAAGCTGCGCGGCTACCGGATCGAGCCGGGCGAGGTGGAGTCCGTCCTGCGCGGAGCCCCGGGCGTCGCCGACGCGGTTGCGCTGGTCCGCGACGGCCGCCTGGTCGCCTACGTGGTCGCGGCGGACGGGGCCGCGCCCGCCGCGGCGGAGCTGCGCGCGTTCGCCGCGTCGCGGCTCCCGGAGTACATGGTCCCGGGCGCCTGGGTGACGCTGGACGCACTCCCGCTGACCGCCCGCGGCAAGCTGGACCGGCGGGCGCTCCCCGCGCCGGAGGCGGCGCCGGGCGCCGCGTACCGCGCGCCGCGGACCCCGGAGGAGGAGGTGCTGGCGGGGATCTGGGCGGAGGTGCTGCGCGTGGAGCGCGTCGGGCCCGCCGACGACTTCTTCGAGCTGGGAGGGCACTCGCTGCTGGCGACCCGCGTGGTCTCGCGGGTCCGGCACGCGTTCGGGGTGGAGCTGCCGCTGCGGGCGGTCTTCGAGGCGCCCACCGTGGCCGCGCTGGCCGGCCGCGTCGCGGCGCTCCGGGGCGCCGGCTCCGGCGCGGCGGCGCCGCCGCTCGTCGCGCTGCCGCGGGACGGATCGGCGCTGCCGGCGTCCTTCGCGCAGCAGCGGCTGTGGGTGGTGGACAGGATCGAGCCGGGGAGCCCCGCCTACAACATGCCCTACGCGCTGCGCCTGCGCGGCGGGCTCGACGCCGCGGCCCTGCGGGCGAGCATCGGCGAGCTGGCGCGGCGGCACGAGCCGCTCCGCACCACGCTCGCCGAGCGGGGGGGCGGGCCGGTGCAGGTCGTCCACCCGCCCGCCCCGGTGCCGCTGCCGGTCCTGGACCTGCGCGGCCTGCCGGCCGGGGCCCGGGAAGCCGAGGCGCGGAGGCTGGCCGCCGCCGAGGCGCTGCGGCCCTTCGACCTGTCGCGCGGGCCGCTGCTGCGGAGCGCGCTGCTGCGCCTGGACGACGCCGACCACGTGCTCTGCTTCACGCTGCACCACGTG
>JBFMFL010000081.1:0-24922 GCA_040752145.1 Gemmatimonadota bacterium
GCACAAGCGCGTCCTGGCGTTCATCGCCTACTACAACCGCACCATGGCTCGACCCTTCCAGTGGACCTACCGAGGGAAAGCTCTGGTCGCATAAACCACCCAATTACTTCAGCCGCACTGTACTAGGAAGGTCCACGGCTGGTGGTGCGCCCCCGAGGGCGCCGTCCCCGCCGCGCGCACCGCCTGCTCCACCAGCTCCCGGGGCACCGGGTCGCGCGAGAACGCGCGCACGGACCGGCGGCGGTCCAGCTCCTGGTGGAAGTCGGCGGCCCGCAGCGCCATCTCCGCCGGGGGAAGGCGCCGGAAGCCGAGGTCGCGGAAGGGATGCACGGGCTGGGACATGGCGATTTCTCGGGCGCGAGGGTGAGCCGGACGTCGGGAAGTCTACCGCGCCCCGGGGACTCCGTCGAGCGCGGAGGCGCGGGAAATCCCGGAAACTTGTCACGACCCGCCCCCGCCCGTAACTTCCCCGCTCGTTTTCCGGCCCCCGGCCGGAGCCCGCTCGCGAGCAGCACCGTACGAATGGACCGCCTGACCCCGCAGCGCCTGGACGAGATCCTGGACCGCGCCCGCGGCCTCCGCGTGGCCGTGGTGGGCGACGTGATGCTGGACGTGTACCTGGAGGGCACCGTCACCCGCATCTCGCCCGAGGCGCCGGTGCCGGTGGTGAGCGTGGACACCGAGCGCGTGGCGCTGGGCGGCGCCGCCAACGTGGCCGCCAACGTGGTGACGCTGGGCGCCGACTGCGACCTGCTGGGCTACGTGGGCGCCGACGAGCCGGGCGCCCGCATGCGCGCCGCGCTGCGCGAGTCCGAGGGCGGCACGCTGCGCGCCCGGCTGGTGGAGCGGCGCGACCGCCCCACCACCACCAAGACGCGGGTCATGGCGCGCAAGCACCACGTCATCCGCTTCGACCGGGAGCGCGCCGACGACCTGCCGGACGACTGCGTGGACGAGCTGTGCGCCATGATCCGCGAGTCCGTGGCGGGCGCCGACGCGCTGGTGCTGGAGGACTACAACAAGGGCGTGCTGGTCCCCGCCGTGATCCGCACCGCGCTGGAAGCCGCGGAGCAGGCGGGCATCCCCAGCGTGATCGATCCCAAGTTCCGGCACTTCTGGGAATTCGGCGGCGCCACCGTGTTCAAGCCCAACGCCGTGGAGCTGGGCGCCGCCATGGGCGAGGCCATCCGCCCGCACGACGACGCCTGGCTGGAGGCCGCCCGCGAGCGCACCGGCGCCCGGCACCTCCTGCTCACCCTGGGCGAGGCGGGGATGGTGCTGCGCTGCGCCTCCGGCGACTCGCTGCGCATCCCCACCGTGGCGCGCGAGGTCTACGACGTCTCCGGGGCGGGGGACACCGTCACCGCGTTCCTGGCGGTGGCGCTCGCCTCCGGGGCGGAGGTGGAGGAGGCGGCGATCCTGGCGAACTTCGCCGCGGGGATCGAGGTGGGGAAGCACGGCGTCGCCGTGGTCACGCCCGACGAGGTGCGCGCGGCCGTGGCCGCCCGCGACCCCGCCGTGCCGGCCGGCGACTGACGACAACCGAAAACGAGGAGACACATGGCCGCTCTCGAGAAGGTCCAGACCGGCGGGGCCCCCGCCGCCATCGGCCCCTACAGCCAGGCGATCGTCCACGGCGGGCTGGTCTACACCGCGGGCCAGATCCCGCTGGACCCCGCCAGCATGCAGATGGTGGAGGGCGACGTGGCCGCGCAGACCGAGCGCGTCATGCAGAACCTGTCCGCCGTGCTGGAGGCCGCGGGCGCGTCGCTCGGGGCCGTGATCAAGACCACGGTGTTCCTGTCCGACATGAACGACTTCGCGGCCACGAACGAGGTGTACGGCCGCTGGTTCGGCGGGCACGCGCCGGCCCGCTCCACCGTGCAGGTGGCCCGCCTCCCGCGCGACGCCCGGGTGGAGATCGAGTGCATCGCCGTCGCCGGCGCGCAGGGCTGAACCCCGCGGCGCGGCCCCGCTGCGCGCGGGGCCGCGCCCTTTTCATTCTGGAACGTCGAACGGACCCGCTGCAGCCATGACCAGGCCCAATCCGCACATCTTCCGGCAGTACGACATCCGCGGCGTCGTGGGGCCGGACCTGACCCCCGAGGTCGCCGAGGGGATCGGCCGCGCCTTCGCCACGCTCGCCCGGCGCCGCCTGGGCAAGGAGCGGCCCACGCTGGCGCTGGGCCGCGACAACCGTGTCTCCTCCGAGGAGCTCGCCGCCGGCGTGCGCCGCGGCATGACCGCGGCCGGCGCGGACGTGGTCGACGTGGGCCTCGTCCCCACGCCGGTGCACTCCTTCGCCGTGTTCCACCTGGGGCTGGACGGCGGCCTGCAGGTGACCGGCTCGCACAACCCGCCGCAGTACAACGGCTTCAAGATGACGCTGGCCGGCGGCTCGCTGTACGGCGGCGCCATCCAGGAGATCCGCGGGATGATCGAGTCCGGCGACTTCGAGTCCGGCGAGGGCTCGGTGGAGAACCGCGAGATCCTGGACGAGTACGTCCGCTTCGTCGCCGGCAAGTTCAGCATCGGCCGGCCCATCAAGGTGGTGGCCGACTGCGGCAACGGCACCGGCTCCATCGTGGCCGTGGAGCTGCTGCGCGCGCTGGGCGACAACGTGGAGGTGATCCCGCTCTTCTGCGAGAGCGACCCCAGCTTCCCCAACCACCACCCGGACCCGGTGGTGGACAAGAACCTGGTGGACATCATCGCCCGGGTGAAGGAGACCGGCGCCGACCTGGGCGTGGCCTTCGACGGCGACGCGGACCGCATCGGCGCCATCGACGACCGGGGCGAGATCGTCCGCGGCGACACGCTGCTCCTGCTCTACGGCCTGGACCTGATCTCCAAGCGCGGCCCGGGGCAGAAGGTGGTGTTCGACGTCAAGTGCTCGCAGCAGCTCCCCGAGGTGCTGGAGAAGGCCGGCGGCATCCCCATCATGAACGCCACCGGGCACTCCCTCATCAAGAAGCGGATGAAGGAGGAGGGCTCGCTCCTCTCCGGCGAGCTGTCCGGCCACATCATGTTCGGCAACGACTACTACGGCTACGACGACGCCCTGTACGGCGCCTGCCTGCTGATCGACGCGCTCCAGCGCAAGGGCGGGACGCTCTCCGAGTGGATCGACGAGTTCCCGCGCTTCGTCTCCACCGCGGAGCTGCGCTACCCGGCCACGGAGGAGACCAAGTTCGACATCGTCGCCCGCGCCACCGAGCACTTCCGCCGGGGGCACGACGTGATCGACGTGGACGGCGCCCGCGTCCTCTTCGGCGACGGCTGGGGGCTGATCCGCGCCTCCAACACCGAGCCGGTGCTGGTGGCCCGCTACGAGGCCCGCGACGCGGAGCGCCTCGCCGAGATCCGCGGCGAGATGGAGGGGTGGCTGGAATCCGCCGGCGTGCAGACGACCGGCGGCTCCTCGACGCACTGAGCCGGCAGGAGCGAGGGGCGGCGGCACGCGATGCCGCCGCCCCTCGCGCGTTTGCCGGGTCCGCACCCCCTTCGCGCGGAGGCCGCCGTGCCCAGCTCCTCCAACCCGTTCAACCTGGTCTCCGCCGCGCTGCTCGCCGCCATGGGCGTGCCGTGCACGCTGCTGGGCGTGGTGGGCGCGCTCGCCGAGACGGGCACCATGCGCCTGGTGTTCGGGATGCTGGCGGTCTCCGGCCTGCTGATGATCGGCGGCGCCGTCCAGGCCGTGGTGGCCTGGCGCCGCGCCGAGCGCCGCGAGCGCGGCCACGAGGCGGCCCTGTACCAGGCCGTGCGGCGGGCCGCCCCCGCGGCCGAACCGCCCCAGGCATTGCAGGAGCGGTCGCCGTCTGCCCCGTCCGCCGTGGCAGCCGCGCCTGTAGTGCCGACCGACGTGGCGGACGCGGAGGTGCTGGCGCACTGGACGTACGCGCCGGACGAGTGGAGCGAGTACTCCCGGCGGGAGCTGAGCTTCCGCCGGGGCGAGGCGAAGTGGTTCGCGGCGGGGGTGGTCGGACTCGGCGCGCTCCTGCTGGTGTTCGACCGGGACGCGGACTACGCGGTCGCGCTGGGGGTCGCCGGCTTCCTCGGCGCGGTCTTCTGGCTGGGCAAGACGCTCCAGGCGCGCGCCGCGCACGCCGCCAACACCGCCACGCGCGGCGGCGAGGTCATCATCTCGCCGCGCGCGGTGATGCTGAACGGCCGCTACCACGTGCTGCAGGACGACCGCTTCCGCTTCGCGGGAGTGCGCCTGCTGGACGAGGAGGACCCGCCGGTGCTGGAGTTCAGCGTCGCCTGGCAGACCCGCAGCGGCCAGGTGGACGAGCAGGTGTACGTGCCCGTGCCGCGGGGGAGGGAGGAGGAGGCGAGGGCGCTGGCGGCGAGCTTTCCGCGGAGGCCGGCGACGACGCCCCCCTAACCCCCGGCCCCCTTTCCCCCGCAAGCGGGGGCAAGGGGGAGCAAAGCAGGACTGTGCAGTTCTCCCCTCCCTCGCTTGCGGGGGAGGGGCCGGGGGTGGGGGCCTCCTGCGGACGCCAGCGCGAAGCCCCGCGTGAGGGATGCGAGCGCGAAGCGGCGAGACCCGCGGCAGTTTGCGGGGCTCGCCTCCGTTGCAGATGGTCGTATCGTCTGCTACGGAGCCGCAGCCCGACCCGGCGCCAGCCGGGGCACGCCCGAACCCGCTTTTCATGCAGTTTGTACCGCCGGGAACCGAACTTGCCGCGGACCGGACCCCGGCTTATCATGTCGCCCGCTGAAGAGGACCCTTTGACGGCACGCACCATCGTGGTGGCCCTGGGCGGCAACGCCCTGGCCCAGCCGGGAGAGGAAGGCACCATCACGGAGCAGTTCCGCCACACGCGCGAGTCGCTGGGCGCCGTGGTGGAGCTGGCGAGGGAGGGCTGGCGGATCGCCGTGGTGCACGGCAACGGCCCCCAGGTGGGGAACGAGCTGATCCGCAACGAGCAGTCGCGCCACCTGCTGCCGCCGCTCCCGCTGGGAGTGCTGGTGGCGGGGACCGAGGGGTGGATCGGCTACATGATCCAGCAGTCGCTCCAGAACGCGCTGCTCAGGGGCGGGGTGGACCGCCAGGTGGTGACCGTGGTGACGCAGGTGCTGGTGGATCCGCGCGACCCGCAGCTGCGGCGCCCCACCAAGCCCATCGGCCGCACCATGGACGAGGCCACCGCCCGCGCCCTGGCCGCCGAGCTGGGCGGTGACGTCACCCAGGTCAGGGGCGGGTGGCGCCGCGTGGTGCCCAGCCCGCGCCCGGTGGCCATCGTGGAGCGGCCCATGATCCGCTCGCTGGTGGAGGAGGGGCACCTGGTGATCGCCGCGGGGGGCGGAGGCTGCCCCGTGTACGAGCACCCGGAGCTGGGGCTGGAGGGGATCGATGCGGTGGTGGACAAGGACCGCGCCGCCGCCATCCTGGGCCACGACATCGGCGCGGAGACGCTGGTGATCCTCACCGACGTCGAGTGCGTGTACCTCGACTACGGGAGCCCGGAGCAGCGCCCCGTGCGCCGCCTGACGCTGGACGCCGCCGACGCGCTGCTGGCGAGCGGCGAGCTGGGCTCCGGGAGCATGGCCCCCAAGGTGGAGGCGGCCGCCGACTTCGTGCGCCGCGGCGGCCGGCGCGCCGTGATCGCGCGCCTGGACCAGGGGAGGGAGGCGGTGGCGGGGGAGGCGGGCACGGAGATCGTAGGGGAATGAAGAACGTAGAATGTAGAATGTAGAAAGGAACTGCGGAGGGGCCCCGGAGCCTGTCCCGTCGCCCTTCTCTTCATTCTCCATTCTTCATTCTACATTCATTTTTTCGTTCATTCTACAGCCAACGGTTGCATGAACATCCACGAATACCAGGCGAAGGAGCTCCTCGTCGCCGAGGGGATCCCGGTCCCCATGGGCGAGGTCGCCACCACGCCCGAGCAGGCCGAGGAGATCGCCCGGCGGCTGGGCGGCCCCGTGATGGTCAAGGCGCAGGTGCACGCCGGCGGCCGCGGCAAGGCGGGCGGCGTCAAGTTCTGCCCCACCCCCGAGGCGGCCCGCGAAAAGGCCGGGGACATCCTGGGGATGCAGATCAAGGGGCTCACGGTGGAGAAGGTGCTCGTCTCGCCCGCCGCGGACATCGGCACCGAGGCGTACGTCGGCATCATCGTGGACCGCGCCAGCAAGATGCCGGTGTTCATGGTCTCGGCCGAGGGCGGCATCGACATCGAGGAGGTGGCCGCCACCAACCCCGAGGCCATCTTCAAGCTCCCGGTGGACCCGCGCTACGGGCTGCTCCCGCACCAGGCGTACCTGATGGCGACGCGGCTGTACAAGGACGCCAAGCAGCAGCGCGCCGCGGCCAAGATCCTCCAGCAGCTCTACACCGCCTTCATGAAGGCGGGCGCCTCGCTGGCCGAGATCAACCCGCTGATCTCCACGCCCGAGGGCGAGGTGCTGGCGATCGACGCCAAGTTCAACATCGACGACAACGAGCTCTTCCGCCACCCGGAGATCGAGGCGCTGCGCGACGAGTCGTCCGAGGAACAGGCCGAGGTGCAGGCCCGCGAGGCGGGGCTCACCTTCATCAAGCTGGACGGCGACGTCGGCTGCGTGGTCAACGGCGCCGGGCTGGCCATGGCGACCATGGACCTGGTGAAGTACTACGGCGGCGAGCCCGCCAACTTCCTGGACATCGGCGGGTCGTCCAACCCGGAGAAGGTGGTGAACGCCCTCCGGATCATCACCACCGACCCGCAGGTGAAGGCGATCCTGTTCAACATCTTCGGCGGCATCACCCGCACCGACGACGTCGCCAACGGGATCGTGACCGCCACGAAGATGATCGACATCAACGTGCCCATCGTGATCCGCCTCACCGGCACCAACGAGGAGATCGCCGTGAAGATCCTGGCCGAGGCCGGCTTCAGCGCGATGACCGACATGGACGAAGCCGTGCAGCGGGCCGTCGCTTTGGCCAAGGGGGAGGCCCAGTGAGCATCTTCATCGACAAGGACACCCGGCTGGTCGTCCAGGGGATCACGGGCCGCGACGGCTCGTTCCACGCCAAGCAGATGATGGAGTACGGCACCCGGGTGGTTGCCGGCGTCACCCCGGGCAAGGGCGGGCAGACGTTCGAGGGCTCGGTGCCCATCTTCAACACCGTCGCCGAGGCGGTCAAGGAGGGCGGCGCCAACACCTCCGTGATCTACGTGCCGCCGGCCTTCGCCGCCGACGCCATGTACGAGGCCGCCGACGCGGGGATCGAGTTCATCGTCTGCATCACCGAGGGCGTGCCGGTGCTGGACATGACCCGCGTCCGCCCGTACGTCATGGAGAAGGGCGCGCGGCTGCTGGGGCCCAACTGCCCCGGGCTCCTCTCGGCCGGCAAGAGCAAGGTGGGGATCATCCCCGGGCACATCACCCAGCCCGGCCCGGTCGGCCTGGTCTCCAAGTCGGGGACGCTGACCTACGAGGTGGTCTACAAGCTCAAGGCCGCGGGGATCGGCACCACCACCTGCGTGGGGATCGGCGGCGACCCGATCAACGGCACCAGCTTCATCGACTGCCTGGCCGCCTTCGAGGCCGACCCGGAGACCCGGGCCATCGTGATGCTGGGCGAGATCGGCGGCACGGACGAGCAGGAGGCCGCCGCCTACGTCAAGGCCAACGTCACCAAGCCGGTGGTGGGCTTCATCGCCGGCCAGACCGCGCCCCCGGGGCGCCGCATGGGCCACGCGGGCGCCATCATCTCCGGCTCCGCCGGCACCGCCGAGGAGAAGATCGGCGCGTTCCGCGACAACGGCATCGGCGTCGCCACGCGGCCGGTGGACGTGGTGGGCCTCATCCAGGAGGCTCTCTGAGCGACGGAGGGAGGGGCGGGCGCGAGCTGCGGCTGACGGAGGTCCTCCGGCCGGAGCACGTGCTCGCCCCGCTGGACGTGGACACCGTCCACGCGGCGGTGGCGGCCCTGGCGGCGCGCCTCCGCGAGACCGGGCACGTGCCGCGCCCGGAGCGGCTGGAGGGGCTTTTCGCCGAGAACCGCATCCGCGACGTCATCCACGTGGGCGATCGCGTGCTCCTCCCGCACCTGCGGACGGACGCGGTGGAGCGGCTGGTGGTGGCGCTGGGCGTCGCCCCGCGCCCGCTCTCCGTGGGCAGGCGGGACGCCGAGGGCGCGCAGGTGGTGGTGCTGGTGCTGGCCCCGCCCGCGGCGAACGACCTGTACCTGCAGACGGTGGCGGCGCTGGCCCGCGCCCTCCGCCTGGACGACACGGTGGACCGGCTTGCCTCCGCCCGCACCCCGGACGAGGTGCTGGCGATCCCGGAGATCCGCGACCTGGCCATCCAGCCGCGGCTGCTGGTGAGGGACGTGATGAGCCCGCGGGTGTTCCGGGTGTCGCCGGACACCCCGGTGCGCGAGCTCCTGGAGCTGGCGAGCACGCACCGCCTGCGCGCCGTGCCGGTGGTGGGCGAGGACCGCGAGGTGCTGGGGATGGTCACCGACCGCGACCTGCTCCGGCACCTCCTCCCGCTTGCGCTCCGCCCCGGCGACGGCCCCCCGCAGGGCGCCGCCTCGCCGGAGGGGCTCACGGTGCGCGACATCATGTCGCGCTCGGTGATGTGCATCTCCGAGGACCAGGGGCTGGCCGAGGTCGCCAGCGTGATGGTCAACAAGGACGTGGAGCGCCTCCCCGTGGTCCACGAGGGGAAGCTCACCGGCTTCCTGACGCGGGGGGACATCCTCCGCAAGCTGTTCGGCTTCCGGGCCCCCTGACACACAACGATCTCAAACGGACGATAAAGCCATGTCACGCACGCTCGCCATCATCAAGCCGGACGCCGTCGCGGCCGGCAACGCCGGCAAGATCATCGCCCACCTGGAGGGCGCCGGCTTCCGCATCGTCGCCATGAAGATGGTGCACCTCAGCAGCGAGCAGGCCGGCGAGTTCTACGCCGTGCACCGCGAGCGCCCCTTCTACGGGGAACTGGTGGAGTTCATGACCTCCGGCCCCGCCATCCCGCTGGCGCTGGAGGCCGAGAACGCCGTCGCGAAGTACCGCGAGACCATCGGCGCCACGGACCCCGCCGAGGCCGCCGAGGGTACGATCCGCAGGCTGTACGCGGAGTCCAAGGGCCGCAACGCCGTACACGGCTCCGACTCGGACGAGAACGCGGCCACGGAGATCCGCTTCTTCTTCGGCGACGACCTGCCGGGCGCGCGCTGAGCCAGCCGGCGGCCACGCACGACTGAGGGGGACGCGGCCGGGCGCCGCGTCCCCCTTTCGCTTCCCACCCCTTCGCCACCCGACCGTGAACCTCCTCCTCCGCTGGATCGCCTCCGCCGCCGCCGTGTGGGTCGCCACCAGGCTGGTCCCCGGCATCCGCTCCGAGGGCGGCATCGAGACCCTGCTGGTGGTCGCGCTGATCCTGGGGCTGGTCAACGCCCTGGTCCGGCCGCTGCTCAAGTTCCTGGCGTGCGGGATCATCGCGCTGACCCTGGGGCTGTTCCTGCTGGTCATCAACGCCGCGCTGCTGCTGCTGGTGGAAGTCCTGGCGAACTCCTTCGGCTACGGCTTCCACGTGGACGGCTTCGTCCCGGCGCTGCTCGGCTCGATCGTGATCTCCGTGGTCTCGTACCTGCTCTCCATCCTCCTCACGGACGACGACTGACGGCCCCCACCCGGCTCGCTTGCGGCTCGCCACCCTCCCCCGATTCCGGGGGAGGGCTGCCGGAGGTCGGGTGCAGTCGCACTCCCGCACTCCCGCACTCCCGCACTTCTGTTTTCTTTTTTCGCCCCTTCCGGCGCGCGAGGTTGAAAACTCCCCGGCGCGTGGTCAGATTGGTCCTCCGCCGCGGCCGTGCGCACGAAAGCCGGTCCTTTCCTTGACACTGCGCGGATTTTCGCATAGTTTTCCGGTTTATGCTGAAACTCAGCCTGGGCGCGGTTTCGCGTGGAGAAGTGCGGGTCCGGGACGACGTCCCGCCGGACCACCCGATGTGGGAGGGCTCGGAGGCGACGTTCGTGGGGCCGCTGCACGTGGACCTCACGGCCCGCAGCGTGGGCGAGGGGGTGTTCGTGCGCGGGAAGGTGAGCGGACGGGTGCGCATGCCGTGCCGCCGCTGCCTGGCCGAGACCGAGCACGCGCTGGACGAGACGGTGGACTTCCTCTTCGACGAGATCCGCAGCGACGAGGAGGAAGAGATGGAAGGGGAAGTCTATCCTCTCCCCGAGCGGGGCGACGAGCTGGACCTCACGGACGCCGTCCGCGAGCAGGTCCTGCTGCGCGTGCCGCAGTACGTCCTTTGCCGCGAGGAGTGCCGCGGCCTGTGCCCGCGGTGCGGCGCCGACCTGAACGAGGCGCCGTGCGGCTGCGGTCCCGAGGAGGAGGACTCTCCCTGGGACGCGCTGAAGACGATCAAGTTCGACTGACCCATAGCCACCCGAGGGGTTCCCGATGGCCGTACCCAAGAAGCGCCAGTCCAAGCAGCGCCAGCGCAAGCGCCGCACGCACGTCAAGGCCGCCATGCCGACCTTCGGCAAGTGCCCGCAGTGCAACGACCCGCACGTGCCGCACCGCGTCTGCCCGAACTGCGGCTACTACCGCAACGAGCAGCGCGTCGAAGTGGAAGAGTTCTAAGCGCGCGGAACGCCTACAGATGCGGATCGCGCTCGACGCGATGGGCTCCGACCGTGCCCCCTCCGTGGAGATCGAGGGTGCGGTCGGAGCTTTGCGTGAGCTGGAGGGAGACTTCCGGATCGTCCTGGTCGGCGACGAGGCGCTGATCGAAGCCGAGCTGGCGCGCCACCCGGACGCCCCGCGCGAGCGGATCGACGTGGTGCACGCCCGCGGCCGGATCGAGATGGGAGAGTCCCCGGCGCACGCAATCCGGCGCAAGCAGGACTCGTCCATGGTGGTCGGCCTCAACCTGCAGAAGCGGGGCGAGGCGGACGCCTTCATCAGCGCGGGCTCCACCGGCGCCGCCATGGCGGGGTCGGTGATGATCCTAGGCGTGCTCCCCGGCGTGGACCGCCCCACCGTCGGCACGGTGCTCCCCACGGCGTCGGGGCACACCCTGATGGTGGACGGCGGCGCCAACGTGGACACCCGCGCGCAGCAGCTCCTCCAGTTCGCCTTCCTGGGCAGCATCTACGCCCGCGACCTGATGGGGATCGAGAGCCCGCGCGTGGGGCTCCTCAACATCGGCGAGGAGCCGGAAAAGGGCGACGAGCGCGCCGTGGAGGCGCACCGCCTGCTGGCGGCGGCCGGCGACGAGCTCAACTTCGTGGGGAACATCGAGGGGCGCGACGTCATCCGCGGCAAGTGCGACGTGCTGGTGTGCGACGGCTTCGTGGGCAACGTCCTCCTCAAGTTCTACGAGTCCGTCGCCGGCTTCATGCTGGGGATGCTCCGCCAGGAGATGGCGGACGCCAACGTGGAACTGGACCTCACGCGGATGTTCCACACCCTGGACTACACCGAGTACGGCGGCGCCCCCCTGCTGGGGGTCAACGGCGTCACCATCATCTGCCACGGCGGCTCGCCCCCGCGGGCCATCCGCAACGCCATCCGCGTCGCCGCGCAGGCGGTGGACCGGCAGATGGTCTCGCACATCGAGCGCCAGCTCTCCCGCCGCACGGAAGCACCCCTGAGCCAATGAGCGTCACGAGCGGTCGTCCCCGCGCCCGGGTGGTCTCCACCGGGCGCTTCAACCCGCCCCGCGTGGTCACCAACGCCGATCTCGAGGCGATGGTGGAAACCTCGGACGAGTGGATCCGCACCCGCACCGGGATCCGCGAGCGCCGTCTGGCCGACCCCGGCGTCGGCGCCGCCGACATGGGCGCGGCCGCGGCCCGCGTGGCGCTGGAGCGCGCCGGGATCGGCGCCAAGGACGTGGACATGCTCCTGGTGTCCACCGCCACGCCGGACCGGCTTCTCCCCTCCACCGCCTGCGACGTGCAGGCGCTGCTGGGCGCGAGCAACGCCGGCTCGTACGACTTCGCCACCGCCTGCTCCGGCTTCCTCTACGGCCTGTCGCTCGCCGAGGCGCACATCGCCGCCGGCCAGGCCAGGACCGTGCTGGTGATCGCCACCGAGCGCATGAGCAGCATCGTGGACTGGGGCGACCGCTCCACCTGCGTGCTCTTCGGCGACGGCGCGGGTGCCGCGGTGGTGCAGCCGGCGGAGGAGGACGGCCGGGGGATCCTTTCCAGCTTCATGAAGTCGGACGGGACGCTGGCCGAGCTGCTCTACCGGCCGGGCGGGGGGGCAAAGATCCCCTTCGACCTCGCGGTGCTGGACGAGAAGTCGCACCTGGTGAAGATGGCGGGCCCCGAGGTGTTCAAGGCCGCGGTCAGGTCCATGTGCGAGGCCGCCGAGCAGGCGCTGCAGCGCGCCGGCGTCACCTCGGAGGAGATCGACCTGCTGGTCCCCCACCAGGCCAACAACCGGATCATCGAGGCCACGGCCAAGTACGCCGGGATCCCGATGGACAAGGTGTTCGTCAACGTGGACCGCTACGGCAACATGAGCTCCGCCTCGGTGCCGGTGGCGCTGGACGAGGCGCGGGAGCAGGGCAGGGTGCAGGACGGTTCGCTGGTGCTGATGGTGGCCTTCGGCGCCGGCTTCACGTGGGCCGCCAACGTGGTGCGGATGTGAGCACGGACGAGAGGGTCGGGCTGCTCTTCCCCGGGCAGGGGTCGCAGTCCGTGGGGATGGGCAGGGAGCTGGCGGAGCGCTGGCCCGAGGCCCGCGAGGCCTTCGAGGAGGCCGACGACGCGCTGGGGTTCGCGCTCTCCCGGCTGTGCTGGGAGGGCCCGGAGGACGAGCTGACGCTCACCAGCAACGCGCAGCCCGCGCTCCTGGTGCACAGCGCCGCCGCCTGGCGCGTCCTGCGGAAGGCCGGCGTGGAGCCGACCGTGGCCGCCGGGCACTCGCTGGGCGAGTTCAGCGCGTACCTCGCCGCCGGCAGCCTGGGCTTCGCCGACGCCGTGAGGACCGTGCGCCGCCGCGGCGAGCTGATGCTCCAGTCGGGGCGGGCGCGCCCCGGGACCATGGCCGCCGTGCTGGGGCTGGACGACGACGTGGTGGAGGGCGTCTGCCACGAGGCGAGCACCGAGGGCAGCGTGGTGGTGGCCGCCAACTTCAACTCGCCCGGCCAGGTGGTGGTCTCCGGCGACGTGGACGCGGTCGAGCGCGCCAGCGCGCTCCTGGTCTCCGCCGGCGCCAAGAAGGTCACCGGCCTCAACGTCTCCGGCGCCTTCCACTCGCCGCTCATGGCGACGGCCGAGGAAGGGCTCCGCGCCCACCTGGACGGGGTGGAGTTCGGCGCGCCCGCCTTCCCCGTGATCTCCAACGTCACCGCCTCCCCCGTGTCCGACGCGGCGGAGGCCAGGCTGCTGCTGGTTCAGCAGCTCACCTCCACGGTGCGCTGGACGGACTCGGTGAGGACCATGCTCCAGCTGGGCGTGACGCGCTTCCTGGAGGTGGGGCCGGGCAAGGTGCTCACCGGGATGCTCAAGCGCATCGACCGGGCGGCGGAGGGGCGCGGCGTCCCGCTGGGGACGCCGGAGGCGATCGAGAGCTTCCTTCAGCAGAGGGGATGATGGAGCTACAGGGTCAGGTGGCGCTGGTGACGGGCGGCTCCCGTGGAATCGGTCTTGCGGTCGCCACGGAGCTCGCTTCCGCCGGGGCGAAGGTGGCGGTGGTGGCGCGCGACGAGGCGCGGGCGCAGGCCGCCGCGGACGGGCTCCCGGGCGAGGGGCACCGCGGCTACGGCGCCGACGTGGCGGACTCCGAAGCGGTGAACGCCCTGGTGAAGCGCGTGGAGGAGGAGCTGGGCGGGCTGGACGTGCTGGTGAACAACGCCGGCGTCACCCGCGACAACGTCCTCATGCGCATCAAGGACGAGGACTGGGACGCGGTGCTGGACACCAATCTGCGCGGCGCCTTCAACACCATCCGCGCGGCGTCGCGCGGGATGATGAAGCGCCGCGCCGGCCGGGTGGTCAACATCAGCAGCGTGGTGGGGATCACCGGCAACAAGGGGCAGGCCAACTACGCCGCCTCCAAGGCGGGGCTGATCGGGCTGACCAAGTCGGTCGCCAAGGAGCTCGCCTCGCGCGGGGTCCTTGTCAACGCGGTCGCGCCGGGATATATCGAGACCGACATGACGTCGGACCTCCCCGAGGCCGCCCGCGAGGCGCTCTCGTCGCAGATCGCGCTGGGCCGGCTGGGGAGGCCGGAGGACATCGCGCCGGTGGTCCGCTTCCTCGCGGGGCCGGGTGCCGCGTACATGACCGGGCAGGTGCTGGTCGTGGACGGCGGGATGGTGATGTAGGCTGGTTACGGGCGGGGAGGCGGCGGCGCCCCGATGATCGAGGCAGGGCTTCACGGCAACTATCCAAGGAGAACAGCGATGGCCGACATCGAGCAGAAGGTCAAGGACATCATCATCAACGAGCTGGGCGTGGACGCGGAGAAGGTCACCCCCGAGGCTTCCTTCGTGGAGGACCTGGGCGCCGACTCGCTGGACACGGTCGAGCTGGTGATGGCGTTCGAGGAGGAGTTCGGGATGGAGATCCCGGACGAGGACGCGGAGAAGCTCCAGACCGTCGGCGACGCGATCTCGTACATCCAGAACCACCAGTCCTAGTCGGTCAGCGGCTTGGCAAATCGCGCAGCTCTGCGTTGCCCTGCGGGCGGCTCCCTGCGACGTACATGAAGTACGTCTCGGTTGCCGTCCTCGGGCGCCTTGATCTGCACGATTTTCCTTCGCCGTAGCATCATCGTTTGAAAAAAGAACTGCTGAACGGATCCACGGGTCCGTTCAGCAGAATGCTTTTTACCCGTATACGGAGAGCGGCTGATGAATCGCCGTGTCGTGATCACCGGGACGGGGCTGGTGTCGCCCGTCGGGCTGGACGTCCCGTCGAGCTGGGCGGCCCTCCTGGAGGGGCGCAGCGGCGCCGGTCCCATCACCCACTTCGACCCGTCCGACTACCCCGTGCGCTTCGCGTGCGAGGTCAAGGACTTCGATCCCGGGGAGTACATCGACCGCAAGGAGGTCAAGCGCACCGACCGCTTCACCCAGCTGGCCATCGCGGCGTCGGTGCAGGCCGTGCGCGAGGCGGGTCTGGAGGACGCGCTCGGCGGGGTGGACCCGGAGCGGGTGGGCGTGATCATCGGGAGCGGCATCGGCGGGATGGAGACCTTCGAGGAGCAGACGGAGAAGCTCCTGGGACGCGGGCCCGGCCGGGTGTCGCCCTTCTTCGTCCCCATGTTCATCTCGGACATCGCGGCGGGGCTGGTCTCCATCCGCTTCGGCGCCAAGGGCCCCAACTACTGCACCGTCTCGGCCTGCGCGTCGGGGGCGCACGCGGTGGGGAACGGCATGCAGGCCATCCGCCACGGCGAGGCGGACGTGATGATCTGCGGCGGCACGGAGGCGGCGGTGTCGCGCATGGCGGTGGCGGGCTTCGCCAACATGACGGCGCTCTCCACGCGCAACGACTCACCCGAGACGGCCAGCCGCCCCTTCGACGGGGAGCGCGACGGCTTCGTGCTGGGCGAGGGCGCCGGCATCCTGGTGCTGGAGGAGCTGGAGCACGCGCGCGCCCGCGGCGCCACCATCATCGCCGAGGTGGCCGGCTACGGGCAGACGGCGGACGCGTACCACATCACCGCCCCGGCGGAGGGCGGCGAGGGCGCCGTCCGGGCCATGCGCATCGCCCTGCGCGACGCGGGCGCCACGCCGGACGACGTGGACTACGTCAACGCCCACGGCACCTCCACGCCCGCGAACGACCGCAACGAGACCATGGCGATCAAGACGGCGCTCGGCGAGCGCGCCCGGCAGATCGTCGTGGGCTCCACCAAGTCCATGACCGGGCACACGCTGGGCGCGGCGGGCGGGCTGGAGGCGGTGATCTCGGCGCTGGCGTGCCGCGACGGCGTCATCCCGCCCACCATCAACTACACCACGCCCGACCCGGACTGCGACCTGGACTACGGGACGCAGGGGAAGGTCGAGCGGCCGGTGCGGCTGGCGCTCAGCAACTCGTTCGGCTTCGGCGGCCACAACGTCTGCCTTGCGATCCGGCGGTTCGAGGCCTGACCTCGCGCCGGAACGGGAGGGCATGCGGGGGCGCATCGGCATGGCCGGTGCGCCCCCCTTCTGCGCCGGGCCAGGGCGAAGCAACGGCGGTCCGGTCCAGGCGCAGCTTCAACCGAACGCCCGCAGGAAGCCCCGCCGCTCCTCTTGCGCAAATGTTTTCTTGCGCGTCGCATGGTCCGGCTCTACCATGCCACACGTCCGGAATCCATCTCCTCCACTCCCGGCAGCGAGGGGCGCCATGAAGAGACGACTTTTGATCAACGGGATTTCTCTCGCGGTGATCGTCGCCGCCGCGCCTCTCGCCATCGCGCCCGCCGAGGCTCTGGCGGACGAAGGGGGAACCTGCTGCCAGGCCACCGGCTCGACGTGCGTCGTCATTGCACAGGGCGCATTCCTGAGGATCCCGAACGCCTACTATTCGGACGGCAAGTGCTGAGACGGCTCGCGCAGGACCCGGCCCGGCTCCCCGCACCCACCCCTCGCGACCGGAGAGTGCCGTGGTTCGGCTGCGCCTCTTTGCTCCTCGCGGCGGGGCTCGCCGGCTGCGGTGCCGACCCGGGAGCCAGACCCGGTGAGCGGGCGGCCCCCGGAGAGCATGCGGCTCTCCGGGGGCGGCCGCTCACGGACACGCTCGCGCTCGGCCTCCCCATGGCCGTCCTGGCGATGGGGGGGAAGCTCGTCGTCCAGGACATGGCCACGGACGCCGCCGTCCAGGTGTTCGATGCGGAGGGTCACCGGATCGCGTCCACCGGACGCGAGGGGTCCGGGCCCGGAGAATTCACGGATCCGCTCGACGCCTTCTCACGCCCCGGACACCCCGGCGAATTCTGGGTGTTCGATTCACGCACCTCGCGGCTGACGCCGTACGAGCTCGACGCCTTCGCGCAGGGGAGGACTCCTCGCCCCTCCGGCGATGCCGTGACGCTCTCGCCTCCCTTCGTCTTCGAGACGCCCCGCTGGCTGGACGACAGCACCCTGGTGGCCCTGGACCCCATGACCACACCGGGAGAGGGCAGGTTCGCGCTCTTCGCTCCCGACGGCGCCCGCCACCGGTCGGTGGGCGCTCCGCCTCCGGGACCGGAGCGGATCCCGCCGCTGGTTCGCCAGCAGGCGTACGGCGGGTACATCGCGGTTCACCCGCAGCGCCCGCTGTTCGTGCTCGCCAGCCGCTACGCAGGCCGGCTGGAGGTCTACGGCCGCGACGGCGGCCTGATCGGCCGCATGCAGGTACCGGAAGCGTTCGAGCCCGACTTCTCGGCCGCCAGGGACGGCGTCAACATGGTGCGCGGGCCGGGGTTCCGGTTCGGCTACGTGGACGTGGCGGTGACGGCCGACCGCGTCCTCGGCCTCTACTCCGGGCGCCGGTTCGAGGCAGGGCCGGACGACCGGGCTCACCTCGGGGACCAGGTCCACTTCTTCGACTGGCAGGGGCGCTTCCTCGGGGCGGTGCGGCTCGACGCCGGGGCGATGCGGATCGCGGTCGATGCGGCGGGCGATCGCCTCTACGCCCTCCTCCACGACCCGCACCCGCAGGTGATCGAATACCCGCTGGGGGAGGCAGGGCCGGCGAAGCTGGCACGGCGCTGATGGACCGCCTGGCGAACGGGCTGACCGTTCTCATGGCGGCCTGTGCGATCCTGGTGGCGGGGCTCGCGGTCCGGAACCAGCTGCTCACGCCCACGGGTTCGAACGGCGGGAGGATTCGCGAGGTGGAGGGGTGGCGGGCGCTCGCCCGCGAGGGGAACGTGCTGGGGCGCCCCGACGCGCCGGTCCGGATCGTCGAGCTTTCCGACTTCCAGTGCCCGTTCTGCGCACGGGCCCACCTCTCGCTGCAGGCCGTCCGCAGAAAGTACGGGGACCAGGTCGCGGTGGTGTACCGCCACTTCCCGCTTTCCGGACACAGGTACGCGCGTCGCGCGGCCCTCGCCTCCGAGTGCGCGGCCGAGCAGGGCGCCTTCGAGCCATACCACGATCTGCTCTTCCTGCAGCAGGACTCCATCGGCATCAAGCCGTGGGAGCGGTTCGCGCAGGAAGCCGGCGTCGGCGACGTCGGCATGTTCCGGGCGTGCGTCGAGAGCGAGAGGACGGCCCCGCGCATCGAGCGCGACGCGCAGCTCGCGGCGAGGCTGGGGACGCGCGGAACGCCCACCTTCATCGTGAACGGGCGGATGTTCAGCGGCGCCATCTCCGCGGATGAATGGGACGGCTGGATACGGGATGCGCTGCGAAACCGCTGACCTTTTCGCCGAACCGGCCGACGGGGCGGGCCGGCTTCACGGTCTGCCCCGCTGTATTTTCCTGGGCGGTCAGTAGTTCAGCGTGTACAGCGCCTCCACCTGCTTCCGCGCGAGGGAGGCGGGCGTGAGACGCAGCGCCGCGTTGCGCAGCCCGCGCGCGAGCGGGTTCGAGAAGTGGACGATGCCGCCAAGCCGGCGCGACGTGTCCACCACCATCCGCGCCTTGCGCTCGCGGATGCCCTGGTAGGTGGCGAAGGCGTCCTCCGGGCGCGCATGCGTGGCGAGCCGGTCCGCGAGCACCCAGGCGTCCTCGATGGCCTGGGCGCCGCCCTGGCCCAGGTTGGGCGTCGTAGCGTGCGCGGCGTCGCCCAGCAGCACGACCCCGCCGCGGTGCCAGGAGGGAATCGCGGGGAGGTCGTACATGTCGGTGCGGAGCATCCGCTCCGCGTCCGTGGCCGCGACCAGCTCCGGGACCGGGGCGGGGAAGGGCGCCGCCATGGCGTCCAGCCGCCGGCGGGTCTCCGCGGGCGAGGCGTCCCGCTCCCCCGCGGGGGCGTCGAGCGTGGCGTACCAGTACACCTCGCCCTCCGCGACGGCCGAGAAGCCGAAGCGCCGTCCCGGGCCCCACACCTCCCACCCCACCCCCGCGAAGCCGTCCGGCAGGCGGAACGGCGCCACAGCGCGGTACGAGCTCTGCCCCGAGTAGCGGAGCCGCGCCCCGGGCGCGACCGCCTCCCGCACCCGCGAGTGCGCGCCGTCCGCGCCGACCACCACCCCCGCCTCCACCTCGCCGCCGTCCGCGAACCGCACCACTGCGGCGTCGCCCGACGTGACCGCCTCCCGGCACTCCCGCCCGACCTGCACCGCGTCCGCGCCGAGGTGGTCCAGCAGCACGCGCTGCAGGCGTCCGCGGTGGATCGCCACCGTGGGCCAGCCGAAGCGGCGCGCCGACTCGCCCACGTCGGCGGACTGGAGGAGGCCGGCGCGGAAGTCGCGCAGCTCCGCGCGCTCCAGCCGCGCCCCCCCGGCCGCGACCGCCTCCGCCAGCCCCAGCCGCGCGAGCACCTGCATGGCGTTCGGCGGCACCCAGATCCCCGCGCCGGCCGCGCGCAGCTCCGGCGCGGCCTCGTACACCGGCGCCTCGATCCCCCGCTGCCGCAGCGCGATGGCGAGGACCAGCCCGCCGATCCCGCCGCCCACGATCACCACGCGCTCGCTCATCCTCCCTCCCTCGCGGCTCCGTTCCGGACGTCCCGGCGTCATGATCGGAGCCGCACCGCCGGCACGCAAGCGGACTCCATTCCGATGCGCGTGGTTGCTACGGGCTTTCGGGGGGCATTATTGTTGCTCGCCGCGCGGCCGCGGCGCCCTGCACGGGGGCGGACGACCAACCACAACGGACGGGGGAATGCGGATCGGCAACGGGTACGACTCCCATCGCTTCGCCGCCGGGCGCAAGCTGATCCTGGGCGGGGTGGAGATCCCGTCGGAGCGGGGGCTGGACGGGCACTCCGACGCCGACGCGGTGGCGCACGCCGTCACCGACGCGCTGCTGGGCGCCACCGGGCTGGGCGACATCGGGCGCCACTTCCCGCCGTCCGACCCGCAGTGGAAGGACGCCGACTCCATGCAGCTGCTCGCCCGGGTGGTGCGGCTGCTGGAGGGGCGGAACTACCAGCCGGTGAACGTGGACGTCACCGTGGTCGCCGAGGCGCCCAGGATCGGGCCGCACGCGGACGCCATGCGCGAGCGGCTGGCGGCGACGCTGGGGATCGCGCCGGACAGGGTGTCGGTGAAGGGAAAGACCAACGAGGGGATGGGGTGGGTCGGGCGGGGCGAGGGGATCGCCGTGTACGCCGTGGCGCTGGTGGACCGCATGGAGGCGATGGACGCCTTCCTGGCGCGCGAGCGGGCGGCGGACTGATGCCGGGATCGCTGCCGGGCGGGAGGGCGCGCCGTGGGTGACGCGATCGACGCGCTGCTCCAGCGGATGACGCAGCTCCCGGAGCTGCTGGTGTACGTGGTCGTCGGCCTGTTCGCGGCCGTGGAGAACGTGTTCCCGCCGGTCCCCGCGGACGTGGTCGCCCTCTTCGGGGGTTTCCTGGCGGGGAACGGCGCCGCGAGCCCCTGGATCGTGTTCCTGGTGGTGTGGCTCGCCAACGTGGCGGGGGCGCTGCTGGTGTACTGGATCGGCCGGCGCTACGGGGAGCGCTTCTTCGACACGCGCGTGGGCCGCCTCGTCCTCCAGCCGCAGCAGCTGCAGAAGCTGGACGCCTTCTACCGGCGGCGGGGGACGGTGGTGATCTTCGTCAGCCGCTTCCTCCCCATGTTCCGGGCCGTGGTCCCCGCCTTCGCCGGGATGAGCGGGATCGCCCCGGTCAAGGCCGCCGTCCCCATCCTGGTCGCGTCCGGCCTCTGGTACGGCATCGTGGTGTACGCGGGCGCCACCGCCGGGGAGAACTGGGAGGCGATCCGCGCCGGGCTGGAGTCGCTGGGGCGCTGGATCTACCTGGCGGCGCTGCTGCTGGCCGCGGGGGTGGCGTGGCTCTGGTGGCGCAGCCGCGACCGCCCGGGCGTGGAGAAGTGAGCACCGAGGACATCCGCCGCGAGTTCCAGGTCGCGCGCTTCGTGGACCACCTGCGCTTCGAGCGCGGGCTCTCCGACCTGACGGTGCAGGCGTACGAGCACGACGTCGTCCGGCTGGCGTCGTTCTCGCGCACGCTGGACCGCATCACCCCGGCTGCGGTGACCACGCAGGACCTGCGCGCCTTCGTGCTGATGCTCAAGGACGTGGGGCTGGCGCCGACCAGCATCGCCCGCAACGTGTCGGCGGTGCGGACGTACTTCGGCTTCCTGCTGGCGGAGAACCTGGTGGTCGCCGACCCCAGCGAGCGCATCGAGCCGCCGCGCGGCTGGAAGACGCTCCCCGACGTGCTCAGCGTCGCCGAGATCGAGAAGCTGCTGGAGGCACCCGACCTGTCGCAGCCGCTCGCCTGGCGCGACCGGGCCATGCTGGAGTTCGCCTACGCCAGCGGGGTGCGCGTCTCCGAGCTGATCGACCTGCAGGTGCGCAACCTGGCGCTCCAGGACGAGTTCGCGCTGGTGTACGGCAAGGGCGGCAAGGAGCGGCTGGTCCCCGTCGGGCGGCGGGCCATCGGCGCGCTCGCCATCTACCTGCGCGAGACGCGGCCGCGGCTGGAGAAGGGGAGCGGCGAGGGGCGCGTGTTCCTGAACGCCCGCGGAACGCCGCTCAGCCGCATGGGGGTATGGAAGATCCTCCGCCAGCACGTGGAGGCGGCCGGGATCGGGAAGCACGTCTCGCCGCACACGCTGCGGCACTCGTTCGCCACGCACCTGCTGGAGGGCGGCGCGGACCTGGTGGCCGTGCAGGAGATGCTGGGGCACGCGGACATCTCCACCACGCAGGTGTACACGCACGTGGACCGCCGCTACCTGGCCGAGACGTTCCGGAGCTTCCATCCGCGTTCATGAGTGCTTCGGATGGATCTCGGCGTGGGGCCGCTCCGGAGCCCGGCGGTACTGCTGCCGGTCTCCTGCGCGGGTCGCGGAGCCACCGGAAACTGCCCCGGTGTCTCCGCTCCGGCTCCGTGAGCCTCGCACGATACCGCTGTGCGAGTCTCCCTCCGCAGAAGATTTGAGGGGTACTGCGGGAACTGCGAACTGCGAGAACGGCCATGAACATCGAAGTCCCCGCGGAGCGGATCGAGGCCTTCTGCCGGAAGTGGAAGATCCGCGAGTTCGCTCTGTTCGGGTCCGTCCTCCGCGACGACTTTCGGCCGGACAGCGACGTCGACGTGCTCGTGACGTTTGAAGCCGGCGCACGCCACTCGCTATTCGACCTCGTGGACATGCGCGACGAACTTAAGGAGGTCTTCGGCCGCGAGGTCGACCTGGTCCAGAAGGACCTGATCGACAACCCGTTCCGCCGCCACCACATCCTCGCTCATCACAGGGTTGTGTATGCCGCCTGAGGAGCGGGACGGCGCGAGTCTGTGGGACATGAGCAGGGCCCTGCGGAAGATTGTCCGCTACTCGGCTGGAAAGAGTCTCGAAGCCCTGCAAGACGACGAGGTGCTGACGGATGCCTTGATTCGCCAGTTCACGGTGCTTGGGGAGGCCGCCGCAAGGATCTCTTCGGCTCTGCGCTCGCAGCACCCCGAGATTCCCTGGCGGCAGATCGTCGGTCTCCGCAATGTCGTCGTCCATCAGTACGACCGCGTGGACCTTCAGGCGCTCTGGGATGCAGTGCACGAGGACGTCCCGCGACTCGTCACGAGCGTCGAGGCTCTGCTTCCGGCCGCGTCGGACGACAGGTAGGGGCGCGTCGCAGCCCTCGAAGTCACATCAAGCAACTCGGACATCCCGTGATCCTGGTTATAGATAACTACGACAGCTTCACCTGGAATCTGGTGCAGTACCTGGGCGAGCTGGGCGCTGATCCCGTAGTGCGGCGCAACGACGAGCTGTCCGTGGAGGAGATCGAGGCGCTGGCGCCGGAGCGCATCGTCGTCTCGCCGGGGCCCTGCACCCCGGCGGAGGCGGGCGTGTCGGTGGACGTGATCCGGCGGCTGGGGCCGAGCACGCCCATCCTGGGGGTGTGCCTGGGGCACCAGTCCATCGGCGCGGCGTACGGCGGCGACGTGGTGAGGGCGCAGCGGGTCATGCACGGCAAGACCTCGCCCATCCGCCACACCGGCGAGGGGATCTTCCGGGGGCTGCCGTCGCCGCTGACGGTGGCGCGCTACCACTCGCTGGTGATCGAGCCGTCCACGCTGCCGGTGGAGCTGGAGGTGCTGGCCACCACCGACGAGCCGGGGAGCGAGACCGAGATCCAGGCCGTCCGCCACCGCGAGCACCCGGTGTGGGGCGTGCAGTTCCACCCGGAGTCCATCGCCAGCGAGCACGGGCACGCCCTCCTCCGCAACTTCCTCGACCGATGAGCCCCTCGCGGCTCCGCCCGCTCCTCGCCGCCCTCGCCCTGTGCGCGCTCGCGCTCCCGCTGCGCGCCCAGGGCGTCCGCGTGGAGGGGGCCGCGGACAGCCGCGCCGTGAGGATCGCGCGGGAGGTGCTGGCGGCGGGCAACTACCTGCGCATGGACCGCGACACCGTCCTCCCCGCCAGCTTCCGCACCGCGGGCGACCTGGTGGTGGTGGACGCCGACGTGCGGCTGGAGGGGACGGTGGAGGGGCGCGTCGCCGTGTTCGGCGGCGTCCTGTTCATCCGGCCGGGGGCCCGCGTGGTCGGGCCAATCGTGAACCTGGGCGGCGAGGTGTACCCGTCCGGGCTGGCGCAGGTGGGCGAGGTGGTGGAGGCCGAGCCGGAGCTGCGGGTGGGCGTGGAGTTCGACACCATCGGCGCCCGCGTCCAGGTCGCCCTCCCGGAGCGGGGCCCCGCCTTCAAGCCGTTCGGCTTCCGCCTCCCCACCTACGACCGGGTCAACGGCCTGACCGTCGCCATCGGCCCCTCCCTCCTGTTCACCGGCGAGGCCGGGGGGCCGCGGGTGGACGCCTGGGTCTCGTACCGCACCGCGCGCGGCTCCTTCGGCGGGGGCGTGTCGGGCTCCACGCCGCTGGGGCGCTGGCGCCTGGACGCCCGGGCGGAGCGCGCCACCCTCACCAACGACGCGTGGGCCCGCGGCGACCTGGCGAACACCCTGGGCTCGCTGGTGTTCGCCAACGACTACCGCGACTACTGGGAGTCGGACCGCGCGGTGGTGACGCTCTCCCGCCCGCACCCGGAGGCGATCATCGCGGGGGAGTACGCCTTCGAGCCACGCGTCACCCTCATGGCGATGCGCGACCGCTCCCTGCGCAACCGCGACCCCTGGGCGCTGTTCGACGACTTCGACCGCGAGAACCCGCCGGTGGACGAGCTGGAGTGGGCCTCCGCGACGCTGGGCGCCGGCTTCCGCTGGCAGGGCTCCACCACCGAGTTCGCCGGCGACGCCGCCGTGGAGCGCGCCCTCCCCCTGGGCGACGGGGCAGACTTCACGCAGTGGACGGTGGACGGCCTGTGGGCCATGCAGGCGCTCTACCTGCACCGGATCGGGGTCCGCTTCCGCGCCATGGGCACCCTGGGCGGCGAGCCGGCGCTCCGCCAGCGCCGCACGCTGCTGGGCGGCGCGCCCACGCTCCCCACCTTCCCGGCCGGCGCTTTCTCCGGGGACCACCTGGCGTTCGTGCAGTCCACCTACGCGATCCCGCTCCCCCAGCGGCTCGCCCTCCCCGTCGTCGGCCCGCCGTCGCTGCGCTTCACCCACGTCGCCGGCGCGGCCTGGACCACCGGCGGCCCCATGCCCCTGTGGGAGCAGAACCTGGGCGCCGGCCTCGCCTTCTCCTTCGCCAGCGCCGAGCTGTTCATCGACCCCGCCGGCGACCTGGACCCCACGCTGCGCCTGGGCCTGGAGCTGCCGTCGTTCTGAACTGCAGTGCGGGAGTGCGAAAGTGCGGGAGTGCGAGAGTGAACAGCAGTACGGAGTACGAAGTACGCTGAACGGCAACGGCGACCCCCTCCCCCGGCCCCTCCCCGCAAGGGGGAGGGGAGCACTGCAACGGCACCCCCCATCCCCCCGGCCCCCTTCCCCCGCAAGCGA
>JBFMFL010000082.1:0-24360 GCA_040752145.1 Gemmatimonadota bacterium
CCGCGGTGCGGGCGTGGCTGCTGCTGCGCGGCGGCCGCCTGCGCCGGCGCAGCCTGGCCGCGGAGTCGCGCGCGTACCTGGCGCTGCGGCGCGCCTACGCCCGCGCGGGGTACGCGGAGGAGGGCGCGGGCGGGCCGCTGGACTTCGCGGAGGACCTGCGGGCGCGCGGCGCGCCCGGGGCGGAGGACGCCGCGCGGCTGGTGGACCTGTACCTGCGTGCCCGCTTCGGCGGGGAGGACGTGGGCGAGGACGGCCGCGCGGAGATGGCCGGCACCCTCGCCGGGGCGCGGGCGGCGCTGCGGGCCGCCCGCCGGGCCCGGCCCCGCGGGCGGAAGCGGGAGCTCACCTCGACAGGCAGGCGATCGTGACGGTTCGACTCCACGACCGGCGCAGGCGCTCCAAGCGCCGCAAGCAGCTCTGGCGCCACCTGCGCGCGGCCATGCGCCTGCTGCTCAAGCACCCGGTGCCCAGCGTGTCCGTGATCCCGCTGCTGGCGGACGGGCGGATCGTGCTGGTGCGCCGGGTGGACAACGACCTGTGGGGGCTCCCCGGCGGGATCATGGACTGGGGCGAGGACGTCGCCACCACCGCCGGGCGCGAGCTGGAGGAGGAGACGGGGCTGCGCATCGTGGCCGTGCGCCGGCTGCTGGGGGTGTACTCCTCGCCGGAGCGGGACCCGCGGGCGCACTCCGTCAACATCACGGTGGTGGCCGAGGTGGAGGGGGAGCCGGAGGTGCAGGACCCGCTGGAGGTCAGCGACATCCAGGCGTTCCCGGTGGAGCAGCTCCCGTTCGGCTACTTCGCCCACGACCACGAGCGGCAGCTGCGCGACTACCTGGCGGAGCGGACGGTGGTGGCGTGAGCGGAAAATCCGGGCGTTCCCCGGGAGCCCGTATTAGCTTTGAGACCTGTTTCCTGTACAGGAGAGTGAGAGCATGAGCGTGCCCCTGGAGAAAGTGGAAGCCGAGGCGCTGGAGCTGCCTCCGCGCGAGCGGGCGCTGCTCGCCCATCGGCTCATCGCAAGCCTGGACGGTGAGGACGAGGATCCCGCCGAGGTCGAGCGTGCGTGGGAGGAGGAGATCCGCCGTCGTGTGGACGAGTATCGCTCCGGTGCGGTGCAGGCGGTCCCGGCATCCGAGGTGTTCGCGAAGGCTCGCGCCCGGCTGCGGTGACAGACCTTCCGTTCCCTGCGGGTGAGGTGACTAGCCCCCGTGCCGCAGGCAACAATACTGCTGGGCGGGGAGTTGCCAGGCCTGGGTACCCATAGCATACTGAATGTCGGCGCAGTAGTTGGTTCCTCTTTCCGCAGCAGAGCATCCGTCCTTGCATGTAAGCGCCAAAGTCTGAACTCCAAAAACCTTAAAAACTGGCCCCCCAAGTCTTTTCGAGTTATGCCAAGATCCCAAAGCAAGAACACCTCTAAGAACGTCCCGCAAGCTGCGGCGATTGGAGAGCCAATCATGCGGGTTACAGACTCGGCTCGTCGTGGTGAACTCGTCGCTTTCATCGGCACAGGCGTCAGTTTGGCACTCACCAATGGTACGATTCCATCGCTCTCCTGGAAGGGACTCATTCAGGATGGCTTCGCTCATGGCGTTAAGAAGGGAAGACTTACCGCCGCACAGGCGGAGGCTTGGAAAACACAGCTTGACTCAACTGATCTGGACGACCTTCTTGCAGCGGCGGAGTTCGTAGGGCGTAAGCTGGAAGCTCCGCGGGGAGACCTTTATGCCCGCTGGCTTGAGAACGTGTTCTCGCATGTTCGGCCGACTAACCACACTATGGGGAGCGCTATTCTTGGGTTGGTCTCCGCAGGCGTTCCACTGTGTACGCTGAACTACGATCCGCTTTTGGAGCGGGTAACCGGACTTCCCTCGATCAACATTGGCGAAACTGGCAAAGTAGCCGCATGGATGCGGCGCGAGATTCAGGGTATCCTACATCTTCACGGGTCGTGGGATCTTCCTGAGTCGTGCATTCTCGGTATTCGCGACTATGAGACCACACTTGGTAACGACGTACGTGATCTAATCCAACGTAATCTCGCCTCGTTTCAGCGACTTCTATTCATTGGATGTGGCAATACCTTTGCTGATCCAAACTTCTCAGCACTAATCAGATGGCTGAGAGAAAAAATGAAAACCGCTGCCCCACAGCACTATGCTCTCGTGAGTGACGGCGAAATGGCGGAGCGCCATGCTGACGTGACATGGCATGGTTTTGTTGAGCCGATTAGCTACGGAGAACACCACGCGGATCTCGCGCCATTCATCACTGCTCATTTCACTACGCCCAAGGCAACAAAAACTAAGAAGAGCGGTTTACCGAAAGCGCCGGGTTCGTCCAGCGAACATGAGCGGCTACTGCGAGATTACCGCGCATTCCTGCTTAAAGACTGTGGGCAGATGACAATCGAAGGTGTGCGCGCAGATATGGATACCGCACAGCGGCGGTTCGACCTTGAGCGTCTATTCGTTCCCCTAGATGTTGTGCCAAGCCCGCCTGATATTTCCGAGAGCGATCCCCAGCGTGAGGAAAAACTCCGTCGCTGGAGGGAAAAAAACGCGAAGCCCCGTGAGTTTGGTAGCGTCTTTGGGAAGCATTCTCGACTCGCATTGTTGGCTCTTCCTGGGGGAGGTAAGACACTGCTCCTTAAGCGACTGGCCGTTGCATATGCAGACCCCGCCCGCCGCCAGGCGAGTGCTGACGGTTTGCCGGACATGGATCTCACGCCTGTTCTCATTCGCTGCCGTGAGTGGCGCGAGCACATCCACCGTCCAATTTTAACGCTTCTCCGAAGCCTACCGGACATCACCGGACATGCGTCGCTATCCGGTTTAGCAGAGGCTTTGCTTCCGTTGTTCAAGAAAGGCCGCGTTTTGTTGCTGGTGGACGGGCTTGACGAAATCCATGATGACGCTCTACGCTGTACATTTGTAGATCACTTAGAAAGCTTTATTGATGAATACAAACGGACACGATTAGTCGTCACCAGCAGGGAGGCTGGGTTCAACTTAGTTGCCCCAGCATTAGCACGCTTCTGTCAACGTTGGCGCGTTGCTCCATTAGCGGAGGATGCTATCACTGCGTTATGTGATCACTGGCACCGTTTAATGAGCGGTGACTCGCCAGAGTCTGTAGCTGAAGCTAGAGAAGTAGCGGAACACCTCCTACGAAACGACTCCCTACATCGTTTAGCGGAGACTCCGCTCCTACTAACTATGCTCTTAGTTGTGAAGCATGGGGCGGGACGATTACCCCCTGATCGTGTGAGTCTCTATAGCCGGGCAGTCGAGGTGTTACTCGACACTTGGAACATCAAAGGGCATGCTCCACTCAATCCTAAAGAAGCGGTACCGCAGCTCGCGTATGTAGCATTTGAGCTCATGAGAGCCGGCCAACAAACGGCAACCGAAAGGGAACTGTTGAGCTTGCTTGAAGAGGCGCGTGAGAGTGTACCTCACATTCGTCGTTACGCCAAAGATCACCCTGACGCGTTCCTCAAACGTGTGGAATTAAGATCCAGCCTCCTAATTGAGGCCGGGTATCAGGTCGAGAACAACCAAGCTGTACCATTCTATCAATTTCGACACTTAACGTTTCAAGAATATCTCTCTGGAGTAGCCATTGTAGAGGGACACTATAAAGGTTATGAGAGGAGTGACACAGTCCTAGCGCCGCTTGCCTCTCGGCTCTCTGCTGAAGAGTGGAAGGAAGTAATCCCGATGGCCGCTGTGCTGGCAAGAAAGCAGGCGGAGCCACTTATTGCTGCCCTTGTTGACGAAGGAACCAAACTCCGCCAGCTAGTTGAAGTCGGTGGTGAGCACGACCTTTTGGAGGATTTTGCTGACGTGATGCCTCTCCCCATCTCACTTCTCATACAGTGCTTAGTGGAGGAAGCAGAACCCACCCCGGAAACACTTACGTCTGCGTTGCAGTTGATAGCGTTCTTTGCACAAGGATGTGAGTCTGAACACGGGTGGGATGCGCTAATGCGGGGTCCATATGGTGCAGAATTGCTACACCAAGTATGGTTGCTGTATCGCTCAATGCAGTGGCCGGAAGATACGTGGGTTTATAGCTCGTTTGCTGAAATGTCATTTCGAAGGCATACAATCGCGTTTTGGCTGAGTACCGAAGGTCAAGCCAAACTGCAAGGGATGCTTAGCAGTAATGATGTGGAGGAAGTCACGCGGGGATTGTTTACTTGGGTAGGACTCTATATGCACAGATGGGAAAATCTTTACGAAGTCGAATGGGCTCTTCCTTTGCAGGCAATTGTGGAGACTCACCTGTTCCAAGAGGATGTTGCCGTAAGTTCAGCTGCAGCTTGGGCGTGGGCTTTGCCCCGATACCGCGACGAGAGGCTTGCATGGTCTGCTGATCCGACCGTGCTGAACCGTCTCACCGGACTATGGCTAGGATCTTTCCATCCTCTCGTGACCCGGATGGCTGCGTTTGCTCTCTCTACAGCTTATGGCATGCAACGAGATGCGTGGGCACCTGTACTTACAGACCAACAAATCAAGATCGTGCGCGAGCGTAAGAAAGTTACAGATCTGCGCACTCCGTTTGCTGTGACATTGGTAGCGTTTCATGCGAAAAGCATCTTTTCGGAGGAAGAACTTGCGAGACGTATTGCTTCCATCCCGAGATTGCGTATGGCAACTAAACTGCATCGCGATAGTACTGTCACTATGTTGGAGCAGATGGGTCGTGTAGGTAAAAAATACCTGAAGCAAAGAAAGCAGTGAGGCCGTCATATTGTAGCGGCACCTTTTGAATCCTTCCTCACCTAAAAGCAAACGCCCCCGCGGCTTGCGCCGCGGGGGTACGTCCCGGCTCCGTGCCGGGTCATCCCGTCCGGTTGCTCCTCCTCCCCCACGGATCTCCCCGCGGGCTCGGCGCTCCCGGCGCCCCCTCTCTGAGAGCCACCCCCCGGTGACGGCTGCGGTGCGCGCACCGCACGGAACATGAGTCCGCGCCCGTCGGCGAATGCCGCTCCCGGCGTCGGTCCCCCGGAGACGCTTGGCCCGCCCCCTCGACCCCGTGGGCCGTAGGACGCACCGCCGCTTCCGGTGGCAATGCCGGTTCTGCCCGCCTTCCGACGCGGCTCCCGGGTCCGTGGAAAGCTCGGTGTGCGATGGACGGTGGTCCCTGCCGGTTCGCCCGTCCCACTCCCGGAACTGTGCCGGTCGTGGATGCTGCCGTCAGGCCGTCCTGCCACTCCGCTCGCCCGGTGCCCGTGTCCCGCCCGGTGCTGCCCCTCGCCTACGCTCGGGGTGATCCCCTCGGAGACCCCCTCGGCGAGCCGCCACGTCGTTGCCGGTTCGGGTCCTCGGGCGGGGGTGGGTGGCCGTGCTCGAACTGCGAGCCGCTCCCGTTCCCGCCGCCTCCGTTCCCTCCCGCGGCCCCGCCGCGCTGCGCCCGCTCCGGGCCGGTCGCCCGTACCGCAGCCGGCCTTCCGGGATCCACGAGGGACCCGCGAAAGGTGCTGCCTTCCATCCCACATCCAGCTGACCGTCTACGTCCCGCAATCGACCGAAACCCCGTCCGTCCGACATGCCTCAGGCCGCGGCGGCGACCTCCCGCGCGCCCAGGTACCGCAGGCACCGCTCGTACGCCGCCGGGTGCTCCGTCCTGACCCGCCGCTCGATGCGGGCGACGATCCCCGGCTCGCGCTTGGCGTCGCACATCAGGTGCGTGAACCCGGCCTCGGCGGCGTTGCGCTCGTCCGCGGCCGCCTCCCACGAGGGGAACAGGTATTCCAGCCGCACCCCGCGGAACGGCGACCCCGCGCGCTCCCGGTGGTGCTCCACGCAGGCGGCGAGGAGGTACTGCTCCAGCGAGACCATGTGCTGGTCCGCGTCCGCCAGGCCCCGCAGCGCCGCGCGGTTGGCCGGGTGCTCCAGCATGCGCACGGCAAGCGCCGCGTACCAGCGGATGAAGTCCACGTCCGCCCCGCCCACGATCCCGCAGCACGCCGCCGTGCGCGCCGGCCCCGCGTAGCCGCGCCACTCCGCCGGGAGCCACCCGCCGCCGCCGTCCACCGCCGCGTCCAGCAGCGCCGTGCGGTAGGGGAAGCGCTCCGGCTGCACGACTTCCGGGTTCTGCGCGAACACCGGGGCCGCTTCCAGCCGAGAGGGGAGCCGCTTCCACAGGAACACGTCCGTGTCCAGGTGGACGAAGGGCTCCGCCTGCTCCCGGTGCGCGAACAGCTTGCCCAGCGCCCACCACGACGGGTCGTGCCCGGCCAGGGCGTCCAGCGAGGTGGAGACCGAGTCGAACTCCAGCCCCAGCCCGTCCACCAGCATCCGCGCCCCCGCCGAGTCGGTGACCAGCGCCGTGCGCGGGTAGTGCCGCCGCGCGGCCCCGGTGGACAGCACCCAGGCGAGCAGGTGGTTGCGCTCCGTCCCCCAGGAGCCCGCCCGGTGCCGCGCGAAGGGGCGGCTCCAGAACGACCACACGGCGCGCATCAGACCAGGCTCCCGCCCACCCCGGTGAAGCCCGCGCCGTAGCCGTACCCGTACGGCGCCGGCTGCGTCGGCACCGGGGCCGGCGACGGGGCCGGCTGCGCGGCCGCCTGCCGGCCCACGTAGGCCCGCGCGGTGCGGATCCAGGGAGTCACCGTGGCCGCGTCCACCGGCGCCACCCGCTTGCGGCCGGTGCGGACGAGCTGGTGGTTGAAGCGCGCGGCCAGCTCCTCCGGCTGCGCGGCGGCCAGCGCGTCCAGCGTGCGGACGCCGATCTCGAAGAGCACCCCGGACATCCCGCCGTCGATGTCGCGGATGGTGAGCAGCTCCGCGTGGGCCAGCCACTCCGCCAGGCGGGCGCGGTCCACGTCCAGCAGCGCCGCCAGGTCCACCGAGCTGCGCACCCGTGAGCCGGCGTGAACCAGGTCGGCCACGGTGAAGATCCCCTGGTCGTTGAGGTGCGACCGCATCTGCCGGCCCACCCCGGGGATCTCCTCGATCCCCACCGTGGGCGTGAACTCCGTGGGCACCCAGGCGCCCGCCGCCGACTGCTTGGGCACCGGCACCACCGTCATGGACAGGTTGGAGATCGCCGCCGGGTCGATGCTCTCCCCCGGCTGGATGAAGCGGTACTCCACCGTCCCCATGGGGGTGATGTTGACCGCCACCTTGGCGTCGATGGAGAACTCCCTCACCGCGAAGTCCGTCACCGGGTTGGAGAGCCCCGCCAGCCGCGTCTGGATGGTGTCGATGGAGTGCCCCACCGCGCTGGCGAAGTCGTCCGGCATGCGCGAGGACCGGGTGATCTTGGCCCGGAGCTGCTCGTGGAGCGCCGCCTTCTGGGCGGTGAGGTCCGCCACCTGCTGGGCCAGCTCCGCGTTCTTGCTCTGCAGCGTGGCGATCTCCGTGCGCAGGGCGCTCAGCTCGGCGTACGGGTCCAGCAGCGCGGCCGTGGTCCCCCCGACGGGTGCCTCCTCGGGCGCCGGGGCCGGCTCGCCGACCACCGGGGCGTCGAAGGGGATCTCCCGCCCGTCCTGGCTCGTGTTCATGGTGCTCCGGGTGATGCGATCTAGGGGTGAACAGGCTCGTCCGCGGCCGGCGGGCGGATGGCGAGCGGCCCGGCCGGGCCCATCGTCAGCCGCACCCGCACCCCGGCGGACGCCTGGTATCCGTACAGCCCCACCAGGGTGGGGTTCAGCGTTCGGCAGAGGAGCCGCCCCGGGCCCGCCTCGCCGTCCTGCGCGCCCCCGGACACGGTGGCGCTCATCTCCAGGTCCACCGCCACCTGGTTGAAGGTGAACCAGAGCGGCGGCACCGCGAACTCCCCCGCGGGGGTGTCCTGGTACTCCCGGCTGCGCCGCAGGGTGTACGCGTCCAGCTCCTCCTGGGCCCGCGCCACCGCCCCCACCGTGGAGGCCAGCAGCTCGCCGAACTCCACCCCCAGCGAGGGGACCGCCCCGCTCTGCTCTTCCGCCATTGCTCCCGCTCGTCGTGGGGCCGGCGGCGCGCCGCGCCGCCGGCCGGTGAAGGTGCCGCGTCCCCGCCCCGGAGGCCGGGGCGGGGAGCGGGGATCAGAACCGCACCGTGGCGTCCGTGCGGATCATCCCCACCCGGGCGCTGACCACGAAGCTCTTCTGCTCCGTGTCCAGCTCGCTCGCCGCGTCGGCCGGATCCTTGTGCGGGAAGTCGCGGGCGAGGCGGATGTGGATGGTCCCCGCCTTGCCCGTGGCCTTGGGATCCGCTTCCGCGTCCTCCTCGTCCGGGTGCGGGAGGTACTGCCAGCGGCACCCCGGCACCTCCAGCACCACGAACTTGCCCTCGATGGGGTAGTGGCTGGTCTCCGGCGCGGCGTCGCGCTCCTCCCGGGTGGCCGGGCGCTGGAACACCACCATCACGTCGATGCTGCTCCCCGTCTGCGTGCCGTTGACCTGCGGATCGCCCGGCAGCAGGCCGATGGACGGGCCGCGGAAAACCTGCGTGGGCTTGGGCACCCCGATCCCCTCGGTGGGGGAGATCAGGGCGTTCATGCGCATGCTCCCGTACGACACGTCCGAGGAGCTGTCCGTCTGGACGTTGGTCTGCGTGTTGTTGTGGTAGAACGAGGCGCTGCCGCCGCCGCCCAGGCCGGTCAGGTTGGCGCCCAGCGTGGAGACCCCCATCTGCCCGGCGATCCCCATCAGCTTGCTCCCCGCCTCGCCCACCGGGCTGCCCACGAACAGCGACACGCGCCCGCCGGTGGAGGTGTAGTCGGTGTCCGTCTCGGTGTGCGCCTTCCACTCCGAGGCCTGGAACTCGCCCTGCATGCGCAGGTTGGAGATCTTGTACGAGGGCGGGTTCACGAAGTTGATGGCCGGCAGCTCCATGTGGTGGTTGGTCACCCTGGGGCTGGTCCCGTCCATGATCACCTTGCCGGCCTCGTCGTAGTGGCGCTCGCGCACCGCCACGATCTTGACCTTGGTCTCGGCCAGGCGCCGCGCCGTCTCCACCATGGTCTTGTTGAGCTGGTCCTGCGTCTCGGCGACCGCCTTGCCCACGTGCTTGATCAGGTCGCCCAGCCCCATCCCGAACTCGCCCAGCTCGTTCCCCACGTCCGCGTCGGTGGGGGTGCCCAGCGCCGAGGAGCCCAGCCCCGTCGGCAGCGTGCTCATGTCCGCCATTGTCGTCGTCTCCGTTGTATCGGTTCAGTGGGTTACAGGCTGATCTCGAACTTGCGGCGCACCTCGCCCAGCTTGACGCGGATGGTGCCGCGCACCGGGCCGCTGGAGCCCGCGGGCACCTCGCGCGTCAGCACCAGCTTGACCTTGCCGTCCGCGTTGGTGGTGCTGCCGCTGAAGCCGCCGGAGCCCGCGAAGGCGAAGCCGAAGGGCGACAC
Source organism: Gemmatimonadota bacterium (assembly GCA_040752145.1). Lineage (GTDB taxonomy): Bacteria > Gemmatimonadota > Gemmatimonadetes > Longimicrobiales > Longimicrobiaceae > JAFAYN01. The sequence continues at coordinate 9,346 of JBFMFL010000082.1, forward strand.
GTCCACCTCCAGCGTCTTGCCGGGGTTGGCGACGCCGGTCTCCTTGCGGACCTCCAGGACCACGTCCACGGAGCGGCGGGTGACGCCGTTCTGCTTGGTCTCCTTGGCCTCGCCCTGCGAGTAGGAGACGATGGGGCCGATGGCGATCTCGGCGCCCACCGGGAGCTTGTCCGTGGGGCGGGCGCTGAGCTGCGCGTCCACGCGCACCCGGCCGGTGGACCAGGCGGTGCTCTGCGAGTTGTCCACCTCCAGCCCGGTGCGGCTGTGCGACGCGCTGCCGCCCGCGAACCCGCCGAAGATGCTGAACCAGCCGCCGCCCACGTTGACGCTGGTCTGCTTCTGGGTGAAGGTGAACCCCTGCGAGCTGCTCATCTCGCCCACGCTGAGGTCCATGGACACGCCCACGTGGTCGAAGGCGTGCGCCGTGGGCTCCATGAAGTTGGCCAGCGACACCTCCTCGGTGACCACCTCCGAGTTGGCGAGGTCGGGGAGGCCGTTCTCGTCGATCGCCTGCACCACGTCCGTCACCACCGTGATGGTGGTCTCGGAGAGCGCGGTCACCGTGTCGGCCAGCGTCTTGTCCAGCGCCGCCTGCGTCTCGGCCACCGCCAGCCCGATGGACTTGAGCACCTCGCCGAAGGTGGGGGCCACCTTGCGGAGGTTGTCCGCCGCGTTGGCGTCGCCGCTCAGCACCCCGCCGAACAGGCCGGCCGGGAGGGTGTCGGCCGCGGCGGTCACGCCGCCGCCGGTGATCCCCACCGGGGACACCCCGGCCAGGGTGGATTCCAGCGCCGCGCCGCCCACCGGGAGCGCCGCTTCCAGCTCGGCGGCCGGGGCCTCGGGCGCCGGGGACGGACGGTTCCTGCCTTTGCTTTCCGCCATCGTACGAACTCCTTGGAGTGTCGGGTTGCGTGTCAGGACGCCGCCCCCCACAGGTCCGCGAGCCTCACCTTGCGCAGGCTCGCGGGCCGGAGGGCGGACGCCAGCGGCGACAGGTCGGAGGCGACCCGCCGCCATTCTTCCGGCCCGAGGCCGGCCGGGGCGGGGAGCCCCGGGGTGGTGGCCTGCGCGAGCGTCAGCCCGCGCGGCACCAGCGGCGACGGCCGCAGCGCCGCCGCCCGCTCGATCACCAGCAGCCGCTCGCGGAGCGCGGCCAGCGTGCGCCCGCGCATCCCGCAGCGCTCGCCCAGCTCCCGCTCGTCCAGCCCGGCGAGCCGGTCGGCGGTGGCGATGCCGGCGGCGGCCAGCCGCCGCGTGGTGGCGTCGCCGATCCCCCGCACCCACCCCACCGGGAGGGCGAAGCCGGGGGCCGCCGGGTGGAACAGCGCCAGCGCGAACGCCTGCGGCCCGGCGGGGACGTTGGCCCCCGTCACCCGCAGCACGTACTCGCCGGGGGCGGCGTCGGGGAGGTGCAGCACCTCCACCGTGTTGCGGCGGTCGGGGACGCCCGCGCTCCCGGCCGGGTGGTTCCCCCAGACGCGCCGCCCGTCCGGGGCGATCAGGCACAGGTCCAGGTCGTTGACCAGCGTCTCGCCCGGGGCGTCGTACCAGGCCAGCACCGCGCGGAAGGGCCCCGGCCGGCGCACCTGCACGCGGAAGTCGCGGACCTCGCCGGTGCCCAGCGCCGCGGCCGGGTCGTCCTCCAGCCGCACCACCCGCTCGGGCTGCCGGGGCGCGGAGGCGGCGAAGTGCATGCGCCCGAAGCCGGCGGCGCTGCGCGGCTCCTCGCCGCGCCCGTCGCGCCGGGCCACGGGGAGGGCGCCCAGCACCAGCAGCGCCTTGAGCGCGGCCCCGGAGGGCGCGCTCCCCCGGTGCGCCTCCCACGCCTGGCGGAGCAGCGCCGTGAACCCGCCGGCCAGCCCGTTGGACATGGAGGTGCCGCCGTTGAGCATGTAGTGCGGCAGGGGGCTGGCGAGCCCCCAGCCGCGCGCCGGGCACGCCGCGGAGCGCGGGGCGGCCAGGTTGGTGCCCGGGGCGCACACGTCCGGCTTGATGCGCCCGTCCACCGTGGGCCCGGCGGAGCTGAACATGGCCAGCCGGTCCGTCTCGCCGGAGACCGGGTCGGCGCGGTCGGCGGGGTTGCGGAAGCGCTGCCCGGAGGCGTCCATCCCGCCCCACAGCGCGCGGGTGCCGGCCATGGGCCCCTCGGTGGCGCCCACGGCGACCACGTTCTTGGCGGCGGCGGGGGCGTACAGCGTCCCCTCGTCGGCCACGCGGTTGCCGTCGCGGTCGCACCCGTCGTTGCCCGCGGCGAACAGCACCACGGCGTCGGGGTTGTCGCGCAGGAACAGGTCGGCCTCGAAGCAGTCGTCGGTGTAGCGGCCGCCGGCCGGGTCGCCCCACGAGTTGACGTGGACGCGGGCGCCCTGCTCGCGGGCCTCGCGGAAGAGCTGGCGCAGGTCCAGCGGGCGCCCGCTCAGGTAGAAGCCGGTGGGGATGCGGGCCGCGTGCGCCGGGCGGATCTCGGTGTGCTGCTCGATGGACTGGAAGACCAGTTCGGCCTCGGGCGCGGCGCCGCGGTGCTCGCCGCCGCTCACCCGGCCGCTCCCCACCGCCAGCCCGGCCACGTGGGTGCCGTGCCCGCTGTTGCGGTCGGCGGGGCCGTCGTCGCTCCCCGGGCGCGTGGTGAACGGGGCCCACGACGGGTTCACCGGCCAGCTGCGCAGCGCGCGGACGCGCCCGCGGAAGTCGGGGTGCAGGGTGTCGTCGTCCGGGGCGCCGCGGTCCAGCCCGGTGTCGGCCACGGCGACCATCTGCCCGCGCCCGGTGAGGTCGGCGCGCCAGCCGCCGTCCGGCCCGGCCAGCCCCAGCGCGGCGGCCAGCCCGGAAGCGGGCGCGGCCGGCGCGGCGACGCTCTGCAGGAGAACGGGGGCGCGGGCGGGGTCCACCAGCTTGACGCCCACCAGGTCGCGGAGCACCGCCGGGTCGCCGTCGAACTGCACGCGGATCTTGGACGAGGAGCTTCCCAGCACGGGGATCCCCATCGCCGCCAGCTCCGTCTCCACCCGCGCCCGGTCCTCGCGGGAGAAGCACACCAGGTCGTACAGGCCGCCGGGGAGGCCGGTGCGCTGCCTCACCTGCTCGCCCTGCTCCTCCAGCCCGCGGCTGCACAGCTCCTCGGTGTACGGCCGCGCGCCCACCACGAAGGGGAACGCCTCGCGCAGCGCGGCGGCGTCCATCCCCTCCGGCAGCCGCAGACAGGCGCCGAAGCGCGGCGCCCAGAACAGCACCTCGGCGCCGCGGGCGGCCAGCGCGTCCTTCCACTCGGGGGCCACCGGCCCGGCGAAGCGGACCAGGGTGTGGGGGGTGTTGCCCAGCTCGAACTCGCCCTCGGGGATCTCCACCCGCGTGCCGTGCACGGCGATGGCGGGGTCGGACAGGACCTCGGCGCTCCCCGCGGGGAGCCCGGCCGGCGCGGCGTCGGCCCGCGCCAGGACGAAGGCGGGGTAGCGCGCCACCACCGTGGCGCCCTCCCGCAGCAGCGCGTCCTCCAGCGAGCGGTCTACCAGCACGTACATATGCGTCAACGGGGGCTGCGTGTTCTGTCTCGGGGTCCCGGCGCTCCGCGGGGGAGGCCGGCTCGGGGGCCGCGGGTCGATGGGGCGGGGGAGGGCGCCCGTGGGGCACCGTCGCCGTCCGCGGTCGGCGCACCCCAGGGCAACCGGGGTGCCGACGGCCGGGGCGGGCGCGGCGCTCCCGTCCAACGCATTGAGCGGCATCGGCTTGCAGCCCGGTGTCAGCCGCACCGGCGGGGCGGGAGCGCCGCAGATCTCTGGGGCGTGGCGGGGACAGCGGACGGAAGGCGCGCCCCAGCAAGGGAACGCGCGGCGGGCGGGATAGGGAGATTTTCCCATCTTCCGCTCGGCCGTCCGCGGGGACATGAAAAAAGGCGCTCCCCGGGGTGGGGAGCGCCTTTGCGCGATGCGGGGGCGGGCGAGCTTACGGCAGCGGTTCCAGGCTCTTGACGACCTCCACCGTCCGGCGGTCGGTACACTCCGGGTTGCCCTGGCAGGAGTCGGCCATGACCTCGCCGGGCCCCAGTGTGACCCGCACGCGCCGCCCGGTCAGCTCCTGCCGCTCGCACAGCTCGAACGGGCCGATGCGGTCGAGCGATCCGCCGCCCTCGTCCTCCAGCACCACGTAGCAGCCGCTGTCGCCGTCCGTGAGGCCGCGCACCACGGCCGTGGCCTGGCGCGGCCCCGCGGGCGCGGAGTCCGCGGCGGCAGTCTCGGCGGACCCGGCGCTGTCGCTGGACGAAGTGCTGTCGGCCGGAGCGGCGGCCACCGTCGCGGGCTCGCGGGCGGGCTCCCCGGCGCGGCAGCCGGCGAGCGCGAGGGAGAGTCCGAGGCCGACGCGGATCCCGAAAGGAGCAATCTGTCTCATCCGCATCTGGTATCGTGGGGACGGCTCACGTCCGGTCCGGCCGGCGCGCTTCGACGATCCCGGCCACGGCGCGGTCGCCGGGGCTGGGGGAGGCGGCCAGCCCCCGCACCACGCCGTCGATGTCGGCGGCGGGGCGGTTCTGGCTCATCTTCCACTTCCCCTCCACGCGGGTGATGGCGATCTCCACGCCCACGATCGCCCGCTCCAGCCCCGCGATGTACTCCGCGGGCGCGTCGGCGACCTCCCAGGGCCGCTCGCGCCCGGCCTCGTGCCGCTCGGTCAATTCGCGCAGGTGCCGCCGCAGGAACGCGGGGTCCTCCACGAAGCGCAGCGTGCCGTAGACGTGGACGGCCACGTAGTTCCAGGTGGGGACCACCTTGCCGTGCTCGGCCTTGGCCGCGTACCACGACGGGCTGACGTAGGCGTCCGGCCCGGAAAAGATCACCAGCGCCTCGTCGGCCGCGAGGGGCAGGCGGTGGTGCGGGCTGGCGCGCGCCACGTGCCCCTCCAGCGTGCCGTGCGGCCCCCGCCCCGGGTGCAGCACCAGCGGCAGGTGCGTGGCGAACAGCCCGTCCGCGGAGGCGGTGACGAGAGCCCCCAGCGGGTGCGCCTCGATGAAGTCCCGGAGGACTTCCGGGCTGTGCTCGGCGTTGGAGGGCGGGACGTACATGGGCCGTCAGGCGGCGGCGGGGCCCTGCCACACGAACACCTCGGCGCACCGGGTGCAGCTGTACGACGCCTCCCAGCGGCGGTGGAGCGCCGGGAACACCTGGCCGTTGTAGTGCGACGAGCCGTACGCCCACATGCCGCCCACCGCCGCCAGCAGGAAACCCACGACCAGGGCGCCCGCGCTCCCCGAGGCGCCCACCAGGAGCGCCACCAGCCCCGCCGCGATCATAGCGATCGCCCCGCCCATGGGGCGCTTCTCCGGCGGGGCCGCGCCCATGGAGGCGAGGCTCTGCTGCGTGCCGCCCGTGCGGGCGCCGCCCACCGCGATGCCGTCGCCCCCCATCCCCACGCCCGCGGTGCCGGTGTTCACCACCGCCAGCCCTTCGCGGTAGATCAGGCTGAGCCGGCGCACGTGCTCGGAGCCGCACTTGGGGCAGTGCAGCAGCGAGGCCGCCGCGGTGTGCACCCGCATCACCGGGATGCCCTGCTGCGGGGCCGTCGGCACGGCCGCGGCCGGCGCGGCGGCGAGCGCCTGTCCGCCGTTCTGCAGGGCGAGGGCGCGCGTCCGCGGCTCAAGCACGGCCGTGGGGGGCGCCGCGTCCTCGGCGTACGGGGGACAGCCGCAGTTGGGGCAGGCGGCGGCGCGGGTGCTTACGTTGCGGCCGCAGTCGGGGCAGGGGATCAGGACCATCGCGGGAATATTTTCAGCGGGGAAGAGCACGGAGGGAGCGAACCGGGTAAAGCTACAGGCGGAACGGACACACCTCAAGGAGGTGAGGCGCACGGGATGACCGTCTTCCTCTCGCGGGTGAAGCAGTCCGTTTACATTGTGTACGCAATGCTAGCCCGGAACACCAGCAACGCTACGTCTCTGAGCAGAATTCGTCTACCACACCCGCGAACTGGACGATGGGGCTCGCGGCGACGGAGATCCGCATAGGCGGGGGATAGCGCCTCGCCTGCCATGAGCCATCCATTGGGGGCGCGGCGAAGCGGCTCGGATGGTTCACTTTGCGCCAGTCCAGTCTTCGGATTAGAATGCGCTTGGTCCGAACCTTTGCCGGTTGCGCCTGTATATACGCTAGGGTAGAATGTCCCTTGAGTTCGAGTGGGATCCCGCGAAGAGCGAGAGCACGTACCAGGACCGAGGGATAGACTTTGCGTATGCGTGCCGGATCTTTCTAGGGCCGGTGCATGAATCGCCGGCAGACCGCAACGATGAACCCCGGACACGTGCGATAGGGTGGATTGAGGGGAAGTGCTACACGGTCATATACACGGTTCGGGGCTTGAACCGTTACCGGATCATCTCCGCAAGAAGGGCGAGGCCGAATGAAGAACGAGCATACCGTGCGCTTCACCTTGGACAACCTCCCCCCGGGCCGGATTGACCGGACTCGGGTGGAAGGAATGTCGCCGGAGGAAATCAAGCTGACGGCTCTGGCCGACGCGGACAATCCTCCGGCGACGGACGAAGAACTCGCCGCGGGCGAGCTAGTCTTTCCAACCGACCGGAGGAAAGTCCCGACGTATATCCGCTTCGATCCTGAGATTCTGGAGTTTTTCAGAAGGGAGGGACCGGGCTATCAAACTCGGATCAACGATATCCTGCGCAGGTACGTGCGAGGGGAGTTACATCCCGTGGTGCGGCACTACCAGGTCCGGCGTCTCCGTGAACGTCCCGCCCTGCAGGCGAGGTTTACTTCGAACGGCCTCCGTGGCGGTGCAGGATCCTTCGGCCCGGTGCGGTGATAATGGCACCCGACACACAGGGCGTGAAGAGCAGCGCCCAACCGGTCGCTTTCACTCTCCATGAAGTCATCTTCGCAGACAGGTTCCTGTCGGTTGAGGAAGAGGAGCAGCTGCCGGAATTCGCAGGGTTCGGGTTCAGCTTGGCGCTGGACCGGCCCTCGCCGCGCAGACTCGTTGTTGCGCTCACGTTTTCCGTGGACGAAGAGTTGCCGTACGATCTGGGCGTGACCTATGCGGCGCACTTCGAGATGGACGAATCCGTTCCGGAAGAGAGCCGGGAGGAGGAATGGAAGAACGTCGCCTACAGAACCGCCCCCGCTCTAATCTATCCGTATATCCGGGAACTGGTCTCCAACCTAACTTCCCGGTGGTATGATCCGGCACTGGTACTTCCCCATGTTGTAGACCTGGATTTCTCAAGTGAAGGGATCGAAATTCCGCCCCCACGGCCGGAGTCCGATCATTCGGTGGACGCGGAAGCGGTCGCCGAAGCGGACGGGTAGGATAGAAGAGAACTCGGCCAGGTGCTTGCTCACGTCCTGTTCGGCTTCAACGGATGAAAAGGGGTCCCGGCGAGTCGCCGGGACCCCATTCAACTTCAGAGCGCGTGCGTTACTCTCCTTGAGCGCGAGGCGGGCGCCTCCACGGAGGAAGCACCCGCCCCGGAGCCCCGGATGAAGGGCCCGCTACGCCGTCAGCTCCTGCTCCTCCAGCGGCCGCACCGCCAGCAGGTCGCGGTCCACCTTGACCAGCTCCTGCCCCAGCCCCAGGTCGCGGTACGCCTCGCGTGCCTGCTCCAGGTACGCCTCCGCCTCGGGGAGCCGGCCGCAGGCCAGGTAGAGCAGGCCGTAGTCGTGGTAGACCCCGGCCTCCTTGACCACCGGCAGCCCGCGCTCGCGGCACACGTTGAGCGCCTGCTCGTAGAAGACGAAGCCCTCCTCGTCGCAGCGCGCCCGCGCGATCTTGCCGAACACCCCGTACACCTCCACCAGCTGCGGGATGTAGCGGTGGGCGATGGCCACCTCCTCGGCGTGGCGCGCCTCCTCCTCCGCCTCGAAGAAGCGCTCCTGCCGCACCAGCGCGTCGCCCAGGTTCACGCGCAGCAGGATCTCCCAGAACGCGTTGCGGCAGCTCCCCAGCCCCTCGCGGAACATGGCCTCGGCGCCCAGCGCGTCGCCGCCCTCCAGGAGGATCAGCCCCCGGTTGTTGAACCAGTAGAGCATCGCCCCCTCGTCGCCCGTGGCCTCGATGCAGGTCCGCGCGCGCCCCAGGAAGTCCTCGGCCCGCGACAGCTCGCCGCGGTTCATGGCCAGGATGGACAGGTTGGCGTGGAAGGGCCACTCCAGCGCCGGGTCCTGGAGGGCGCGGGCCAGCTTGAGGCCGCGCTCGTACCAGGTCCACGCCTGCTCGCGCTGTCCCCGGTCGTCGCACAGGTTGCCCAGCCCCTGGCAGCCGACCGCCTGCCCGGCCAGGTCCATCTCGTCCACCGCCAGCAGGTAGCTCTGCTCGTACCAGACCCAGGCGTCGTCCAGCCGCCCGGCCGCCCGGGTGACCCGCCCCAGCCGCCGCAGCGCCAGCACCTGCGGCCCCTTCTCGCGCAGGTTGCGGGCGATCTCCAGCGCCAGGCCGTAGATGTTCTCCGCCTTGTCCAGCCGGCGGTCCTGCTCCTCCATCTCCCCGGCCTGCACCAGCGTGGCCGCGGCCGCGGGGAGGTCGCCCTCCTCCTGCTTCTGGATCGCCTCCAGCACCAGGTCGAAGAGGCGCTGCAGCCGCTGCTGGGCGCGCTCCGCCAGGCCGGGGATCAGGGCGCGCAGCCCCGCCGCGTCCACCACCCGCTTGCCCACGGTGGCGTACGCGCCCGAGCGCGCCCAGACCTTGTCCGAGTCCACCCGGGAGGTCCCGATCACCGCGTCGCTGAGCGGCAGGAACTCTTCGGAGTCGGGGATCAGGGCGAGCGCCCGCTCCACGAGGAGGTGCGAAGGCATCAGGGCACGTGACAGCATGGGGATGGAGGGGCGGCGGCGGGGCCGCCGCTCAGCCCCCCGCCATGGTGTACGCGCCGCCGCGGGCGGCGTACGTGGAGAAGTGCGGTGTGGTGGAGGAGAGCCGCTTGCCGTTGGGGCTCACCGTGCCGCCCAGCGAGGTCCAGCCGCCGTTCTCCCAGCGGCCCACCTCGATCCCGCCCGCCAGCGGGAGCGCCACCCCCTGGAGCGGGAAGCTCAGGGTGACCGGGGTGTTGAACTGGATGCCGTGCGGCAGGAACTCGGCGATCACCCGCTTCCCCAGGACCGGGTCCACGGGGAGGGTGATGGTGATGGTGGTGTCCTGCGGCAGCGCGCCGGCCGGGATGTCCACCCGGAAGCCCTCCAGCTCCACGAAGCCGCCGGTGCTCGCCCGGATCCGCCTGCTCACGGTGCGCGTCCCGGAGAGGTCCGGGAGCGCCACGAACTCCAGCACGCCGTCGAGGCTCACCGGCTCCAGCCCGAGCAGCGCGGCCGGGGCGGCGGGCTCGGGGGAGAGCGGCGAGCCGGCGCGCTCGGAGCAGCCGGCCAGCGACGTCAGGACTGCGAGCAGGGGGAGCAGGAAGCGGAGGTTCATCGGTGGCCTCTCCGGTGGAGAACGTTGTGGTCACCGCTCCAACAGGCAGGTGCCGTGCCGCCCGCGCCGCGCGAATAAGCGAGCCGCGGCGCGGGTTTCCGCCACGGGCCCCCGCGGTTCCCGCCCCGCCGCTGCACAAAAAAAGTGAAGCCTCACCGTTATGGGGAAGCGTCCAGCCCGTAGTCGCGGACCTTGCGGGTCAGCGTGTTGCGGTGCAGGTCCAGCACCTCGGAGGCGCGCCCCATGTGCCCGCCCACGGCGCGCAGCACCTCGCGGATGTGCAGGCGCTCCACCTGGGCCATGGTGAGGTCCGGGGAGTAGCCGGGGAGGGGGGAGGCGTCCGCCGCGGGGGCCGCCCCCGCGGGGCGGAGCTGGTCCAGGGGGAGGTGCTCGGGGCGCAGCACGGGCCCGTGCGACAGGAGCACGGCGCGCTCCATGACGTTCTTGAGCTCGCGGATGTTCCCCGGCCAGTCGTGCGCGCGCAGCCGCGCCAGCGCCGAGCGGGCGACGCCGCGCAGCGGGCGCCCGTAGTACGCGGCGTAGCGGGCCACGAAGTGCCGCGCCAGCAGTTCCAGGTCGCCGCCGCGCTCCACCAGGCGCGGGAGCTGGAGGGCGACCACCGCCAGGCGGAAGTACAGGTCCTCGCGGAAGGTGCCGGCGGCGATGGCGGCGCGCAGGTCCTTGTTGGTGGCGGCCACCACCCGCACGTCCACGGGGATGCGCCCCTCGCCGCCCACCCGCTCGATCTCGCGCTCCTGGAGGGCGCGGAGGATCTTGGCCTGCAGGGTGAGCGACATGTCGCCCACCTCGTCCAGCAGCAGGGTGCCGCCGCTGGCCCGCTCGAACCGGCCGATCTTGCGGGCGATGGCCCCGGTGAAGGCGCCCTTCTCGTGTCCGAACAGCTCGGACTCCAGCAGGTTCTCGGGGATGGCGGCGCAGTTGATGGCCACGAAGGGCCCGGCGGCGCGGTCGCCGTTGCGGTGGATGGCCCGCGCCACCAGCTCCTTGCCGGTGCCGCTCTCCCCCAGGATCAGCACGGTGGCGCTGGAGGCGGCCACTCGCCCCACCATCCGGAACACCTCCAGCATCGCCGGCGACGCGCCGATGGCCGTCTCGTCCTCGCCCGGGGCCAGCGGCGGCGGGAGCGGCACCACCTCCTCCGGCGGCGCGAACACCTCGCGCAGCGCCCCCACCAGCTCCTGCGGGTCGGCGGGGGCGGCGAACACCCCCACCACCCCCATGCGCGACGCCTCCACCATGGTCTGCATGGTGGGCTGCGCGGTGAGCAGCACCACCGCCCCCGGCGCGCCCGGCGCCTCGGCGATGCGCCGCACCAGCGCCATGTCCACGGCCTCGAAGTCCAGCGACAGCACCAGCGCGTCGCAGGGCCGCTCGGCCAGCAGCCGCAGCCCCTCCGCCAGCGACGCGGCGGCCTCCACCTCCGCCTGCCCCGCGAGCACCTCGCGCAGGGGCGGCGGACCGGCGGGGTCGGGATCGACGAAGAGGAGCCTGGGGAGCGGCACGCGGCGCGGGGCGAGGAGGACGGGGACGGGAGCTTTCACTAACCTGGGGACGCGGCGGCGCCCGCGCAACGGGGGCTGCACAAAAATAGGGAACAGGGGACAGGGAACAGGGAACAGGGAACAGCCTGCAACGGCAGTACGAACTACGGAGCACGCTCGACGGCGCCCTCGCCGCGATGTCCGGGCGGGAGCGCCGTTCGCCGTTCATGCAGTACCCACAGTCTGTCACGGAGGGAGACAGCCGGGCAGTTTCGGCTGGCTCACTCCGGCGCAGGGAGACCCGCCGGCGGTTCGGCGGGGCTCCCGGAGCCCGCGGAGGAGACCGGCGGGGCAGTTTCCGCCGGGCTCCGTAGCGGTCCCCTCACTGCATCGCTCGAATCACCGCAGGGCGCGCGCGGCCTTGACGGCGGCGTTGGCGTCCACGAAGCCGGCCCCCACCTCCCACTGCGCGTAGCCGGTGAGCTTGCGCGCCGTGGAAACCAGGATGGAGAGCGCCTGGTCGGGCGTGAGCCTGCCGCCGGAGGCCTCCTCCATCAGGGCGACCACGCCGGCCACGTGCGGGGCGGCCATGGAGGTGCCGCTCATGCAGGTGTAGTTCTGCAGGTTCTGGATGCCGATGTTGCACACGTTGGCGTCGGAGGTGGCGCCCAGCAGCGGCACGGCCCCGGTGAAGGCGCGCGTGGACACGATGTTCACGCCGGGGGCGGTGACGTCCGGGCGGTACAGGGGGTCGCCGGGGATGCCGCGCGAGGAGAAGCCCGCCAGCACCGCCGCCCTGCCCGCCGCGTCGGTGCACTGCGACGCCGAATTGGTGGGGTCCTGCACGCCTACCTTGCACCCGGCCGCCACCGAGATCACCGCCGGGTTGGCGCTGTGGAAGTTGAGGGTGTTCTCGCCGGGCCCGTCGTTGCCGGCGGCGAAGACCACGGTGACCCCCGCGTCGTGGAGCGCGGTCATGGCCTCGGCCACCGGGTCCGCCGGGTCGAAGACCCCGGTGCCGCCCCAGGAGTTGTTCACCACCTGCACGTTGTACTCGTCCCCGTGCTCCAGCAGCCAGTCCACGGCCTGGAGCACCGAGGCGTACACGATGCTGAGTCCCTCGCCCGCGCTCAGCCCCACCAGGTGCGCGCCGGGGGCCACGCCCTTGTACGCGCCGTAGGTGCTGGCGCCGCTCCCCGCCGCGATGCCGGCCACGTGGGTGCCGTGGCCGCTGGTGTTGTCGGTGCTCTGCAGGTTGGACACGTACAGCTCGCCGCCCAGCCGCGGCAGCGCGGTGGTGTCCTCGGTGAAGTAGTGGAGGTCGGCGGTGAACTTGACGTTCTGCACCGTCTTGGTGCCGTAGGCCACGTCCGGGTTCCTGGCGTCGATGCCGCTGTCCAGGATGGCGACGCCGACGCCCCTGCCGGTGACGCCGGCGGCGTGCGCCAGGTCGGCGCGGATGGAGGCGACGCTCTCGCGCAGCAGCAGCGGCTGGCGGCGGTTGGCGTACACCGTCTGCACGCCGGGGAGCCCGGCGAGCTCCAGCACCTGCGCGGGGGTGGCGAGCGCCAGCAGCATGGACAGGTGCCTGAACTCCACCACCCCCGCGCCCAGCGAGCGGGCGGCGCGCGACACGGCGGAGGTGGAGGTGCGCGCCGGGTCGTAGTTGACGATCACCGTGACCCGGTCCAGCGGCGCCGTGGCGGCCAGCACCGCCGAGAGCGCCGGGTCCAGCGCGGTCGCGGAGGCGGCGGGGGCGGCGGGGACGGTGGGCACCGCGGTGGGCTCCGCGTCCTGGCAGGCGGCCAGCCCCAGCACGCAGGCGGCGGCGAAGAGAGTGCGCTTCATGGGTCGTCCCGTCGTTGGTCGTTTCGTGGCGTGGCCGCCGCGGGGTGCCGCGGCCGGGTGTCTCTCCGCCGCTTCGGCGGCGTGTGCGTCCCTTCCCTGCCTTGCCCGCCGCGCGCCCCCGCCCGCCCGGTGGGACGCGGTCTCCCGCACCTGTGCCGGGGCGGCCAGGTCGGCGCGCGGGAGACCGCCGGGGTTTGCCTTTCCGGGCGGGATCCGGGTTGACCGGCTCGATCCGCCGGTCGGGGGGAGCCGCTCCGTCCCGCTCCCTAGCGGCGGACCGCCTTCACGGCCGCGGCGGCGTCCACGTACCCGGCGCCCTGCTCCCACTCGGCGTAGCCGGCCAGCGGCCGCGCGGTGCGGGTGAGCGCCCGGTACGCCTGCTCCGGGGTGAGGCGGCCGCGGCTGGCCTCCTCCATCAGGGCGATGATCCCGGTGACCACCGGCGCCGACATGGAGGTGCCCGAGGCGCAGGTGTAGTGGTCGAAGTGCTGGAGGCTCACCTGGCAGTCCCCGGCGTCGCCGAGCAGGTCGGTGGAGTTCATCACCAGCCCCAGGGCGGCCCGCGCCGAGACGACGTTGGCGCCGGGGGCGGTGACGTCCGGGTGGACCAGCGGGTCGCCGGGGATGCCGCGCGAGGAGAAGTAGGTGAGCACCGGCGCCCGCCCGGCGTTGCTCTCGTCCTCGCACAGGGCGCCGGAGTTGGTGGGGTCGCTCACGTACAGCTTGCAGCCGGCCGCCACGCTCAGCACCCAGGGGGCGGCGCTGTAGGGGTTCAGGGTGTTCTCGGCCGGGCCCTCGTTCCCCGCCGAGAACACCACCGCGATCCCCGCGTCGTACAGCTTCCTGGTCGAGCGGACGACCGGGTCCTCGGGGTCGTAGGCGCCGGTGATCCCCCAGGAGTTGTTGATCACCTGGATGTTGTACCTCTCGCGGTTCTCCAGGACGTAGTCCAGGCCGGCCAGCGTCCAAAGGACGAAGAGCACGTCGCCCGCGCCGATCCCCACCACGTGCGCGCCCGGCGCCACCCCCGTGTAGATCCCGTCCGACGAGCCGGCGCCGCTGCCCGCGGCGATCCCCGCCACGTGCGTCCCGTGCCCGGTCGAGGTCTCGCTGTTGGGGACGTTCTCCACGAACAGGTCGGCGGCGACCGCCGGAGTGCTCGGGTCGAAGGTCACCAGGTCGCGCATGTCGGCCGCCACCTTGACGTTCTGCACCGTCTTGGTGCCCCAGGCCAGGCCGGGGTGGTACTGCGCGTCCACGCCGCTGTCCAGGATGGCGATGCCCACGCCCTTGCCGGTGTAGCCCGCCGCGTGCACCTGCGGGGCGTTCACGCTCTGCACCGCCTCGCGCAGGTGGTAGCGGAGCTGGCGGTTGGCGTACAGCGAGGTGACGCCGGGGAGGCCGCGGATGGAGGCGATCTGCGCCGGCGTGGCGAGCGCCGCCACCACCGGGAGGTGCCGGAAGGTGATGATCCCCGCGCCGGTGCCCAGGATGCGGTTCCCCAGCAGGGCGCCGCTGGTCTGCGCCTCGTCGAAGTTGACGATCACCTCCAGCCGGTCCAGCGGGGAGGCCAGGTTGAGCGCGGTGGTGAGCACGGGGTCCAGCCGCGCGCCGGGGAGGGCCAGGAGGCTGGCGCCGGCGTGCTCCGCGGGGCCGGTGAGCCCTTCCGGTCCGGACTGGTCCTGGCAGGCGGCTGTGGTCAGCGCGCAGAGCGTCAGGGCGATCCACCTCTTCATCGGTTCCTCCCATGGGTGTCGGACGGGTTCACGGCGGCCTCCGCCGGACCGCCGGAAGGGCAAGCGCGGGACCGGGCGCCCCCGCCGCGCCGCGCGGGCCCGGAGGCGGGCCGCGGCGGCGCCGGGCGGGCCGGTCCGGGAGGTTCGGTAAGTGGTTGCCGGGAAATTCCTTGGATCCGCGTCCGGCGTTATGCGTTTCCCGCTCCCGGCGGGCTCCGGGGGGCGCCGGAGGTTGCGCCGCGCACCCCCCGGTGCTTTCTTGAAGGGGAAGTTCTGCACAAAAAATGTGAAGCACGGTTCACCATTCCGGGGCAGGTCTCGCCTCAAAATGGTGATGGTCTCCGGGGTCTCCCCCGTCCGAAGCGTTCCCGCAGCCTCCGCATGACCGAACCGCAATCCCGTCCCCCCGCGGCGGGCGCCGCCGCCGAGGAGACGTTCCGCCGCTTCGCCCTGGTGGGGACGGGCGCGTCGCTGGCCTGGGCCCCCGTCTGGTTCCTGTCCGGGGTGCCGTCCGTGGGCGCGGCGCT
>JBFMFL010000083.1:0-24098 GCA_040752145.1 Gemmatimonadota bacterium
GAGCCTAAGCGAGCCGGGTGGGGGCCTCCCGCGGGCGCAGTCCGGTGCCCGTTCACGCACGAGAAAAGCCCCTCCCCTGCTTGCGGGGGAGGGGTTGGGGAGGGGGCCCGTCGTGGCGGCTCTCAGGCAACCCCTCCGCTCCTTGACCCGTATCTTCTATTCGCTTCTCGCCGCCCGCCAGTGACCGCCCGAGTCCCCCCCGCCGAGCCGGTCCTGGCCCGCTTCGACTCGCTGGACCCCGCGCGCGGGCCGCGCTCCTTCCGCCTCGCCGGGCACCGGGAGACCGTCGCCGCGCGCACCGTCGCCGACGTGCTCCCCGTCCTGCGCCGGGTGGAGGAGGCCGTCGCCCGGGGGCTGCACGCCGCCGGGTTCCTGGCCTACGAGGCCGCCCCCGCCTTCGATCCCGCCCTCGCCACCCATCCGCCCGACCCGCGGCTCCCGCTCGCCTGGTTCGCGCTGTTCGAGGCGCGCGAGGAGGTCTCCGCCCTGGACGGCGTCCCCGACGAGCCCTTCGAGCTGGGCGAGTGGAGCCCGTCGCTCTCCGAGGCCGAGTACGCCGCGCGCGTCGGCGCCGTCCACGAGCTGATCGCCGCGGGCGACACCTACCAGGTCAACTTCACGCTGCGGCTCGCCGCATCGTTCGCCGGGAGCGACGCCGGGCTGTACGGCGCGCTCTGCCGGGCGCAGCGCAGCGCGTACGGCGCGCTGCTGCGGCTGGGCGACGTGTCCGTCGTCTCCGCGTCGCCGGAATTGTTCTTTCGCTGGGCGGGCGGCGAGCTGGAGCTGCGGCCTATGAAAGGGACGCGGCCGCGGGGGCGGTGGGAGGAGGAGGACGCGGCGCTCGCGGCGGAGCTCGTGGCCTCGCCCAAGGAGCGCGCGGAGAACCTGATGATCGTGGACCTGCTGCGGAACGACGCGGGGCGGGTCTCGGAGTGGGGCTCGGTGCGGGTGCCGCGCCTGTTCGAGGTGGAGCGCTACGAGACTGTCCACCAGCTCACCTCCACCGTCCGCTCGCGCACGCTCCCCGGCACCGGCCTCACGGACGTGCTGCGGGCGCTCTTCCCCTGCGGCTCCGTCACCGGCGCGCCCAAGGTGAGGACCACGCAGGTCATCCGCGAGCTGGAGCCGGGCCCGCGCGGCGTCTACACCGGCGCGGTGGGGTTCGTCTCCCCCGGCGAGGCGGTGTTCAGCGTGGGGATCCGCACGCTGCTGATCGACCACGCGCGCGGCACCGCGGAGCTGGGCGTGGGGAGCGGGATCACCTTCGACGCGGACGCCGCGGCCGAGTACCGCGAGTGCCTGGACAAGGCCCGCTTCGCCTCGCACCAGACCACGGCGGCGGCCGACTTCGAGCTGCTGGAGACGCTGCTGCACGAGCCCGGGGCCGGGTTCTTCCTGCTCGACGGCCACCTGGACCGCATGGCGTCGTCCGCCCGCTACTTCGGCTTCCGCTGGGACGAGGCGCGCGTCCGCGCCGCCCTCGCCGACGCCGTCTCCGGATCGGCCGGCGGCCCGCTGCGCGTCCGCTGCCTCGTCTCGCGCGACGGCGAGGTCCGCGTCGAGACGGTCCCGTTGGCGTCTGGAACGACGGCTCCCGCCCGCGTCGCCTTCTCCGCCCGCCCGGTGGACAGCCGCGACCCGTTCCTCTTCCACAAGACGACGCGGCGCGAGGTCTACACGACCCGCGCCGCGGAGCGCCCCGACCGCGACGACGTCCTCCTGGTCAACGAGCGGGGCGAGGTCACCGATTCCACGGTCGCCAACGTGGTCGCGCGCATCGGCGGCGCGCTCTGGACCCCTCCGCGCGAGGCCGGGCTCCTCGCCGGCGTCTTCCGCGGGCACCTGCTCGACAGCGGCGAGGTCCGCGTGCGCACCCTCCGCCCGGAAGACCTCCGCGCCGCGGACGAGATCTGGCTGGTCAACTCCGTGCGCCGCCGGTGGCCCGCGGTGCTCGCCGATTGACCGGGTCGGCCGGCGTCAGCAGGCGCACAGCTTCTCCTCGCGGATCGTCTCCCGCCCCTCCCTGAACAGCAGCCCCGCGATCAGCAGCCCGATCACGGGGTCCGCCTGCCACAGCCCGAAGAGCCCGTTGAGCGCCAGCCCCACCAGCACCGCCGCCGACATCCCGACGCAGGCCAGCGTCTGGCGGGAGTCGGCGGCCAGGCTGCGGCTCCCCAGGCGCTCCGCCGTGCGCCGCTTCGCCACGTACAGCGCCGGCATCACCACCAGCGACACCACCGTGACGGCGATTCCCAGCAGGGTCGTCTCCGGCCGCTCGCCGCGCAGCAGCTTCTCCGCCGACTCCCAGAGCACGTACGCCCCCAGGATCCAGAAGGTGTAGCCCACCAGCCGGATCGCCCGCCGCTCCCGCTCGTCCGCCCCGCACGACGAGTCCCGGCCCTGCGCCCCGCCGAAGCGCCAGATCATGATGCCGCCGGAAAGCGACTCCACGAAGCTGTCCAGCCCGAACCCCACCAGCGCCACGCTCCCGGCGAGGAACCCCGCCACCACCGAGACCAGCCCCTCCACGACGTTGTAGGCCACGGTGAAGTACGAGAGCCGCAGGGCTCGGGTCTGAAGCTGTGCCTCCGTCATGGTGTCTCTCGCATCCGCTTCGGGTTGACGTATCTCCACCCGGGCAATATATCAGTATCCGCTGATGCAACCAGGGGAGGCCGCATGCCGCAGACCGTCGAAGCGCAGGACGTCACGCTCCGGGCCAGGCTGTTCCGGGGGCTCTCGGACGCGTCCCGGCTCGCCATCGTCGAGGCGCTGCGTGCCGGCCCGCGCAGCGTGGGCGAGGTCGTGGACGCCACGGGCCTGGGCCAGTCCAACGTGTCCAACCACCTGGCGTGCCTGCTGGGCTGCGGGCTGGTGGTCCGCGAGCAGCGCGGCCGCCACGCCTTCTACCGCCTGGCCGACGCGAGGGTGGACGACCTCCTCGCCCTCGCCGACGCGCTCCTCGCCGACGTGGCCCGCGGCGTGGGCGACTGCCCGCGGTGCGAGCCCTGACGCCGTCCGAAATCCCCGGAATCCGATCCGATGCACTTTCCCGTTCCGTTCCGTGCGATGTTTCTCGCCGCGGCGCTGGCCGCCCTCGCGTCTCCCGCACGTGCGCAAGACACGGCCACGGTGCGCCTGACCGTGCTCGTGCATGACGACGGCGCGCCCCTCGCCGGAGCGGCCGTGGGCGCGGGCGACGCCCCGCGGGTCACGGGCGACGACGGCACCGCCGTCTTCCGGCTGCCGCGGCGGACGCACCGGCTGCGCGTGGAGCGCGAGGGCTTCCGTCCCGCCGCCCTCCGCGTCCCGCTGCGCGCCGACACCACAATCTCGGTCGAGCTGGAGGCCGCGCCCGCCGCGGCGGAGGAGGCCGGGGAGCACGGGGAAGGGGAGCATGCCGAGGAGCTGGAGGGGATCGTCGTCAGCGCCACCCGCAGCGAGCAGCGCATCGAGGACGTGCCGGTGCGGGTGGAGGTGCTGGGGCGCGAGGAGGTGGAGGAGAAGATGCTGATGACGCCCGGCGACATCAGCATGATGCTCAACGAGACCGGCGGCCTGCGCGTGCAGACCACCTCGCCCTCGCTGGGCGGCGCGGGGGTGCGCGTGCAGGGGCTGCGCGGGCGATACACGCAGATCCTCTCCGAAGGGCTCCCGCTGTACGGCGGCCAGAGCGGCGCGCTGGGGCTGCTGCAGATCCCGCCCATGGACCTGGGGCAGGTGGAGGTGATCAAGGGCGCCGCCTCCGCGCTGTACGGCGCCTCGGCGCTGGGCGGCGTGGTCAACCTGGTGTCCCGCCGTCCCGCGGACGACCGCGAGCTGCTGCTCAACGCCAGCACCCTGGGCGGCGCCGACGCCGTGCTCTGGTCGTCCGGCGGCCTGGGCGGGCGCTGGGGCTACACCTTCCTGGGGAGCGGCCACCGCCAGGCCCGCGCCGACGTGGACGACGACCGCTGGGCCGACCTCCCCGCCTACCGCCGCGCCGTGCTGCGCCCGCGGCTCTTCTGGAACGACGGCGAGGGCCGCTCGCTCCTGCTCACCGTGGGCGCGACGGTCGAGGACCGGGAGGGCGGCGGCCGCGTCCCCGGGGGCGCCGGCTTCGCCGAGGCGCTGGAGACCGGCCGGGTGGACGGCGGCGCGGTGGGGAGGTTCCTGCTGGGCGGCGAGCGGCTGCTCACGGTGCGCGGCTCCGCCATGGCGCAGCGCCACGACCACCGCTTCGGCGCCGTGCGCGAGCGCGACCTGCACGCCACCGCCTTCGGCGAGGCGGCGCTGGGCGGCACCGCGGGCGCGCACACCTGGGTGGTGGGCGCCGCGCTCCAGCAGGAGCGCTACGACGCGCGCGACGTGGCCGGCTTCGACTACGTGTTCACCGTCCCGGCGCTGTTCGCCCAGGACGACTTCCGCCCGGCCGACTGGCTGGCGCTCACCGCCAGCGCCCGGCTGGACGCGCACAGCGAGTACGGCGCGTTCCTGAGCCCGCGCCTCTCCGCGCTGCTCCGGCCGGCCGAGGGGTGGAGCGTGCGCGCCTCCGCCGGCACCGGCTTCTTCGCGCCCACCCCGTTCACCGAGGAGACGGAGACGGTGGGGCTGGCGCGCATCCAGCCGCTGGAGGACGTGCGGGCCGAGCGCGCCGGCACCGCCTCGCTGGACGTGGCGCGCTCCGCGGGGCCGCTGGAGCTGAACGCCACCCTCTTCGGCTCCGTGGTCCGGGACGCGGTGCGGCTCCTCCGCCTCGACGCCGGCTCCGTGCTCCGGCTGGACAACGTGCCCGGCGACACGCGCACCTGGGGGACCGAGCTGCTGGCGAGGTGGCACAGCGGCCCGCTGCACCTCACCGCCAGCCACGCCTGGATCCGCTCCACCGAGCCGGACCCGGAGGAGGGCGGGCGGCGCGTGGCGCCGCTGGTCCCCCGGCACGCCGCCGGGGTGGTGGGGATGTGGGAGAGCGAGGGGCGCGGGCGGGTGGGCGTGGAGGTGTACTACACCGGCCGGCAGGCGCTGGAGGACAACCCGTACCGCGCCGAGAGCCGGCCGTACGTGGTGCTCGGGCTGCTGGTGGAGCGGCGCGTCGGGCGGGCACGGCTCTTCCTCAACGCCGAGAACCTGACCGACGTGCGGCAGACGCGCTGGGACCCGCTCCTCCTCCCCTCCCGCAGCGCCGAGGGCCGCTGGACCACGGACGCCTGGGCGCCGCTGGAGGGGAGAGCCCTGAACGGAGGGATCCGCATTGAGCTCTAGGACACGCGCGGCGCGGACCGTCGCCGCCCTCGGCCTGCTCCTGGCCGCAACCGCCTGCTCCCCGACGTACGTGATCCGCGCGGGGTACGAGGAGGCCAAGATCCTCAGCCGCCGCCAACCCATCCAGAAGCTGGTGGACGACCCGCGCACCCCGCCCGAGCGGCGGGCAAAGCTGGCGCTGGTGCTCCAGGCGCGCACCTTCGCCGATCGCACGCTGGGGCTGAAGGCGGGGAAGAGCTACACCACCTTCTCGCAGCTGGACTCCGACACCCTGGCGCTGGTGCTCTCCGCCGCCTACCGCGACCGGTTCCGGCCGCGCACCTGGTGGTTCCCCATCGTGGGGAGCGTGCCGTACAAGGGGTTCTTCAGCGAGTCCGCCGCGCGGCGGGAGATCCGCAGGCTGGAGGAGGCCGGCTTCGACACCTACCTGCGCCCCACCTCCGCCTTCAGCACCCTGGGGTGGTTCAACGACCCCGTGGTCTCGCCGCTGCTGCGCTACGGCGACGTGGACCTGGTCAACACCGTGGTCCACGAGATCTTCCACAACACCCTGTACCTGGCCGGCGAGGCGCAGTACAACGAGAGCGTCGCCAACTTCGTGGGGGCGCAGGGGGCGATCGAGTTCTTCTGCCGGAGGGACGGGCCGGAGTCGTCCGGCTGCCGCGAGGCGCGGGCCGCGTGGGAGGACGACCTGGTCTTCGGGGCCTTCATGGACGCGCTGGTGGCCGAGCTGGAGGCGCTCTACGCCCGCGCCGACCTCACGCGCGAGCAGAAGCTGGCCGCGCGCGACGACGTGTTCCGGCGCGCCAAGGAGCGCTTCGCCACCGAGGTCCGCCCGCGCCTCAAGGTGCAGACCTTCGCCAGCTTCACCGGCACCCCGCTCAACAACGCCACCCTGATCGCCCGGCGGCTCTACTACCACCGCCTGGAATTGTTCGACCGGGTGCTCCGCTCCCGCGGCGGCGACCTGCGGCGCACCGTGGACGACCTGGTGCGCGCCGCCCGCGGGGCCGAGGACCCCTACGCCGCCACCGAGGCCCTGCTCGCCGCGCCCTGACCGCCGGCGCCGGCGGCCCTCAGGGGATCGCCGGCGCCGTCCGCGCGATCCCCAGCACCAGGGCGGCGGCCCAGGCGCAGGCCAGCAGCACCACGCCCAGCGCGGCGTACCCCGCCGGCTCGCTCCGCCGCCCCTCGCCTCGGCCCGGCCGCCGGTCCAGCGCCCACCCCACCGCCCCGCCCGCCAGCAGCCCGCCCAGGTGGGCCCAGTTGTCCACGAGCGCGAACCCCAGCACCCCCAGCACCGCCGTCGCGCCGATGGCGTAGCGGATCCGGTGCAGGAAGTCGTCCGGGAACTCCTCCGGGCGCAGCCGCGCCCGCGCCCCCAGGTAGCCCACCAGCCCCATGATCCCCCCCGACGCCCCCACCGAGGGGTACGGGGTGATCAGCAGGGAGAACACGCTCCCGGCGAGCACCGCCGCCAGGAACACCTGCGCCATGCGCCAGCGCGAGGCGTGTACCTCCACGAAGCGCCCCAGCGCCCCCAGCGCCACCAGGTTCATCCCCAGGTGGAGGATGCCGCCGTGCAGCATGGGCCCGGTGAGCAGGCGCCACCACTCCCCCGCGCGCGCCGCCTCCTTGACCAGCCCCGCCGCCGCGACCGCCCGCTCCGGCGCCAGCACCTGCGCCACGAACACGGCCGCCAGCGCGCCCGCCACCACCTTGGTGAACGGCGCCGGCCGGTCGAACGCCCACACCGCGTGGCGCTCGTTCTGGCGCTGCTGCGCGAACGCGGCGCCGTCCACGCGGCGGGCGCGGAACAGGTCGTACAGCGAGTCCAGCAGCCAGAATCCCACCAGCACCACCGCCAGCACGGCGCCGGGCCCCACCGCGTCCGGCGACAGCCCGAGCAGGAAGTACGTGCCCGCCAGCGCGATGCACCCCAGCGACGCCATCCCCAGGTGCTGCTGCGCCTCCTCCGCCCGCCGGGAGCGCAGCGCCTCCACCAGGAAGGGGACCTCCTCCGGCCGGGTGGCGCCGCCCGACTCCGGCGTCCACACGCCGGGGGTGCCGGGGTAGGTGCGCACCCACTCCACCAGCTCGTCGCGCGTGCAGGGGTGCGGCCCGTCCGCGAGCAGGTAGCCGTATTCCGCGCCCTCCGGCACCTCGTGCCGCAGCGGCGGGTCCGGCCGCCAGGGAGGGGTGGAGAGAGACGGTGCCGGCTCGCGGTCCGCGGGCGGGGCGGGGGAGCGGGCGGGTTCCGTGGAACTGCCGGGAGCGGTCAAGGGCGTGGACGGGGACAGGGTGCGCGAGGGGGCGGCGCCGCCCTCGCCACAACGATACCGCGCGCGCCGGGGCGGAGGAAGGCGCCGGCCCCCGCGCGGCGCGCGGCAAGCCATCCGTTTTCGCCGTCGGCGCCGGGGCCGCCGCGGCGGGGAACCCGCGGTGTATGAAAGGTGCTGAAGCGAGGTGCTGAAGCGCGGTGCGGGGTCTTGTGAATTTCGGCCCCGGCCGTAAAATTTCCACAGAGTATCGGAGCCGCCGGCGGAAGGCTATCCCCCTCGCCGGCGGCTCGTCTTGCGGTCTTTCCCGGGCACACCATGAGCGACGCGACGCACGTCACCGATTCCTACAATCCGCAGGAAGTGGAGCGGAAGTGGCAGGAGCGGTGGGAGAGCGAAGGAACCAACAGCTACACGGACGCGGAGCTCCGCCGGGCCGGGGTCCAGGGGCGTCCCTTCTACAACCTGATGATGTTCCCGTACCCCTCCGCGGAGGGGCTGCACATCGGGAACCTCTACGCGTTCACGGGCGCCGACATCTACGGCCGCTTCAAGCGCCTCCAGGGGTGGGACGTGTTCGAGCCCATCGGCTACGACGCGTTCGGGATCCACTCCGAGAACTTCGCCCTGAAGCAGGGGATCCACCCCATGGAGCTGATCCCGCGCAACGTCGCGCGGTTCGAGCAGCAGCTCCGCCGGGTGGGCTTCATGTACGACTGGAACCACACGGTGGACACCACCGCCAAGGACTACTACCGCTGGACCCAGTGGATCTTCCTCCAGCTCTTCAAGGCCGGGCTGGCGGTGAAGAAGGAGGCGGCCGTCAACTGGTGCCCCTCCTGCAACACCGTGCTCGCCAACGAGCAGGTGGTGGGCGGCGCGTGCGAGCGGTGCGGCACCCCGGTGGAGATGAGGAACCTGTCGCAGTGGTTCTTCAAGATCACCGACTACGCCGGGCGGCTGCTGGACAACCTGGAGACGCTGGACTGGTCCGACACCACCCGCAAGGCGCAGGAGAACTGGATCGGCCGCAGCGAGGGCGCGGAGGTCGTGTTCCCCGTGGTGAGCGAGTCCAGCACCGCCGAGACCGACGACGGCTCCGAGGTGGTGCGGCAGGCGTTCCGCTACTTCCTCACCGCCGACCAGATCGTCTCGCGCTGGCACGAGCTGGACTACCCGGCCGTGAAGGTGTTCACCACCCGGCCCGACACCATCTTCGGGGCCACCTACATGGTGCTGGCCCCCGAGCACCCGCTGGTGGACCGCATCACCAGCAAGGAGCGCCGCAAGGCGGTGGCCGCGTACCGCCGCAAGGTGGCCAAGAAGGACCTGGTGAGCCGCAAGACGGACAAGAAGAAGAGCGGCACCGACACCGGCGCGCGGGTGCTCAACCCCGCCACCGGCAAGGAGATCCCGGTCTGGATCGCCGACTACGTGCTGATGGAGTACGGCACCGGGGCGATCATGGCCGTCCCCGGGCACGACGAGCGCGACTACGCGTTCGCCAGGCAGTACAAGCTCCCCATCGTTCGCGTGGTGGCGCCGGAGGGGACGGAGGCGGACGCGCCGCTGGCGGAGGCGTACACCGGCCCGGGGCGCCTGGTCAACTCCGGGCACTTCGACGGGATGGACGCCGAGGAGGCGAAGTCCGAGGTCACCGCCTGGCTGGCGGAGCGCGGCGCGGCCGAGACCCGCGTCAACTACCGCCTGCACGACTGGTGCATCTCGCGGCAGCGGTACTGGGGCCCGCCCATCCCCATCCTGTACTGCGACGACTGCGGCGTGGTCCCGGTGCCGGAGGAGCAGCTCCCGGTGGAGCTCCCCTTCATCGAGGACTTCAAGCCGGACGCCTCCGGGGTCTCCCCGCTGGCGCGCCACAAGGAGTGGTACCTCACCGGGTGCCCGCAGTGCGGCGGGATCGCGCGGCGCGAGACCGACGTGTCCGACACGTTCCTGGACTCGGCCTGGTACTTCCTGCGCTACCCGTCCGCGGGGAACGAGCGGCGCGCCTTCGAGCCGTCGCTGACGCGCAACTGGCTCCCGGTGGACAGCTACATCGGCGGCAACGAGCACGCCGTGCTGCACCTGCTGTACTCGCGGTTCGTCACCATGGTGCTGCACGACCTGGAGTGGATCGACTTCGAGGAGCCGTTCACCCGCTTCCGCGCCCACGGCCTGATCATCAAGGACGGGGCGAAGATGTCCAAGTCCAAGGGCAACGTCATCGTCCCGGACCAGTACATCGAGGATTTCGGCGCGGACACGCTCCGCACCTACCTGATGTTCCTGGGGCCGTACCAGGAGGGCGGGGACTTCCGCACCACGGGGATCTCCGGGCCCCACAACTTCCTGAACCGCGTCTGGGACACGGTGCTGGGAGCCGAGGACCGGCCGCTGGACTCCGGGGTGGAGCAGAAGCTGCACGCCACCATCAAGAAGGTGACCGAGGACCTGGAGGCGCTCTCCTACAACACCGCCATCGCGGCGATGATGGAGTACCTCAACGTGCTCCGGGCCGGCGGGCGCACCCCCGAGCGGGCCGCGGTGGAGCCGCTGGTGATGCTGCTGGCCCCCTTCGCCCCGCACCTGGCGGAGGAGCTGTGGGAGCGGCTGGGGCGCGAAGGATCGGTGTTCCGGAGCGCCGCCTGGCCGGAGTTCGACCCGGCCAAGGCCGTGTCCGACACGGTGGAGTTCGTGGTGCAGGTCAACGGCAAGGTGCGGGCTCGCATGCCCATGGCCCGCGGCATCTCCGAGGCCGACGCGCGCGACGCCGCCCTGGCCGACCCCAACGTGCAACGCTTCCTGGACGGCAAGCAGGTCCGCAAGACCGTCTTCGTCCCGGACCGCCTGGTGAACCTGGTGATCGGCTGAGCCGGCGCCGCACCCGGGCTGAACGACGAGAGGCGCACCTCCAGGTGGGGGTGCGCCTCTCGTCGTTCCGGGCTCACGCCGTCAGAGGCAGAAGCAGCAGCCGGAGCTGCACCTCCCGGTGGCCTCCGGGTCGTTCAGGCGGCAGCGGTCGGTACACTGCGTGGTGCTGCTGCACGCACCCAGGACGGTGGAGCCGTTGTCCAGACAGGCGCGGGTCTCCGCGAGGGCCTGCGTGGCCCCGAAGCCCAGCGACGCCGCGACGGCGGCGGCGAAGGCCAGGCGTGTGGCGGTGCGTGCGGTGCGCGGCATGGATCGCCTCCGGTGCGGGTGGACGGGCGTGGTGTTTAATGTCGCATAGTACGTGGCGGCGCCCCGCGTGTCCAGCGTCTCGGCCGATCGGCGGCGGGGGGTACCGGATTTCCGCCGGGCGTTTATATTCGTCGTCCGCGGCGGGACGGCGCCGGCGCGGGCGGAGAGGGAGGCACGAAAGGGTTGACGGAAGGGCCTGGACGTGTTATCATCATTCTCCTTGTCGCGGGGTGGAGCAGCCTGGTAGCTCGTCGGGCTCATAACCCGAAGGTCGCGGGTTCGAATCCCGCCCCCGCTATGCAGGACCCTCCGCCGAAGTCGGGCGGATTTTTGTTGGGTCGGACGGGTTCGGCCAGGTAGCTCAGTTGGTAGAGCACACGACTGAAAATCGTGGTGTCGGGGGTTCGACTCCCTCCCTGGCCATGGCAGCACGGACGGCAGTAGCTCAATTGGTAGAGCACCGGTCTCCAAAACCGGCGGTTGGGGGTTCGATTCCCTCCTGCCGTGCTGACAGTTTCGACGCCGCTATCGTCTAGGGGACTAGGACGCCGCCCTCTCACGGCGGAAACCGGGGTTCGAATCCCCGTAGCGGTATCCGGATGGCTCGCAGAGTCGGTCCGTGGCGCTCACATAGCTCAGTCGGTAGAGCACTTCCTTGGTAAGGAAGAGGTCATGGGTTCGAATCCCATTGTGAGCTTCAAGGAGAGTGAGCTCCCATCGTCTATCGGTTAGGACGCCACTCTTTCAAGGTGGAGAGCGGGGTTCGATTCCCCGTGGGAGCGCCAATCGGGTCCCCCGCAGCGGGTTCCGCCCGGAAGGAAGTCGGCGGAGGGGGCTGGAAAAACCGGGCGGGTGTGGTTAGATTGAAGGACTGTAACGCGGGCATAGCTCAGTTGGTAGAGCGCAACCTTGCCAAGGTTGAGGTCGCCGGTTCGAGCCCGGTTGCCCGCTCTGCACCGCCGGAAGGGCGGTGAGGGGCCGTAGCTCAGTCGGTTAGAGTGCCGGACTGTCACTCCGGAGGTCGCGGGTTCGAGTCCCGTCGGCCCCGCTCAGCAGGAAATTGACAACTCGGGTTTGGTCTGGGGCCGTAGCTCAGTTGGGAGAGCGCTTGAATGGCATTCAAGAGGTCAGGGGTTCGATTCCCCTCGGCTCCATTGTGCGGGACGAAGAAAGTTGGTGGGGTGGCCGAGTGGCTAATGGCAGCAGACTGTAAATCTGCCGGGCTTCGCCCTACGTAGGTTCGAATCCTACCCCCACCACTGCTTGGATGCATCGGGCGGTTAGCTCAGTTGGTTAGAGCGCTACGTTGACATCGTAGAGGTCACAAGTTCGAGTCTTGTACCGCCCACTCGTGCGTCGCCGGGGCCGTAGCTCAGTTGGGAGAGCGCTGCAATCGCACTGCAGAGGTCAGGGGTTCGACTCCCCTCGGCTCCACTGGGACCAGACGGGCGCCACCGTAGCTCAGGGGTAGAGCACTCGATTCGTAATCGAGCGGTCGTCGGTTCAAATCCGACCGGTGGCTCTGGTCGCACGGACGTTGATCTTCGGTGGCGTCGGGGTTATCTTCGCTGTCCGAGCGCGGGAGTAGCTCAGTTGGTAGAGCATCAGCTTCCCAAGCTGAGGGTCGCGGGTTCGAGCCCCGTCTCCCGCTCTTTATTATTGCCCCTTGGTGTAATTGGCAACACGCCTGACTCTGGATCAGGAAAGTCCAGGTTCGAGCCCTGGAGGGGCAACTGTGCAGGGGAGAGGTGGGTGAGTGGCTAAAACCAACGGTTTGCTAAACCGTCGTGCCCAAAAGGCACACGCGGGTTCGAATCCCGCCCTCTCCGCTCCTTGCTAGAGGACCGGTGTCCGAGCGGCTTAAGGAGCACGATTGGAAATCGTGTGGGGTTAACAGCCCTCGTGGGTTCGAATCCCACCCGGTCCGCTGGTTGCAGTACGGTTCGGTGACGGGTCGGGCAGTACGGTCCACTGGCTGGGACCGAAAAACTTCGGGACGTGGCTCAGCCCGGTAGAGCACTCGCTTCGGGAGCGAGGGGTCGCCGGTTCAAATCCGGCCGTCCCGACTGAAGTTGGAGGCGTAGTCCTAACTGGTAAGGCACCGCACTCGAAATGCGGCGCGGGCAACCGCTTGGGGGTTCGAGTCCCTCCGCCTCCGCTGTTGTCTATTCCAAACGGTCGAAAAAGCCCTGCTGCTCCTCGCGAGCGGCAGGGCTTTTTCGTTTGTCCGATGCGGGGACGGCTTTGAACTGCGGGGTTGGGCGTGCCCCTCGCTGGCGCTCGGGTCGGGCTGCGCGCTGCGTAGGGGAGCAAACAACGCTCCCCAACGCAGCCGAGCCCCTGCGGAAACTGCCCCGCGGGGTCTCGGCCCTCCGGGCGCGCATCCCTCACGCGGGTGTCGCGGCGTGCCTCCGGATCGGCAGACCGGAACTGGCAGCGGCGGCGCCTACGCGTCCGCCTTGAGCGCCTCCATCGGCTGGATCCGCAGGCCGCGGCGGGCGGGCCCCAGCGCCGCGGCGAGGCCCACGGCGAGCATGATCGCCGCGACGGCGGGCACCACCAGCAGGATCTTCCCGCCGGTCGTCCCGCCCCGCGTGAGCGCGTCGAGCCCCACGGCCACCGCCAGCCCCACGGCCGCCCCCAGCCCGAGCTGCGCCGCGGAGCGGGAAAAGATCCCCGCGAGGAGGCGGCGGGGGTGCGCCCCCAGGGCCGAGCGGATCCCGATTTCGCGGCGGCGCTGGGTGACGGTGAACGACATCAGCGCGTAGATCCCCGCCGCGGAGAGCAGGAGCACGCTCCCCGCCAGGATCCCCAGGCCGAGCGCGCCCATCCGCATCATCCCCTGGATCTTCCGGAGGGCCGTCTCCAGCGGCTGGATGTCCCGGGCCTGGAGCGTGGGGTCCGCCGCGGCGGCGAGCTCCCGGAGCCGGGGCGCGAAGGCCGTCGGCGCGCCGCGCGTGCGGATGGACAGCCTCAGCGGGTACGTGCTCCCGGGCGCGAGCGGGCGGTACACCTGCGCGACCGGCTCGTCCGGCTCGAACGCCCTGGAGGGGAGGTCGCCGACCACCCCGACGACCTCGTACCAGCGGCCCGACTCCAGCCCGCCCGGAACCTGCATCTCCCCCCCGGAGCGGTACCCCTCCACGAGCCGGATCCGCCGCCCGAGCGCGTCCCCGCCGCCCAGGACGTCGCGGACGAAGGCGCGGTTCACGACGACCGGCGACGCCGCGGGGCTCAGGTCTCCCGCGCCGAATCTCCGGCCCGCGAGGGCCGGCAGCTCGAACGCCTCGAAGAACGCGGGGTCCACCCGGTTGTACCGGGCCGGGTGCCCGGGGGCCGACTCCGTGGACAGGGGATCCGTCGCCGCCCCCTCGACGTCGAAGCGGACCTCGGGCTCGTTGCCCAGGGGCGCCTCCGAGAACGTCGCGGCGAGGACCTCCGGCTCCGCGGCGAGCCGCCGCTCCACCTCGGCCAGGCTGGCCGCGTACCGGGCCTCCAGCGCTCTGCGCTCCAGCTCGGGCTCCGGCACGTGCTGGCCCCGCGGCTCGCGGCTCATCACGAGGTGGGTGGTGAGGTACTCCTCGGCGGGGAAGCCGGGGTCCATCGTCCCGAAGCGGGCGAAGTCCACCGTGAAGAAGACGGTGGCGGGGAGGATGGCCACCGTGAACGCGACCTGCGCGACGATGAGGACCGACCACGTCGGCCCCAGCCGCATCCCCGTGGCCCCGCCGAGGGCGCGGAGCGCCGAATCCAGGCGCGACCCGGTCGCCCGGAGGGCGGGCACGACGCCCACGATCACGGCGGCCAGCGCCGCGAGGCCGACGGCGAAGAGGACGGCGCTCGGCGAGAGGCGGAAGTCCATCCAGTATGGGAGCCCGCCCATGGGGGCGAGGAGCCCGTCCATGATCCCCTTCAGCTGCCGCAGCACCAGGACCGCGGCCCCCAGCCCGACCGTGGCCGACACCCCCGCCAGGACCAGCGCCTCGGCGAAGAACTGGGCGACGATGCGCCTGCGGCTGGCCCCCAGCGCGCTCCGCACCGTGATCTCCCCCGCGCGCGTGGCCGTGCGGGCGAAGACCAGGACGGCGACGTTGACGGCGATGATGACCAGGAGCAGGGTGATCAGCGCCCGCATCACCGGGAGCTCCCACCCCTGCAGGTCGTCCATGAGGTGGGGCCCGTACTGGGTGACGCGGGGGCGGAGGTGCCGGTGGGTGTCCGGGGCGAGGGCGGCGGCCCGGCGGCCCACGGCGGTGAGCTCCGCCTGCGCCTCGTCGATGGTCGCCCCGGTGGCGAGCCGGCCGAAGGCCTGCAGGGCGGGGCCCTCCCGGGGGCCGTACGCCGCGGGGTCCAGCTGGAGCGGGACCCAGAGGCGCTGGCCGAGCGGGAAGCCGAACCCCTCGGGCATGACGCCCACCACCGTGTGGACGGCGGCGCCCAGCCGCACCTCCCGCCCCACCACGCCCGGGTCGCCCCCGAAGCGCGAGCGCCACAGGCCGTGGGAGAGGACGGCCACCGGCGGCGCCCCCGCGGCCTCGTCCGACTCCACCAGCGGGCGGCCGAGGAGGGGCGGGACGCCGGCGACCCCGAAGCCCGTGGCCGTCATCTCGGCGAGCAGGACCGGCTCGACCGACCCGCCGGGGACGATCAGGTTGCGGGTGGTGGTCCGGTACGCGCCCAGGCTCTCGACGGTGCGGAGACCCCGCTTCCAGGTGGCGAAGTCGTGGAGGAGCTGCTCCTCCTGGTTGTTGACCCGCGCGTCCCAGACCTCCAGCGCGACGATGCGCTCGCCCCCGGGCCCGGGGAGCGGGGCGCTCGCGGCGCCCAGGGTGGCGTCGAAGACCGCGGCGACCGCGATCGCGAACGCCATCCCCACCCCGCCGACCAGCGTCAGCCCCGGGTGCTTCCGCATCATCCGCAGGCCCAGCTTCAGGTCGATGGAGAGGCCGCCGGCCCACGGGAAGGTCCGCCCGTCGCGCATGGCCTCCTTGTGCCGGTCCACGCCGCCGAAGGCGAGCAGCGCACGGCGCCGGGCCTCCGCCGGGCCCACCCCCTCGCGCAGGTGCCTCTCCGTCTCCATCTCCAGGTGGAAGCGCATCTCCTCGTCCATGCGCTCCTCGGCGTCCCGGCGAAACAGCAGGCGCAGCCGCGCCCGCATCCCGTGCGTCCAGCTCATTGGGGTCCCGTTTACGAAGGGGGAAGGTGAGGGGGGAGGTCTTCAGGGGGTGTGGAGGACCAGCTCCAGGGCCGCGGCGAAGCGGCGCCAGCTCTCCACCTCTGCGGCCAGCGCGCCGCGCCCGGTGGCGGTGAGCTCGTAGTAGCGGGCCCGGCGGTTGTTCTCGGTGGTCCCCCAGCCGCTGGTGATCAGTCCCTCCTTTTCCAGGCGCTGCAGGGCGGGGTAGAGCGAGCCCTGGTTCACCTCCAGCTCGCCGCCGGAGATCTGCTGGACGCGGTGGCTGATCCCCCAGCCGTGCAGCGGCTCCAGCGAGAGCGTCTTGAGGACGAGCAGGTCGAGCGAGCCCCGGAGGGCGTCGGTATGCGCGCGTACGGTCACGTCTGCTTGGCGAGAGGGTACCTGTAGCTGTCGAGAGGAAAGGTGTGGGGGGCTCCTCTAGCTGTCAAGAGGAAGCTGTGGGTTCGGGCGTGCCCCCGGCTGCGCCGGGGTCGGGCTCCGCGCTGGCGTCCGCGGCTTGCACGAAGAGGCGCCCGGGCGGGGCGCTTCACGCTGCCGGAAACACTCTCCGGCGCTGCACGTAAGCAACATCGCGGCGCTTCGGGGTATCCGTATGTGGAAACCGGCGTTACCTGCAGGAGGAGTGATCGTGCGGCAGAAGCGGGCGGAGCACGGGAGGCGGCCCGGAGGGCGCGCGACGGCGGAGCGGCGCGTCCACGCGGAGGCGCGGGCGGCGCGCCGGCTGGCGGAGCGGGTACGGCGGGAGCTGCTTCCCGAGCTGCGCGTGCGCAGCGTGAGCCCGCGCGACCCGGTGGTGGCCGAGCGCGTGCCGGAGCCCTGGCGCGTGCTGGGGTGCGGCAACTTCGCCGCCGTGCTGCGCCACCCGGAGTTCCCCGGGCTGGTGGTGAAGACGTATGCGCCGGGGCGGCCGGGCTTCGAGGAGGAGGTGGAGGTGTACCGCAGGCTGGGCGAGCACCCGGCCTACTCCCGCTGCCTGTACGCCGCGGACGGCTTCCTGGTGCTCCGGCTGATGCACGGCGTGACGCTCTACGACTGCGTGCACCGGGGGATTCCCATCCCGCCGGGTGCGATCCGGGACATCGACGAGGCGCTGGACTACGCCCGCGGCCGGGGGCTGCACCCGCACGACGTACACGGCCGCAACGTGATGCTGCAGGACGGGCGCGGGGTGGTGGTGGACGTGTCCGACTTCCTGCGCGAGGAGGACTGCACCAAGTGGGCGGACCTCAAGAAGGCGTACCGCCGCGTCTACCGCCCCCTGCTGCTCCCCCTCCGGCTGCGCGTGCCGTACTGGACGCTGGACCTGGTGCGCGCCGGCTACCGGCTCTTCCGCCGCGCGTTCCCGGACCGCTCCTAACGGCTGCGCCGCTCGCGGTCCTCGCGCACCCGGTCCACCTCCTCCGGCGACCACTCGTGGAGGTACGACACCTCCGCGCGCAGCTCGGGAAGCTCCGAGCGCAGGCACTCGGCGCGGCGCTCGCGGGCGGCGAAGGCCACCCCCCTGGCCTCGTCCCAGCGGCCCGCGTCGATGTAGGCGGTGATCAGCGTCTCGTACACCAGCGCGTGCGGGTACACGCGCAGCAGCTCGCGCAGCCGCGGGATCGCCGCGACGCGCGCCTCGGCGGAGGCCACGTCCAGGGCAAGCAGCTCGTCGGCAACCTCCTGGCGGCGCAGCAGCAGCTGGGTGAGGTCGGCGGGGTAGGTGTCCGCGCGGTACTCTCCGAGGGCGTGCGCCGGCGGGTTGTCGCGGCCGAACAGGGCGTCCATGATCGAGGCGTTGGGCGGCAGGTCCTGCCCCGCCTCCTCGCCCGCCATCCGCCGCTTCAGCCAGTACCGGATCCCCATCAGGCTCCTCTTTCCCGCGCGTGGTCGATGCAGAACGCGAAGCGCCGGACGGCGGCACGGCCGCGTCCGGCGCTCCGGCGGATCAGCAGGGAGCGTGCCGGGGATCTACTCCATGTCCACCTGGCGCACGTCCAGCACCTCGGGGAGGGCGCCCAGCCGCTCCATCACCTCCGCCGGCACGCGGCCGTCCACGGAGATGGCGGCCAGCGCCTCGCCGCCGGCCTGGAGGCGCGCCTGGTGGTACTCGGCGATGTTGACCGAGGCCTCGCCCAGCACCGTCCCCACCCGCCCGATGACGCCGGGGACGTCGTGGTTGCGTAGCACCACCATGGTGCCGCGCGGCGCCACGTCCACCCGGAACGCCCCGATGCGGGTGATGCGCCCGTGCGCCTCGCCCAGGAGCGCGCCGCCCACGCGGACGCTCCGGTCGCCGCCGTCCAGCCGCAGCTCCACCTCGTCTCCCAGCTCGCCGCGGCCGGCCACCTGCGCCCAGGTGGTCTCGATGCCGCGCTCCGTGGCCACGTGGTGAACGTTGACCAGGTTGATGGCGCGGCGGTCGATCACGTCGCGGAGCGCCCCCTGGAGCGCGGCCAGCAGCAGGGCGCGCGGCGCCTCCTCGCGCGGGCCGGAGTAGCGCAGCTCCACCCCGCTCAGGCCCGCCGGGAGGAGGCAGCGCCCCAGCCGCCCCAGCCGCTCGGCCAGCACCATGAGCGGGCGCAGCTCCTTCCACCCGGCGCCGCCCACCCCGGCGGCGTTGAGGGCGCCGCTCAGGTCTCCGCTCAGCAGGGCGTCGCGCACCGCGGCGCACGCCTCGATGGACACGCTGCGCTGGGCGTCACTGGTGGAGGCGCCCAGGTGCGGGGTGAGGAAGACGCCGGGGAGGTGCCGCAGCGGGTGGTCCGCCGCCAGCGGCTCGCGCGAGAACACGTCCAGCGCCGCCCCGCCGATGCGCCCGGCGCGCACCGCCTCCACCAGCGCGTCCTCGGCCACGATGCCGCCGCGCGCCAGGTTGAGCACCAGCGCGCGGGGCCCCAGGCGGGACAATTCCGGCGCGCCGATCATCCCCACGGTCTCGTCGGTGAGGGGGACGTGCAGGGTGAGGACGTCGGCCCGGTCCAGCGCGTCGGCCAGGCGGGGCACCCGCTCCACGCCCAGCTCCTCGAAGCGCGCGGGGGTGACGTACGGGTCGTAGGCCAGCACCGTCATCCCGAAGGCGCGGGCGCGGCGCGCCACCTCGCTGCCGATGCGCCCCAGCCCCACGATGGCCAGGGTCCTCCCGCGCAGCTCGGTGCCACCCAGCTTGGAGCGGTCCCAGCGGCCGGCCCGCATGGAGGCGTCCGCCTCGGGGATGTGGCGCACCATGGAGATCAGCACCCCGAAGAACAGCTCCGCCACCGACACGGTGTTCCCGCCCGGGGCGTTGATCACCGCGATCCCCAGCGAGGTGGCGCGCTCCAGGTCGATGTTGTCCACCCCCACCCCCGCCCGGCCGATCACCCGCAGCCGCTCGCCGCGCTCCAGCAGCTCGCCGGTGATGCGGGTGGCGCTGCGCCCGATCAGCGCGTCGTATTCCCCGATCTCCTCCAGCAGCTGCGCCGGGGGGAGGGTGGGGCGCTCCACCACCTCGATGCGCGGGCTCCCCCGCAGCAGCGCGATCCCCTCGGGGTCCACCTCGTCCGTCACCATCACCCGGAAGCGTCCGTCCACCGTCATCCCAGCACCTCCTCCAGCTCCGCGAGCAGCCCGTCCAGCTCCTCGACCGTGTGATCGCCCATGTGCCCGATCCGGAACGTCGCGTCCCGGAGCTTTCCATATCCCGGCGCGATGGTCCAGCCGCGCTCCTCCAGCGCCGCGGCCACCTGCGTCCCCTTCCGCTCCGGCGGGAGCACGACGGCGGTGTTGGTGGGCGAGCGGAAGCCCTCCGGCGCCAGCACCCTCAGTCCCCAGCGCGCCCCCTCCGCTTCCACCCACCGCCAGCAGCGCTCCGCCATGGCCCGGTGCCGCGCCACGCGCGCCCCGATCCCCTCCGCCTCGATGCGCCGCACCTGCTCCGCCAGCGCGTACACCAGGCTTACGGCCGGGGTGTTCGGCGTCTGGTGCTTCGCCCAGGCCCGGTCGAACTCCACCAGGTCGAAGTACTGCCCGCGCCCGGGGATGCTCTCGGCGCGCTCCAGGAAGCGCGGCATCGCCGTGGCGAAGGCGAGCCCCGGCGGGAGCGCCAGCGCCTTCTGCGAGCCGGTGAGCAGCAGGTCCAGTTCCCACGCCTCGGCCTCCACCTCGGCGCCGCCCACGCTGGTGACGCCGTCCACCAGCAGCAGCACCTCCTCGCCCGTCTCGCGCTCGGCGGCGCGCACGGCGTCGGCGATCTCCCGCAGCGGGTTGAGGACGCCGGTGGAGGTCTCGGAGTGGACCACGGTCACCGCGTCGAAGCCGCCCGCGCGAAGGCGCCGGAACACCTCCTCCGGGTCGTGCGCGGCGCCCCACTCGGCGTCGTACGTCTCCACCTCCCGGCCGCACTCGGCCACCAGGTCGCGGAAGCGGCCGCTGAAGGCGCCGTTCACCAGCGCCAGCGCGCGGCGGCGCACCCCGCAGCGCACGGCGGCCTCCATCAGCCCGGTGGCGGACGAGGAGGACACGTACACCGGGCGCGAGGTGCGGAACACGGCCCGCAGCGGCGCGTCCACCCGGCGCAGCAGCTCGGTCATCTCGGGGCCGCGGTGCCCGATCACCGGGCGGATCATGGCCCGCAGCACCTCGGGGTGCACCTCGGTGGGGCCGGTGAGGAAGAAGCGGCCGAACTCTGTCGTATCGGTCATCTAGCCTAAGAATCGGTCCGGGTCGAGAGGTCGCGGGCGAGCAGCCGGTCGCCGCGGCGGAGCAGGCCGGCCCACTCCGACTCCGCCAGCCGGGCGCGGTCCTCGGGGCCGGCGGCCAGGGCGAGCACGGGCGCCAGGCTGGGGTCGCGCAGCACCACGTCGGCGCCGGCGGCCACCTGGGGGCGGAAGGCCACGCCCATGTACGCGGCGAAGGCGTCCACGGCGGGGCGGGCCTCCAGGTCGGTGGCGCCGTCGCCCACCATCAGCGCGGGGCGGGGGAGGCGCCAGGCGCGCAGCGCGGCCTCCTTGCCCCCGCTGCGCGCCAGCGGCGAAGCGCGCTCGAAGCCGCGGTACGCGCCGTCGTCGTCGAACTCCACGCCCACCGCGCCCACCGC
Source organism: Gemmatimonadota bacterium (assembly GCA_040752145.1). GTDB lineage: Bacteria > Gemmatimonadota > Gemmatimonadetes > Longimicrobiales > Longimicrobiaceae > JAFAYN01. The sequence continues at coordinate 20,951 of JBFMFL010000083.1, forward strand.
CTCCGGGCCGATCCCCAGCTCCCGCGCCACCGCCTCGACCGGGGGGCGCAGCCCGCCGGAAAGCACGCGCACGTCCTTGCCCAGGAAGAGCAGCGCGGCCACCGTCTCGCGGGCGTCGGGGACCAGCGCCGCCGCGTAGGCGCGCGACAGCGCCTCCACCCGCTCGCGCGAGGGGCGGATCAGCTCCAGCCGCCGGCCGTACACCTCCTCCAGGGGGACCCGGCCCTGCATGGCCTCCTCGGTCATCGCGCGGATGGCACCGGCGTGCTCCCCGGCCAGGTCGTCGATCCCCTCGATGGCCGCGAGCGTGGAGTCGCAGTCGAACACCACCGCCGCGAACCCGGCCCCCCCGACGGCCTCCGCGTCAGCCCGCACGCGCGATCCCCGCCGGCAGGGTGAGCGTGAACACCGAGCCCTCGCCGGGCGCCGAGCGCACGGTGATGTCGCCGCCCAGCTGGCGCGCCATGGCCCGCGACAGCGCCAGCCCCAGCCCGGTGCCGCCGAAGCGGCGCGTGGCGGAGCCGTCCACCTGCCGGAACTCGTCGAAGATGTGCTCGTGGTCCTCCGGCGCGATCCCGATGCCGGTGTCCTCCACCTCCCACGACACGAAGCCGCGCTCCTCGGGCGCCGCCGCCGCGCTCTCCGGGCGCGGGCCGATGTCCACCCGCCGCACCCGCAGGGCCACCGTCCCCTCCGGCGTGAACTTGACGGCGTTGGAGAGCAGGTTGCGGAGGATGCGGACGGCGTGCCCCGGGTCGGTGTGTACGGGCACCGGCTCGCGCGGGAACTCGGTCTTCACCTCCAGGTGCGGCGCGGGAGACAGGGTGGTGATGGCGGCGCGCGCCAGCGCCACGGCATCGCAGCGCTCCGGCTCGGCGGGGGTGCGGCCCAGCTTGAGGTGGGTGAGGTCGAGCAGGTCGTTGATCAGCCCCATCAGCGCCGTCCCGGCCGTCTCGATCTTTTCCACGGCGGTGCCCTGCTCGCCGGAGAGCTCGCCGGAAAGCCCTTCGCGCAGCAGGTAGGTGTAGCCCAGGATGGCGGTGAGCGGGGTGCGCAGCTCGTGCGACACGTTGGCGAGGAACTCGCTCTTGAGGCGGCGCGCCTCCTCGGCCTCGTGGTAGCGGGCCTCCAGCTCCACGTTCTGCTCGCGGAGGCGGGTGTTGGCGCGCTGCAGGTCCTCGATCAGGTGCGCCTTCTCCGCGGTGGCGGAGAGCTGGTCGGCCACCAGCCGCAGCAGGCTGCGGTCGGCCTCGCACAGCTCGTCGCGGCCGCGGAAGTAGAAGGTGATGGCGCCCACCGGCTCGCCGCGGCAGGTGAGCGGCAGCGCCACGGACGAGGAGAAGTCCAGCTCCCGCGCCGAGTCCCACCAGTCCTCCAGCGCCGGGTCGGCGTACAGGTCGAACACCTCCACCGCGCGGTTCTCGGCCACCGCCCGCCCCGTGGGGCCGTTGCCGACGCGCACCCGCATCTGGTTCAGGTACGCGGCCCAGGCGCGGGGCCAGTTGTACGCGGCCACCACCCGCAGGAGCTCGCCGTCGCCCTCCTCCTCCCGCAGGAACACGCACCCGAAGGCGGCTCCCACCAGCACCGAGACGCGCTCCAGGGCGAGCCGGTACACCTCGGTGGGGCGGTCCGCGGTGAGGAACGCGTGGGCGATCTCGCGGGCCGCCTGGAGCTCGCGGACGGCCAGCGAGTCGGAGCCGGTGGAGGGCGAAAATGTAGCTTGGTCCAAGGGTTTCTCTCTTGACGGAACGGAGGGGGCCGCCTAACGTACCAGGGAACGGCGCGACCGTTTGGGTTTCCGTGTACTCAACCCCTATTCAGGAGTCGCTCGGTGAACAAGTCCGAAATCGTCCAGCAGCTGGCCAGCCGGGCCAACATCAGCCGTGCCGACGCGCAGCGTGCCGTCGATGCGCTCTTCGCGGTGGACACGGGCATCATCTCGCAGGCTCTGAAGAGCGGGGACAAGGTGCAGATCACCGGGTTCGGGAGCTTCGAGACCAAGAAGCGCGAGGCCCGCAAGGGCCGCAACCCGCGCACCGGCAAGGAGATCGACATCGCCGCCTCCACCAGCGCCGCGTTCCGCCCGGGCAAGGGGCTCAAGGACTCCATCGGCGCCTGACGCTTCGCCGTTCCCGAGCAGCACCGAGAGCCACGGCGCTTCCCGCCGTGGCTCTCGTGCGTTTTCGCCCCGTCCATGGCCCGCAGGAAGCGACGCACCCCCGGCACCCCCTCCCTCCCGCGGGAAACGTGGGGCGAGGTCCACCCCACGCTGGACCTGCACGGGCACACGGCCGACCAGGCGCTGCGGCGCGCGGAGGCGTGGCTGCGCGACCGGCAGCGCGAGGGGGTGCGCACGGTGCGGCTGGTGACCGGGCGCGGGACGCGCTCGGCGGGGCCGCCGGTGCTGCGGGGGGAGGTGGGGGCGATGCTGGAGGCGCTTCGCGGCTCGCTGGTCTCGTACTTCACCCTGGACTCCGGGGGCGGCGCGTTCCGCGTGGAGCTGGAGCGCGCGATCCGTCCGCGCCCCGTCCGCAGGACCTCCTCCGCCGTGCTGCGGCGGACCGCTCCCGACCTCCGCAGGCGCGCCGAGGAGGCGCTCTGGGAGCTGGGGGTGGATCCCACGCCGGAACTGCTCGAAGCCGAGATCCGGCGCATCCTGCGGGAAGCGGGCGAGGCGACGTAGTGTAGCCCGAAAAGCGGGGAGCGCGCAAGCTGTTTGCGCGCTCCCCGCTTCGCTTTTCCGGCTCGTGGCGTCAATCGCGCTGCTGCGGCGGGCGGCGCACCATCCGGCGCCCCCCCGGGCCGCCCGGACCGCGCGGCCCCCCGCCGCCGGCCCCACCGGGGCCGCGGGGCCCGCCGGGCTTGCGGGCCCGGTCGCCGGCGCGGTCGTAGTCCACCCGCACGCTGCGCCCCTTGATGGTGGTGCCGTTGACGGCGCGGATCACCTTCTCGGCGGCGTCGGCCTGCACCTCCACGATGGAGAAGGTGTCGCGGATCTCGATGCGCCCCACCGCGGAGCCGGGGATGTTGGCCTCCCCGGCGATGGCGCCCACCAGGTCGCCCGGGCGGATGCCGTCGCGCGAGCCGACGCCCACGTACAGCCGCGCGATGGCCGACGGCGCGGGGCCGGTGGGCGCCTCGCCGG
>JBFMFL010000084.1:0-23679 GCA_040752145.1 Gemmatimonadota bacterium
GCGTCGCGCACCCCGGGGGGCGCCCGCAGCGCCGCCTCCACCTCGCCGGGCTCGATGCGGAAGCCCCTCACCTTGACCTGCGCGTCCACGCGGCCCAGGAACTCCAGCTCGCCGTCGGCGCGGCGGCGGGCGCGGTCGCCGGTGCGGTACAGGCGCGCGCCGACGTCGCCGGAGAACGGGTCGGGAACGAAGCGCTCGGCCGTCAGCTCCGCCCTGCCGTGGTAGCCGCGGACCACGCCGGCGCCGCCCAGGTACACCTCCCCCGCCCCGCCGAGCGGCACCGGCGCCATGCGCGCGTCCAGCACGTAGGCGCGCAGGTTCGCGATCGGCCGGCCGATCGGCGGCGGACCTTCTCCCGCGGCCGCGCAGTCGAACACGGTGGCGTAGACGGTCGCCTCCGTGGGGGCATAGGCGTTGAGCAGCCGCCGCCCGGGGGCCCAGCGCGCGACGATCTCCGCCGTGGTGCGGTCCCCGCCCGAGGTGACGGCGCGCAGCTCCGGGTAGGAGTGCTCCGGCAGCGCGGCGAGGAGGGCCGGCGTCGCCGCCAGGGCGCTGATCCGCTCCCGGATCATCAGCAACCACAGCTCCTGCGAGTCCAGCAGCGTCTCGCGCGGGGCGAGCACGACGGTGCCCCCGCTGGTGAGCGGGGCGAAGATCTCCACCACGGCCGCGTCGAAGGAGAGCGACGCCGCCTGGAGCATCCGCAGCCCCGGCCCGGCCCCGAAGTGCTCGCGCGCGGCCAGCAGCAGGTTGACGACGCCGCGGTGCGGGACCAGGACGCCCTTGGGGGTGCCGGTGGAGCCGGAGGTGTAGATGACGTAGGCGAGGGATTGCGAGTGCGAAAGTGCGGGAGTGCGGGAGTGCGAAAGTGCGCTCCCGTCCGCCGGCTCCGCGGTGTGCAGCGTACTGCGTACTTCGGACTCCGTACCGCCGGTCATCAGCACCGTCGTTCCCGCGAACTCCGGGAGGCGGCCGGCGAGGGCGGGGTCGGTCACCAGCAGGGTGATGCCGGAGTCCGCCAGCAGGAAGGCAAGGCGCTCGGCCGGGTAGGCGGGGTCGAGCGGGACGTACGCGGCGCCGGAGCGGAGCACGCCCAGCACGGCGGCGACCATCTCCGGGGAGCGCTCCAGGAAGATGCCGACGCGGGTCTCCGGGGCGGCGCCGAGGGCGCGCAGGCGGTCGGCGAGGCGGGCGGAGGCGCCGTCGAGCTGGGCGTAGGTGGTGGTGCGGCCGGCGAAGCGCAGCGCGGGTGCGTGCGGGGTGCACGCGGCCTGCGCGGCGAACAGGTCGTGGATGCACACGTCGGCCGGGAAGGGCGCGGCGGTGTCGTTCCAGGCGTGCAGGAGCTGGTCGGTCTCGGCGGCGCCCAGGAACGGCAGCTCGGAGAGGCGGCCCGTGGTGTCGCCCGCCACGTGCTCCAGCAGGTTCAGGCAGTGCCCGGCCCAGCGGTGCATTGTGGCGTGGTCGAACAGGTCGGTGCGGTACTCCAGCAGCATCTCCACGATGCCGTCGTGCTCGTCGGCGAGGATGCCGACGTCGAACTTGGCGACCCCGGAATCCACGGTGAAGTGGGTGATCTCCAGCCCGGCCATGTCGGGGACGGAGCCGTGCCGCGCCCGCTGCTGGAGCACGAACATGGTCTGCACCAGCGGGTGGCGGCCGGGCTCGCGCTCCACGCGCAGGTCGTCCAGCAGCACGTCGAAGGGGAGGTACTGGTGGGCGTCGGCGCCCAGGGCGGCCCCGCGCGCCTGCACCAGCAGCTCGCGGAAGGCCGGATCGCCCGACAGGTCCGCGCGCAGGGCCACGGTGTTCAGGAAGCAGCCGACCAGCCCGTGCGTCTCCGGGTGGGCGCGGTTGGCGGAGAGCGAGCCCACCACCATGTCCTCCTGCCCGGAGTGGCGCAGCAGCAGCACCTCGTACGCGGCCAGGAGCAGGATGTACAGCGTGGTCCCCTCGCGCGCGGCCGCGGCCCGGAGGCGCGCCGCGAGCTCCGCGTCCAGGGTGAAGACGTGCAGGGCGCCGCGGTGGCTCTCCACGGGCGGGCGGGGCCGGTCGGTGGGGAGATCGACGACGTGCGGGGCGCCGCGCAGGTGCTCGCGCCAGTACGCCAGGTCGGCGGCGGGGGCGTCGCTCGCCATCCACGCGCGGTGCCACACGGCGAAGTCGGCGTAGTGGAGCTCCGGCTCGGGGAGCGGCGAGGCCCGCCCGCGCGCGAAGGCGTCGTACACCACCCGCACCTCGCGCCAGAACACCCCGGCGGACCAGCCGTCGTAGGCGATGTGGTGGACGGAGGTGAGCAGCACGTGCTCGTCCCGGTCCAGCACCAGCAGGCGCGGGCGGTAGACGGGGCCGCGCGACGGATCGACCGGGCGCCGCGACTCCTGCTCCGCCCGGCAGCGCGCGAACGCCTCCCGCTCGCCGCGGGGGATGCCGCGCAGGTCCTCCACCGGCAGGAAGACCTCGGGGACGGGCCGCGGGAGCTGGACGGGGTCGCCGTCCACCGCCACGTAGGCGCTGCGCAGCGCCTCGTGCCGGCGCAGCACCTCCTTGAGCGTCCTCTCCAGCACGCGCACGTCCAGCGGCCCGGCCAGGTGGCGCGACTCGGACACGGTGTAGAACGGGCTCTCCGGGTCGATCTGCTGGAGCGCCCAGAGCCGCTCCTGCGCGGGGGAGAGCGGCAGCGGCCGGTCGCGCGGCACGGGGAGGAGCGGCGGCAGCGCCCCGGCCCGGCCGGCGACACGCGCCTCGTCGATCTTCGCGGCGAGGGCGGCGACGGTGGGCGCCTCGAAGATCTCGCCCAGCGACAGCTCCGCGCCCACGTCGGCGCGCAGGCGGGTGAGGATCTGGGTGGCGAGGAGCGAGTGCCCGCCCAGGCCGAAGAAGTCGTCGTGGACGCCGACGTCGCGCACGCCCAGCAGGTCGCTCCACACCGCCGCCACCGCGCGCTCCGTGTCCGTCGCGGGCGCGACGTACGCGTTGGCGAGCCGCGGGCGCGCGTGCAGGAAATCGTCGTCCGCGCGCGGCTCCAGCACCTGGCCGGCGGGGAGCGCGGCCTCGACGGTGTCGGCCGGCTCCAACGCGTCGGCCACATCGGCTCCGGCGGACCGGCCGCGGCGCCGGGGGGCCTGGCGGCGCTTGCGGCGGGGCTCCACCCAGCAGCGCTCGCGCTCGAACGGGTACGTCGGCAGGGGGACGCGCAGGCGCGGCTCGTCGGCGGTGGCGGCGGCCCAGTCCACGTGTACGCCGGCGAGCCAGAGGCGCCCCAGCGTCTCGGCGAGGAACGCCGCGTCGGAGCGGCGCGTGTAGGCGTGGCGGAGAGAGGCGAGCACGGCTTCCTCCGCGGCGCCGGCGTGCAGCGCGAAGGCGCCCAGGGTGCGCCCCGGCCCCACCTCCAGCAGCACGCGCCCGGGCGCCGCCAGCAGCTCCCGCATCCCCTCCGCGAAGCGCACCGGCCGGCAGAGGTGCTCCGCCCAGTACGCCGGGTCGGCGGCCTCCTCCGCGGTGATCCAGTGGCCGGTGACGTTGCTGACGAAGGGGATGCGCGGCGGCTGCAGCTGCATCGACGCGACGAGCCCGGCGAGGCGCTCCGCCACCGGCTGCATCGCGGGCGAATGGAAGGCGTGCGACGCCGGCAGCCGGCGCGCGGCGATCCCCCGCCCCGCCAGCTCGGCCTCCAGCGCGGCGACGGCCTCCGTCAGACCGGACACCGTGGAGAGGCCGGGCGCGTTGGATGCCGCCAGCGCGAGCCCGTCCCGCAGCAGCGGCTCCACGTCCGCGGCGCCCAGCGGGACCGCGAGCATGGCGCCCTCCGGCAGCTCTTCCACCAGCCGCGCGCGCTCCGCGACCAGCGCCAGCGCGTCCTCCTCCGAGAACACGCCCGCGACCGTCGCGGCGACGTACTCGCCGAGCGAGTGCCCGGCCAGCGCATCGGGCACCACGCCGCGCGCCATCCACAGCCGCGCCAGCGCGTACCCGGTGACGAACACCGCCGGGTGCGCGAGCGCCGTCCGCGCCAGCGCGGAATCCGCGTCCGCTGAATCGCCTTGCCTGCCGAGCATCCGCCGCAGGTCCGTTGCCCCCGCCCCGTCGGGCGAGTCCGCCGCGCCGCCCGGGTACAGCACGTCGCGCAGGTCCGTGCCGAGGCGCGGGCGCAGGATCTCCGCGCAGCGGTCCACCGTCTCGCGGAACACGGGCTCCGTGGCGTACAGCCCGGCGGCCATCCCCGCGTACTGGTCGCCCAGGCCGGGGAACAGGAACGCGACGGGGCGGCTCGCGTCGGGCGAGTCGGACGTCAGCAGCCGGCGCGGGTCGCGGCCCTCCAGCGCCGCGGCCGCGTCCTCCCCGCCGCGGCAGACCAGCACGCGCCGGTGCTCCCAGGCGCGCCGCCCCGCCTGCAGCGTGAACGCGACGTCCGCGAGGTCCTGCTCCGGGTGCGCGCGGAGGTGCGCGGCGAGCCGGTCGGTCGCCGCCTCCAGCGCCGTGGGCGTGCGCGCGGAGAGCACGACCAGCTGCCAGGGGCGCGCGGACGGGACGGAGGCGCGCGCCGGGGCCTCCTCCAGCACGACGTGCGCGTTGGTGCCGCCCAGCCCGAACGAGGACACGCCTGCCCGCCGCGGGTGCCCCTCTCGATTCCACGGCCGCAGCGCGTCCGCGACGACGAAGGGCGAGCCGGCGAAGCCGATGCGCGGGTTGGGCTCGCTGAAGTGCAGCGACGGCGGGATCTCGCCGTGGCGCAGGGCGAGCACGGCCTTGATCAGCCCCGCGATCCCCGCGGCGGTGTCCAGGTGGCCGATCGACGTCTTCACCGAGCCGACGGCGCAGAAGCCCGTCCGGTCGGTGCCCTCGCGGAACGCCTGCGTCAGCGCGGCGATCTCCACCGGGTCGCCCACCTCGGTGCCGGAGCCGTGCGCCTCCACGTAGCCTACCGTGTCGGGGGAGATGCCGGCGCGCGCCAGCGCGTCCCCGATCGCGCGGGCCTGGCCCTCGCGCCCCGGCGCCGGGAAGCCGGCCTTGTACCGGCCGTCGTTGGTGACGGCGGAGCCGCGGATCACGGCGAGCACCGCGTCGCCGTCGGCGAGGGCGTCCTTCAGCCGCCTGAGCACGACCACCCCCGCGCCGTTGCCGCTGACGGTGCCGCCCGCGCGCGCGTCGAAGGCGCGGCAGCGCCCGTCCGGCGAGAACACGCCGCCCTCGCGGTACAGGTAGCCGGAGGTCTGCGGGAGGAAGATGGACACGCCGCCGGCCAGCACCATGTCCGAGTCGCCGGTCACCAGGCTCTGGCAGGCCAGGTGCACGGCGACCAGCGACGAGGAGCAGGCCGTCTGCACGTTGAGGCTGGGGCCGGTGAGGTTCAGCCGGTGCGAGGCGCGCAGCGGGAGGAAGTGCGAGCCGTTGCCGAGGACGATCTGGAGCCCGCCCGCGGCCTCGCGCAGCCGCCGGTGCGCGCGCACGTCCAGCTGGTAGCGATTGAGGTCGGCGCCGCTGAACACGCCGATGCGCCCGGCGTACGCCTCCGGGTCGTAGCCGGCCGATTCCAGCGCCTCCCAGGCGCACTCCAGGAACAGGCGCTGCTGCGGATCGAGGATGGTGGCCTCGCGCGGCGACAGCCCGAAGAAGCCGGGCTCGAACATCTCCACGTCCGCGAGCACGCCCCGGGCGCGCACGTAGCGCGGGTCGCGCAGCGCCGCGGGCGGGACGCCGGCCGCCAGCAGCTCCTCGTCCGTGAACGTGGTGACGGCGTCCACGCCGCCCCGCAGGTTGCGCCAGAACTCGTCCAGGCCGCGCGCGCCGGGGAAGCGCCCGCTCATCCCCACCACCGCGATCGCCATCCCGTAGTCGCCGGCTTCCTCCCGACCGGCGGGCCGCGGGGTCGGCCGCGCGCTCCGCCGGACGGCGGGCGCCGCGGGGGCGCCGCGCGAGTCCAGGTACGCGGCGAGCGAGGCGAGCGTGGGGTGCTGGAACAGCTCGGCGATGGGCGCCTCCGCGCCCAGCCGCTCGGCCAGCCGGGCGTGGACGCGCACCAGCAGCAGCGAGTGGCCGCCCAGGTCGAAGAAGTTGTCGTCGGCGGACACGCGCTCCACGCCGAGCACGTCCGCCCACACCTCCGCCACCAGGCGCTCGGTGGCCGTGCGCGGGGTGCGGCCGGCGGCGCGGGCCGGGGCCTCCGGCGCGGGGAGCGCCGCGCGGTCCACCTTGCCGTTGGCGGAGAGCGGGAGCGCGGCGAGCGAGACGAACGCGGCGGGCACCATGTGCGCCGGGAGGCGGGCGCGCAGGTGCCCGCGCAGCCCGTCCGCCGCCGCGGCGCCGACGAAGTACGCCACCAGCCGCGGCTCGCCCGGCGCGTCCTCGCGCGCCACGACCACGCACTCGCGGACGCCGGAGTGCGCCAGCAGCGCGGCCTCGACCTCGCCGGGCTCGACGCGGAAGCCGCGGACCTTGACCTGCTGGTCGACCCGGCCCAGGAACTCCAGGTCGCCGGACGCGAGCCGGCGCACGCGGTCGCCCGTGCGGTACAGCCGCGCGCCGGGCGCGGCGGAGAACGGGTCGGGGAGGAAGCGGTCGGCCGTGAGATCCGGCCGCCCCAGGTACCCGCGCGCCACGCCCGCCCCGCCGATCCACAGCTCGCCCGGCACGCCGGCCGGGAGCGGCTGCATCGCCCCGTCGAGCACGTACAGCCGCGCGCCCCCCGTCGCCCTGCCGATGGGCAGGGTCTCCCGGAGCGAGCCGTCCTCGCCGGGCTCCAGGCGGAACGCGGTGGAGTTCACCGTCGCCTCGGTGACGCCGTACATGTGGACCAGCGGGACGCCCGTGGCGGTCCAATCCGCCAGCCGCTCGCGCGCGATCCGCTCGCCGCCCACCACCACGAACCGGACGCTCGCGGGGATCCGCGCGCCGGTGCGGGCCAGGTGCCGCACCCACTCATGCCAGTACGCCGTCGGCAGGTCGAACCAGGTGACGCCGTGCCGCTCCACGGTCTCCAGCAGCTCGCCGGGCGACAGCATGCCGTCCGACGCGAGGACCACGGCGGCGCCGCGGCTCCAGGCGGGGAACAGCTCCTCCACCACGACGTCGAAGCCGGGCGCAGCGAGCTGGAGCACGCGGTCGGACGGCCGCACGTCCAGCCGCCGGGCCGTGTCCGCGGTGAACGCGACGACGGAGCGGTGCTCGACGGCCACGCCCTTGGGGGTGCCGGTGGAGCCCGAGGTGTAGATGACGTACGCCAGGGAACAGGGAACAGGGAACAGGGAACAGCCTGCAACTGCAACGGCAGACGCGTCCGCAGTCTCGTCGTTCTCCCCCTCCCCCCTTGCGGGGGAGGGGGCCGGGGGGAGGGAGGTCCCGAGGACCACAACCTCGCCGCCGAAGCCGCCGAACCCGCCGAACCGATCCGCCAGCGCGGTCTGCGTCAGCAGCAGCCGCGCGCCGCAGTCGGACAGCAGCCGGGCAAGGCGCTCGTCCGGGTGCGACGGGTCGAGAGGGACGTAGGCGGCGCCGGACTTGAGCACGGCCAGGATCGCGATGGCCATCTCCGGCGAGCGCCGCGTGCAGATGGCGACGCGCGTCTCGGGGCCGGCGCCGCGGGCGCGGAGGGCGGCGGCGAGCGCGCCGGCGCGCGCGTCCAGCTCGGCGTAGGTGAGCGCACCGCCGGCGAAGACGACGGCCGGGGCGTCGGGCGTCCGCGCCGCCTGGGCCTCGACCAGCTGGTGGAGGAGGAGGTCGGGCTCGATGGGAGCCGGCGCATCGGCCTGGAGGTCCAGCACTTCCGCTCGCTCGGCGGCGGTGAGCATGGGGAGGTCGGCGACGCGGGCGTCCGGGCGCGCAGCCATCCCTTCCAGCAGGACGGCGAGGTGGCCGGTCATCCGCTCCACGGTCCCGCGCTCCCACAGCTCCGCGCGGTACTCGGCCGTGCCGGTGAAGCGCTCGCCCGCGTCGCGCATCAGCAGCGCGAGGTCGAACGGGGCGGCGCCGGTGCCGGTCTCCAGCGGCTCCACGGGGAGGTCGCCCAGGCGCGGCGCGGACTCCCACACGGCGCGCTCCAGGGTGAGCATCACCTGGAACAGCGGCGTGCGGTCGGTCCGCCGCTCGACGCCGAGCGCGTCCACCAGCCGCTCGAAGGGGAGGTCCGCGTGCGCCTGGGCGTCCAGCACGCCCTCGCGGACGCGCGCGAGCAGCCCGCGCACGGTCGGCTCGCCGGACAGCCGCGTCCGCAGCGCCAGCGTGTTGGCGAAGAAGCCGACCAGCTCCTCCAGCTCCACGCGCCCACGGCCGGCGACCGGGGTCCCGACCACCACGTCGTCCAGGCCGGACCAGCGGGAGAGCAGCACGGCGAACGCCGCGAGCAGCGCCATGAACGGCGTCGCCCCCTCGCGGCGGGAGAGCGCCCGCAGCGCGGCGGACGGCTCCGGCGGGAGGGCGAAGCGGACCAGGCCGGCGCGGTCGGACGGGGCCGCGGGGCGGGCGTGGTCAGTGGGGAGGTCGAGCGCCGCGGGGGCTCCCGCCAGCCGCTCCCGCCAGAAGTCGAGCCGCCGGTCGAGCGCTTCGCCGCGCAGCCACTCCCGCTGCCAGAGCGCGTAGTCGGCGTACTGCACCGGCAGCTCGGGGAGCGGCGACGGCTCGCCGCGCGAGAACGCGGCGTACAGGGCCGATGCCTCGCGCACCAGCACGCGGACGGACCACTCGTCCCCGACGACGTGGTGGAGCGTGAAGAGCAGGATGCTCCGGCCCGGCTCCACCCGCAGCAGCGCCGCCCGGAAGAGCGGCCCGCGCTCCAGGTCGAACGGGCGCGCGGCCTCGTCGCGCAGGATGCGGCGCGCCTCTTCCTCCCGCGCGCCGGCCGGGCGGCCGGACAGGTCCACCACCTGGAGCCGCGCCCCGGCGTCCGGCAGGACGACCTGCACCGGCTCGCCCGCCGCCACGCGGAAGACGGTGCGCAGCGCCGCGTGCCGCCGCACGATCTCCGCGAGCAGGCGCTCCAGCACGGCCGCGTCCACCTCGCCGTGGACCGCGAGCGCGGCGGGGATGTTGTAGACGGCGCTCGCCGGGTCGAGCTGGTGGATGAACCAGAGCCGCGACTGCGCGAAGGAGAGCGGGAATTCGCCCTCGCCCGCCCCGGCGCGGATCGGCGGCGCCTCCGGCACCCCGCCCTCGCGCCGCAGCGCCTCCACGCGCGCGGCGATCGCGGCCACCGTCGGCGCGCGGAACAGGTCGCGAAAGGGCAGGTCCACGCCGAGCGCGCGCCGCACCCGGGCGACGACCTGCGTCGCCAGGAGCGAGTGCCCGCCCAGCGCGAAGAAGTCGTCGTGGACGCCGACGCGCCCGGTCCCCAGCACCTCCGCCCAGATCCCCGCGACCACCTCCTCCAGCTCCGTCCGCGGCGCGGCCGCTCCGCCCGCCGCGAGCTCCGGCGCGGGGAGCGCGCGGCGGTCGATCTTGCCCGCGGGCGTCAGCGGCAGCGCGTCCAGCCCGACGAACGCGGCGGGCACCATGTACTCCGGGAGCGCGCCGCGCACGTGGTCGCGCAGGTCGGCCGCGGACGCGTCGCCGACCACGTAGGCGACCAGCCGCGTCGTCCCCGCCGCGTCCGGGCGCGCGGCGACCACCGCCTGCCGCACGCCGGGGTGGCGGAGGAGCACGGCCTCCACCTCGCCGGGCTCCACGCGGTGGCCGCGGACCTTGACCTGGAAGTCGGCGCGGCCGCGGAAGTCCAGCGCCCCGTCTGGGCGGCGGCTCGCGCGGTCCCCGGTGCGGTACATCCGCGCCCCTGGCACCCCCGCGAACGGTTCGGGGACGAACCTCTCCGCCGTCAGCTCCGGCCGGCCCGCGTAGCCCCGCGCCACCCCTGCCCCCGCGATGAACAGCTCGCCCTCGGCTCCCGCCGGGAGCGGGTCCAGCCACCGGTCCAGCACGTAGGCGCGCGTGTTCGCGATCGGACGCCCGATGGCCGGCACGCCCTCGACCGACTCCACGCGCTGCGCCGTGGACCACACGGTGGTCTCCGTCGGCCCGTACAGGTTCCACATCTCTCCGACGAGCGGACGGAGCCGCCCGGCCAGGTCCGCGTCCAGCGCCTCGCCCCCGCAGAGCGCGCGCAGCCCGGGGCCGCCGGTCCAGCCGGCGTCCAGCAGCATCCGCCAGGTGGCCGGCGTCGCCTGGAGCATGGTGGCGCCGCTCGTGGCGACGCGCTCCGCCAGTCGCCCGGGATCGGACGCGGTCTCGCGGTCCGCCACCACCACGCGCGCGCCGACGGTCAGCGGGAGGAACAGCTCCAGCGCGGCGATGTCGAAGCCCGGCGTGGTGACGGCGAGGAGCACGTCGTCCGCGGCGACCCCCGGCTCCGCGCGCATGGAGTGGAGGAAGTTGGCGAGCGCGCGGTGCGGGACGGCGACGCCCTTGGGGGTGCCCGTGGAGCCCGACGTGTAGATGACGTAGGCGAGGTTGTCGGGGTCCGCGGGATGGCCCCCACCCGGCTCGCTTAGGCTCGCCACCCTCCCCCAATTCTGGGGGAGGGCTTCCTGACCCTCAGGTCTGGTCGTGTCGTTCTCCCCCTCCCCCCTTGCGGGGGAGGGGGCCGGGGGGAGGGGGGTCGAGGTGGGAGAGGGGGCCGGGGGGTGAGGGGTGAGCACGGCGACCCCCTCCGCCGGCAGCAGGGCGGCGTGCCGCTCCTCGGCGAGGAGCACGCGCGCGGCCGAGTCGCGGAGGATGAGCGCCAGGCGCTCCGCGGGGTGCGCGGGGTCGAGGGGGACGTAGGCGCCGCCCGACTTCAGCACCGCGAGCAGGGCGACCACCATCTCCGGAGAGCGGTCGAGCAGCACGGCGACGCGGGACTCCGGTCCCACGCCGTGCGCCCGCAGCCGCGCGGCCAGCCCGTCCGCGCGCGCGTCCAGCTCCGTGTAGGTCAGCGCCCCGGAGCCGCCTTCCACGGCGACGCGGTCCGGCGTCCGTGCCGCCTGCGCTTCCACCAGCCGGTGTACGCACAGGCCGCGCGGGAAGTCGCGCGCGGTGTCGTTCCACCCGTGCAGCACCAGGCGCCGCTCGTCGGCGGACAGCGGGGAGAGCGCGCCGAGGGCGGCCCCGTCGCCCTCCGCGACCGCCTCCAGCAGCGTGCGCAGCCGCTCCAGCAGCCGGGCGGCGGCCCGGCCGTCCAGGCGCGCGGCGTCGTGGGTGAGGTTGAGCGTGACCGTCGCGCCCGGCACCACCTCCAGCACGGCCGCGTGCCCGCCCGCGCCGGCCATGGGCTCGCGGCGGAGGTCGCCCATCTCCGGTCCGGCCGCGGCGGCGGGGCCCGCGTCCGGGAGGTTCTGGAAGACGAGGACGGTGTCGTACAGGCGCTCGCCGGCGGGGAGGCCGCCGAGCGCCTGCACCCGCGACGGCGCCAGGTGCGCGTGGCGGCGCGCGCGGGACTGCGCCGCCTGCAGCCCGCGGAGCCACGGCGCCAGCGGCGCGGCGGGGTCCAGCCGCACGCGGACGGGGACCTCGCCGATGCAGAGGCCCACGATCCCGTCCGCCCCAGGCAGCCCCGCCGGGCGGTCGGACACCACCGTCCCGAACACCGCCTCGTCCGCGCCCGCGAGCCGCGCCAGGAGCAGCCCCCAGGCCCCGGCGAACACGGTGTTGAGGGTCGCGGGGACGCGCCGGGCGAGCGCCGCCAGCCGCCGGGCGAGCGCGGCGTCCAGCTCCAGCGAGGCCGTGCCGTGGCCGGCTTCCGTCTCCTGGGAGGACTCCGCGCCGAGCAGCGTCGGCCCGGCCACGCCGGCGAGCTCGCCGCGCCAGAACGCCTCCGACTCCGCGGCGTCCCTGCCGCGCACCCACGCGACGTAGCGCCCGAACGGCGGCGCCGGCTCCGGCACGGGCGACTCTCCCCGGCGGAGCGCCCCGTACGCGGCGAGCACGTCGCCCATGCAGACGGCGAGCGACCAGCCGTCCATCGCCAGATGGTGGTAGCTCAGCAGGATCCTCACGGCGCCGTCCGCCAGCCGGACCTCGGAGACGCGCAGCAGCGGCGCGGCGCCCAGGTCGAAGCCGCGGCGGCGCTCCTGCGCCGCGAGCCCCCGCACCCGCTCGTCCGCCTCGGCCGCGGCGAGGTGCCGCCAGTCGTGGCGCTCCACCGGCACGCGGGCGTCCCGCCGGACCACCTGCACCGGCTCGTCCATCCCCTTCCAGAAGAACGCCGTGCGCAGCGCCGGGTGCCGCTCCAGCGCCGACGCCCAGGCGCGCTCGAACGCGTCGGGATCGTACGCGCCCCGGACCGTCCACCCCACCTGCTCCACGTACTCCCCCGGCTGCGCCGATCGCAGCGCCCGCAGCAGCATCCCGTGCTGCATGGGCGTGAGCGGGTAGAGGGTTTCTACGTTGTCCATGGGAGTACCTGCTGTCTGGTGCGGCTCTGCCCTGGGCGCGGTTCGGTGCAGATCAACAAAGAATATTTAACGACACGCGTTGCGGAGTGTCAAACGGGCGTGCTGCTTCCCGGGAGCGGCCTCGTCCGCCGCTCGGGGGAAGCCCGGCGAGCGTGCTTGCGCCGGTCCGGGGCTTCGCGGCATCTTCGTATTGGATTCCAATACGAAGGTTGAAACCAGAGCTGCGCCCTCTACGTATGGGCAGCCAATAGGAGGTGGGTGGTGGAGAAACGAGAGGTTCAGCCGGGGACGCTCGCGCTCATGATCCTCAAGACGGTGGACGTGCTCGGGCCGCTGCACGGCTACGGCATCGCGCGGCGCATCGAGGAGATCAGCGGCAACCAGCTGGCGCTGAACTACGGCACGCTCTACCCCGCGCTGCTCAAGCTGGAGCAGGAGGGGCTCGTGGCGGCGGAGTGGGGCCAGTCGGAGAACAACCGCCGCGCCAAGTTCTACTCGCTCACCCCGGCCGGCCGGAAGCAGCTGGAGCGCGAAGCGCGCGAATGGCAGCGGACGGCGGACCTCATCGCATCCTTTCTCGCACTGAAACAGGTACCGTCATGAGAGCGATCCGCAGGGCGCTGGCACGCATCGGCGCCACCCTCCGCGGCCACGGGAGCGCCGACCGGGATCTCCGCGCGGAGATGGAGGCGCACCTGGAGATGGAGATCGAGGAGAACGTCCGCCGCGGCATGAAGCCGGACGAAGCGCGCCGCCGGGCGACGATCGCGTCGGGCGGGCTCGTGCAGGCGGCGGAGAGCGTGCGCGAGCAGCGGGGCCTCCCCGGCGTCGAGAGCCTCGCCGCCGACCTGCGCTACGCGCTCCGCCACTTCCGCCGCACGCCCCTGTCGACCGCCACCATGCTCCTGGTGCTGTCGCTGGGGATCGGCACCAACGTGGTGCTGTTCACGCTGCTGAACTCGCTGGCGACGCTCCCCGCGCCGGGGATCGAGCGCGACGAATCGCTGGTGCGCATCCGCGGCAGCATGCGCGTGAAGGGGGCGGCGGACGCGCAGCCGCGCCTCCTGTCGTGGCCGGAGGTGCAGGAGTACGCCGCCCGCACGGAGCTGTTCGGCGGCGTCGCGGCGTACGCCGACGAGACCGCGCTCGTCGCCACGGGGGACGCGGCGGCGGCGCCCGCCACCGTGCGCCTGGTCTACGCGACGCCCAACTACTTCGGCGTCCTCGGCGTCCGCCCGGCGCTCGGCGCGCAGCCGGCCGGGGAGGCGGGCGGCGTGCGGATGACGGCGCCGCCCACGGCGATGATCAGCCACGCCCTGTGGCGGCAGCGGTTCGGCGGGGCGCCCGACGTGGTCGGCCGCACGCTCCGGGTCAACGGCTACCCGGTCGAGGTGGTGGGGGTGGCGCCGCCGCGCTTCGGCGGCGCGGACGGCGGCGGCGGCATGACGGTGTGGGCTCCGCTCGCGGCGTATCCCCTGCTCCAGAAGCGCACCCCGGCGGTGTTCGCCAGCCCCGACAGCCTGTTCCTGCGCGCCGCCGCCCGGCTGCGCCCGGGCGTCACGGCGGAGACCGCGGCGCCGACGGTCGCCGGCATCGCGGAGCGCGCCGCGCGGCCGGGGCTGGAGGGGACGGCGCAGGGCGTGACGGCGGGCGCCGACGTGGTGCCGATGCTCGCCAGCAACAGCCGCGTCAGCCAGCGCGGGGACCTGCTCGTCTCGGGGGCGATTGCAGGCGGGCTCGCGCTGCTCGTCCTGCTCATCACCTGCACCAACGTCAGCGCGCTCCTGGTCGGGCTGGCCGTGGCGCGGCGGCGCGAGATCGGCGTGCGCCTCTCGCTGGGCGCGCCCCGCCGGCGGCTGGTCCGGCAGCTCCTCACGGAGAGCGTCCTGCTGGCCCTGGTCGCCGCGGCGGTCGGCCTGTTCGTGACCGCGGCCGGGATCCGCCTCGCCGGCGCCGCGCTCCAGGACGTGCAGCTCGTCGTGGACTGGCGCGTGACGCTGGCGACGTGCGCGGTCGCGGTCGCCACCGGGATCCTGTTCGGCGTCTCGCCCGCGCTGCACGCCACGCGCATCTCCGTGAGCGAGGTGCTCAAGGGCTCGGCCACGTCCGTCGCGGCGGCCCGGTCGCGGCTGCAGCGGGCGCTCGTCGTCGCGCAGATCACGCTCACCCAGCCGCTGCTCGTCGGCCTGGGCGTGGTGGTGATGGGCATGTCGGCGGACGCGGTCGGCCGCGCCGCTTCCGGCGTGGCCGACCGGATCGCCGAGGTCGAACTGGACACCTGGGCCGGCAGGGTGTCCCCGGCGGAGCAGGCGGCGCGGATCGACGCGGCCGTGGAGCGCGTCGCGGCGATGCCCGGCGTCGTCGCCGCCATGCCGATGCAGATGGGGACCATCACCATGCCGCTCGCCGTACACCCCGCCGACCGCGTCGCCGGCGTCGCGTACGACGCCTCCATGGAGGCGAGCCTCGTGGCCGCGCCGGAGGGCTACTTCGGCGCGTTCGAGATCCCGGTCGTGCGCGGGCGCGGCTTCGCCGCCGCCGAGTACGCGAACCCGTCCGGCGATCCCCTGCGCCCCCTGTCGGTCGGCGCGGTGATCGTCGGCGGCGACCTGGCGCGCCGGCTGTGGGGCGGCGCCGACCCGCTCGGCAGGCGCCTGGTCATGGCGGGGGCTTCCGGCGCCGCCCCGATGGTCGTGGTGGGGGTCGTGGACGAGGCGGCCGCGGGCCCGAGCGAGGTCGACGGCCAGGTCCGCGTGTACGTGCCGTACGCCTCCCTGTACACGGGCGTGGTCGCGCGCACGGCGGGGCCCGCGGCGCCCCTGCTCGGAGCCATGCGGGAGGCCGTCGCGGCCGAGGCTCCGCAGATGCCGGTCGTCCGGGCGCAGACGCTGGCGCAGCGCGAGGCGCAGCTCCGCCGCGACGCCGTGCGCGCCGGCACGGCCGCCGCGGGCGGGGGGCTGCTCGCGCTGCTCCTGTCCGCGGTCGGGCTCTACGCCGTCGTTTCGTTCGGGGTGGGCCAGCGCACGCGCGAGATCGGCATCCGCACCGCGCTGGGCGCGCGGCGCGGCCAGGTGGTGCGGATGTTCTTCGCCAGGGGCCTCGCCCTGGGCGCGGTCGGCCTGGTCCTGGGACTGCCGCTCAGCATGCTCGCCACGCGGTTCGTCGCCGACCGGCTGCACTGGCCGATGCCGACCTCCCCGCTGCTCGGCGTGGCGATCGGGACCGTCGTGCTCGCGGTCGCCTCGGTCGCGGCGTGGATCCCGGCGCGCCGCGCCAGCACCATCGACCCGATGGCGGCGCTGCGGACGGAGTGAGGCGGGCGGCCGGATGAAGAACGACGGGCGGCGAGTCCGGTGAGACTCGCCGCCCGTCCCGTCGATCCCTTCCAGGCACCCACTCCGTCCTCCGGGGCCGGCCCCGAGCCGGGGCTGACGGCGGACCGGACGCCTAGAACGGCAGGTCGTCGTCGTCGTCGCCGAAGGGGGGCGGCTGGAAGTCGTCGTAGTCGCCGCCGCGGCCGCCCTTGCCGGCCCCGCCACCGCCGCCGCTGCCACCACCGCCGCCCGACGAGCGCTCGCGCGAGCCGCCGCCACCGCCACCGCCCCCACCACCGCCGTACCCGCCGCCGCCGTACCCACCGCCCCCGCCGCCGCCGCCGTCACGGCCGCCGAGCAGGATCAGCTCGCGGGCGTTGATCTCGGTGGTGTACTTGGTCACCCCCTCCTTGTCCTCGTACTGGCGGTACTGGATCTCGCCCTCCACGTACACCTTCTCGCCCTTCTTCACGTACTTCTCCACCACGTCCACCAGCTTGCCCCAGACCACGACCCGGTGCCACTCGGTCTTCTCCTGCTGCTCGCCGGAGTTGGTGGTCCACTTGCGGCTGGTGGCGACGGAGAACTGCGCGACGCGGCTTCCGCCGCCCGTCGTGCGGACCTCGGGGTCCGAGCCGAGGTTGCCGATGATGATGGCCTTGTTCAGGCTTCGCGACACGTATCCTCCAGGGATGGTTGTTGGCGGGATCGCGCTTCCGGTGGGAAAAGAGACCCCGTGACGGACACCGTTCACGGCGGTGTCGAGAGAGAAAGGTCCTACACGTAAAGGCGCATGACCAGGGCGTCCTCAAGGGGGAGCGCGTAGTACGCCTTGCGGCGCCCCACCACCTCGAACCCCATGTCGCGGTACAGCGCCTGGGCCACCTGGTTGCTCTCGCGGACCTCCAGGAAGCACTCGCGGGAGCCGCGGTCCCGCACCCGCTCCACGACCGCCTCCACCAGCGCGCGCCCGATCCCGGCGCCCCGCGCCTCCTCCGCGACGGCCACGTTGCCCAGCTCCGACTGGTCCACCACCGTCCAGCACACCGCGTAGCCCACCAGGCGCCGGTCCTGCTCCGCGCCCACCAGGTCGGTGTCGGCGCGGCGCATCAGGCCGCGGAAGGTGGTGTCCTTCCAGGGGGTGGAGAAGCAGGCGCGCTCGATCTCCATCACCCGGTCCAGGTCCGCCTCGGCGAGCGGGCGCAGCCGGAAGGCCGCCCTTCCCGCCCGGGGCACCTCGCCGCCCAGCTTCACGGCGCCCTCCCCGCGGCCGCCGCGATCCGCTCCGCCCCGGAGGCCCGCACGTACTCCGGCTCCCAGTGCGCCGGCTCCGCCACCCGCCCCAGCTCCGGGGCCGCCCGCAGCAGGGCCAGCAGCGCCGACGCCCTCGGCGCGGCCAGGTGGGCCGGCACCACCCGCGCCCCGGGCTCCCGCTCGATCTCCTCCCGGTGGATGACCGCGGCCTCGCCGGTGAAGAGCGGGGGCGGGCCCCCGCGGAAGCGCTCCAGCAGCTCGTCCAGCACCAGGGCCTCCGGGGCCATCACTTCGTCCACTTTCGGGCCGAAGCGGTAGCACGCCGCGTACACGTCGCGGCGGCGCGCGTCGAACAGCGCGCACACCGGGCGGTCCGCCCCCCAGCTCCCGGCCGCCGCAGCCGCCAGGCTGGAGTAGGCCCAGAGCGGGATCCCGGCGGCGTGCACGATCCCCTTGGCCGTGGCCGCGGCGATCCTCACCCCCGTGAACGACCCGGGCCCGCCGCCCACCACCACCGCGGCGAGGTCCCCCGGAGCCAGCCCCGCCGAGCGCAGCGCCGCGTCGATCGCCGGGAGCAGCGCCGACGAGTGGCCCGAGCCCACGGTGAGGGCCGTCTCCGCCAGCAGCCGGTCGCCCACGCCCACCGCCACCGAGCCTACCGAGGTGGAGGTGTCCAGCGCCAGCACCGGCCCGTCCGGGGCCCCGCTCACCTTGCCTCCCCGTCCGCCGGGAGGGGGGGCAGCGCCGGCGGGTCGCCCACCGGCGCCAGCTCCACGCGCCGCCGCTCCGGGTCGCCCACGTCCTCCAGCGTCACCTCCCAGCGCGGCCGCGGGAGTAGAGTCTCGGCATTCTCCGCCCATTCGATGAGCACCAGGTCCGGACCCGCCCCCAGCTCCGACCACCCCAGCTCCCACACCTCGTCCTGCCGCTCCAGCCGGTACAGGTCCAGGTGGTGGACCACGCCGCGCGGCGTCTCGTAGCGGAAGAGCAGGTTGAAGGTGGGCGAGGGGACCGCCCCCTCCACCCCCGCCCCGTGCGCGATGGCGCGCGCCAGCGTGCTCTTCCCCGCCCCCAGGTCGCCGTTCAGGGCGAAGACCGCGGGCACCTCCACCTCCGCCCCGACCCGCTCCCCCCAGGCCGCCAGCTCCTCCTCCGTCAGCAGCGCCTCGCTCGCCATCCGCCCGTCACCCCCGCAGCGCGCCGATGGTGCGCTGCTTCTGCACGGCCGCCGCCGTGGCCTTTTTCGCCCCGTCCAGCTGCGCGCGCAGCTCCAGGAGCTGGTCGCGCAGCAGCGCCGCCCGCTCGAAGTCAAGCTGCGCCGCCGCGTCGCGCATCTCCTGCTCCAGCTCCTTGACCAGCACCTCCGGGTCGCGGGCGCCGTACGCCGCGCGCGACTCGGCCACCTTGCGCCCCTTGGGCTCCGGCTCGGTCCTGGCGCGGGCGTCCGCCACTCGGGTGGAGCGCTCGATCTCCTGCACCGACTTGATGATGGTCTGCGGGATGATGCCGTGCTCGGCGTTGTACTCCGCCTGCATCACCCGGCGGCGCCCCGTCTCCTCCATCATCCGCTTCATGGAGCCGGTGACGGTGTCCGCGTACAGGATCGCCTTCCCCTCCGAGTTGCGGGCCGCGCGTCCCACCGTCTGGATCAGCGACGACGCCGAGCGCAGGAAGCCCTCCTTGTCCGCGTCCAGGATCGCCACCAGCGACACCTCCGGCAGGTCCAGCCCCTCGCGGAGCAGGTTGATCCCCACCAGCACGTCGAACTTGCCCAGGCGC
This sequence comes from Gemmatimonadota bacterium, assembly GCA_040752145.1. Taxonomy (GTDB): domain Bacteria; phylum Gemmatimonadota; class Gemmatimonadetes; order Longimicrobiales; family Longimicrobiaceae; genus JAFAYN01. The sequence continues at coordinate 18,704 of JBFMFL010000084.1, forward strand.
AGGTCGCGCAGGATCTCCACCCGCTCGATGGAGTCGATGTCGCTGTGCAGGTAGCGCACCCGCACCCCCGCCTGCATGAAGAAGTCCGTCAGGTCCTCCGACATCCGCTTGGTGAGCGTGGTCACCAGCACCCGCTCGTTCTTCTTCTCGCGCTCGCGGATCTCCGCCAGCAGGTCGTCCACCTGGCCGCGCACCGGGCGGACCTCCACCACCGGGTCCAGCAGCCCCGTGGGGCGGATGATCTGCTCCACCACCACGCCGCCGCTCTTCGCCAGCTCGTAGGGCCCCGGCGTCGCGGACACGAACACCGCCTTGGGCACCATGTTCTCCCACTCGTCGAACTTGAGCGGGCGGTTGTCCAGCGCCGAGGGGAGCCGGAAGCCGTGCTCCACCAGCGTCGTCTTGCGGGCGCGGTCGCCGTTGTACATCCCGCCGATCTGCGGGACGCTCACGTGCGACTCGTCCACGATCACCAGGTAGTCCTCCGGGAAGTAGTCCAGGAGGCACGCCGGGCGCTCCCCCTCGGCGCGGCCAGCCAGGTGGCGGGAGTAGTTCTCGATCCCCGCGCACGTGCCGATCTCCAGCATCATCTCCACGTCGAAGTTGGTGCGCGACTCCAGCCGCTGCGCCTCCAGCAGCTTGTTCTCGCGCAGCAATTCCTTGAGCCGCTCGTCCAGCTCCGCGCGGATGCGCTGCACCGCCCGCTCGATGGTGGGCTTCTGGGAGACGAAGTGCTTGGCCGGGTAGATGGCCGCGCGCGGCAGCGTGGCGATGGTCTCGCCGGTGAGCGGGTCGAAGCGGGAGATGCGCTCGATCTCGTCGCCCCACAGCTCCACCCGCACCCCCTGCTCCTCGTATGCCGGGTAGATCTCCACCGTGTCGCCGCGGACGCGGAAGGTCCCCCGCTCGAAGGCCACGTCGTTGCGCGAGTACTGGATGGCGACCAGCGCCTCCAGGATCTGCTTGCGCCCGATCTTCTGCCCGCGCTCCAGGGTGAGCATCAGCTGCCGGTACGCCGTCGGGTCGCCCAGGCCGTAGATGCACGACACCGAGGTGACGATGATGACGTCCTCGCGCTCCATCAGCGACGAGGTGGAGCGGAGCCGCAGCCGCTCGATGTCCTCGTTGATGCTGGAGTCCTTTTCGATGTAGGTGTCCGTGGAGGGGACGTACGCCTCGGGCTGGTAGTAGTCGTAGTACGAGACGAAGTACTCCACCGCGTTGTGCGGGAAGAACTGCTTCAGCTCGCCGTACAGCTGCGCCGCCAGCGTCTTGTTGTGGCTCATCACCAGCGCCGGCCGCCCGTGGTTGGCGATCACGTGCGCCATGCTGAGCGTCTTGCCCGTGCCGGTGGCGCCCAGCAGCGTCTGGTACCGGTCGCCGCGGGCCAGGCCCTCGGTGAGCTCCTGGATCGCCCGGGGCTGGTCGCCCTTGGGCTCGAACGGGGAAACGAGCTTGTAGGAGGACATCTTCGGCGTCATCGGCTCGGGGCGGCGGGTGCGTCGCGGCGGCTGCGCATCAACACCGTAAATACACCGAAGGAAGTGGACGGTTCATTCAGAAACGGGTTCGGGCGTGCCCCCGCTGGCGCGGGGTCGGGCTTCGGCTCCGTAGCAGACGATACGACCGTCTGCAACGGAGTCGAGCCCGCGCAAACTGCCGCGCGGTCTCGCCCCTTCGGGCCGAAATCCCTCACGCGGCTCCGCGCTGGCGTCCGCAAGTACCGGCCCCCTCACCCCCCAGCCACCTCTCCCCCGCAAGCGGGGGAAAGGGGGAGCACGACACGGACACCTCGCAGTTCCTCCCCTCTCCCAGAATTGGGAGAGGGTGGCGTGCCCGTGCGGCAGTTCGGCCGCCGCGGCGCTACGCCTCCAGGTCGCTCGCGTCCACCTGCTCGCGGCGCTCCACGGAGATCACGCCCTTGACCTTGCGGATCGCGCCGAGCACGCGGTTCAGGTGCGTGAGGTTCTCCACCTCCACCACGAACTGCCCCTTCATCCCCGCGTCGTCCGCCTGGATGTCGGCGCTGCGGATGTTGGTGTTGGTCTGCGAGATGGTGCTGGCGATGTCCGCGAACAGGCCCCGCCGGTCCGTCCCCTCCATCACGATGCGCACGTAGAAGCGCTCGCCGCTCTCCGCCTCCCACTCGATGTCCACCCGGCGCTCCGGGTGGTCGGCCAGCTGGAGCAGGTTGGGGCAGTCGGTGCGGTGCACCGAGATCCCGCGGCCGTTGGTGATGTAGCCGGTGACCGTGTCGCCCGGCACCGGCTGGCAGCACTGGGAGTAGCGCACCATCAGGTTGTCCATCCCCTGGATCCGCACCCCCTTGGGCTTGCCGCGCACCCGGTCCACCAGCCGGTCGAACGCCGAGGGCGGCCGGGGCGGCGCGGCGGGCGTGGTCTCGCCCCACAGCTCCCGGAACACCGCCTGCGGCCCCACGTCGCCGCGGCCCAGCGCGGCGAACAGGTGCGCCGCGTCCGGCAGGTCCAGCGCCTTGGCGACCGCGCCGTAGCGGTCCTCCGAGACCCGGTCCTTGCGGGCCTTCTTGACCTCCCGCTCGATGAACTCGCGCCCCAGCCGCACCGAGCTGTCGAACTCCTCCTGCTTGATCCACTGGCGGATCTTGTTGCGGGCGCGCGCCGTCTTCACGAACGCCAGCCAGTCGCGGGAGGGGCGCTGCTTGGGGTCGGTGATGATCTCCACCGTGTCCCCGTTCTTGAGCTCGCGCGCCAGCGGGGCGATGCGGCCGTTGACCTTGGCCCCGGCGCAGTTCAGCCCCACCTGGGTGTGCACCCCGAAGGCGAAGTCGATGGGGGTGGCGCCCTTGGGGAGCTGCTTGACGTCGCCCTGCGGCGTGAAGACGAAGATCTCGTCCTGGAACAGGTCGATGCGCAGGAACTCCAGGAACTCGTCCGGCTCCTTGGTCTCCTGCTGCCACTCCAGCACCTGGCGGAACCAGGTGAGCGTCTCGTCCACCTCGTCGCCGCCGCGCCCCTCCTTGTACTTCCAGTGCGCCGCGATGCCCAGCTCCGCGGTGCGGTGCATCTCGCGCGTGCGGATCTGGATCTCGTACAGCCGCCCCCCCGGACCGAAGATGGTCGTGTGGAGGGAGCGGTACATGTTGCTCTTGGGCGTGGCGATGTAGTCGTGGAAGCGCTCCTGCAGCGGCGTCCAGCGGTTGTGGATCACCCCCAGCGCGTGGTAGCAGTCGGTGATGGTCTCCACGATCACGCGGATGGCCATGAGGTCGTAGATCTCGTCGTACGACTTCTCGCGGCGCTGCATCTTGCGGTAGATGGACCACAGGTGCTTGGGGCGCCCCGTCACCTCGCAGTCGATCCCGGCGCCGCGCAGGTCCTCCTCCAGCGGCTGGCGAAGCCGGTCGATCAGGTCCTCCCGCTCGGTGCGCTTCTCGGCGATCTTGCGCGCCAGGTCCTTGTACGCCTCCGGCTCCAGGAACTTGAAGCAGAGGTCCTCCAGCTCCCACTTGATGTGCGCCATCCCCAGCCGGTGGGCCAGCGGCGCGTAGATCTCGCGCGTCTCCAGCGAGATGCGGCGGCGCTTCTCCTCGCGCAGGTGCTGGAGGGTCCGCATGTTGTTGAGGCGGTCCGCCAGCTTCACCAGGATGACGCGCGCGTCCTGCGCCATGGAGAGCAGGAGCTTGCGGTAGTTCTCGACCTGCTGCTCGGTGTTGGTGCGGAACTGCACGCGGGAGATCTTGGTGAGCCCGTCCACCACCGTCGCCACCTCGTCCCCGAACGCGTCGCGCACGTCCTCCAGCGTGGCGGTGGTGTCCTCCACCACGTCGTGGATCAGCGCGCTCACCAGCGTCACCGTGTCCAGGTGCAGGTCGGCCAGGATCTCGCACACCTCCACGCAGTGGACGATGTAGTCCTCCCCCGAGCGGCGCTTCTGCCCCGCGTGGGCGATGCGGCTGAACTCGTACGCCCGGGTGAGCATCTCGATGTCGAGACGCTCCATGTACGACTCGATCCTGGAGAGCAGGCGCGGCGGGAGGACGGCGCGCGCGACGGCGAGCGCCTCCTCGGCCCTCTCGGGCGGTAGCGTGGAAAGTGCCGTGCTAGCCATTCCAGTACCCCGCTTCTACGAAGGAAACGTACCGCCCCTCCCCCACGATGACGTGGTCGAGCACCTCGATCCCCAGCGTGAGTCCCGCCGTGCGCAGCTCCTCGGTGACCGCCAGGTCCTCGTCCGAAGGGGTGGGGTCGCCGCTGGGGTGGTTGTGGACCAGCACCAGGCTGGCCGCGGACTCCATCACCGCCGCGCGGAACACCTCCCGGGGGTGCACCAGCGACGCGTCCACCGTCCCCCGGGTGATCTGCAGGTCGCGGAGGATCTCGTTCTGCGTGTTGAGCAGGAGGACGTGGAACTCCTCGGCGGGAAGGTCCCGCAGCATCAGCCGCATCCGCTCGTACACGTCGCGCGGGGTGCGGATGCGGTCGCGGTCCGGCCGCGCCTCCTCCGCCGCGCGCCGCCCCAGGTCCAGCGCCGCCAGGATCTTTGCCGCCTTGGCCGGCCCGATCCCCGGCACCCTGCAGAGTTCCGGGAGCGAAGCGGTCATCAGGCGGCGCAGCGACTCGCGCCCCGGGCCCGGAGAGAAGCTTTGCAGCAAGTCGCCGGCCAGGTCCAGCGCCGAGCGCGCCTCCTGCCCCGGCCGCGCCGGGGTCCCCGTCTCGATGAGCAGCGCCAGCAGCTCGCGGGGCGACAGCGACTTGGGGCCCAGCGCCTCCAGCCGCTCCCGCGGCCGCTCCACGACGGGCCACGCCTTGATGGTGTAGTTGGATGCCATTACGGGATTGGAATACACCGCCGTCATTGCGCGGATCGTTTGCCGAACCGGGCGGCGCGGGCCGCCCGGACCATAATCTAGGCGAATTCCCGGGGGAACGAAACGACGGCGGCCGCCCCGCCCTCGAGCGGCGGCCCCCCGGCCGTGGACCGCGCCCGCGCCGCCA
>JBFMFL010000085.1:0-13177 GCA_040752145.1 Gemmatimonadota bacterium
CGGCGCGGGCTGAGCCCGGCGGAGGCGGGAGGCCCCCGCCCCGGCGGCGTGCGCGAAAGGCGGGCACCGGCAGTGGAGCCGGTGCCCGCTTCGCGTTTTCCGCCGGACGTCCGCGCGCCCGGCGCGGCTCAGCCCGGGCGCGCCAGGCCGCCCCGGGCGCGCCCCCGCCGCTTCCGCGCCCGCCCCTTCTCGCGCAGCACGAGCAGCTCGGCCAGGAACGCCCGGGAGGCGACGCCGAACGCGCCGGCCGCGCGCAGGTCGGTGGGCCCCATCCCCAGGAAGTCCAGCAGCGCCCGCCGCAGGGCGGTGTCGGAGGTGTAGCCGCAGGCCCGCGCCACGCTGGACACGGTGCGCACGGGGTCGTCCAGGAGCTCGGCGGCCAGGAGGACCCGGACCCAGGCGAGCAGGCGGCGCGGCGGCGGCAGGTACGCGCGCTCGCACCAGCGGGCCAGCGTCTTGGTGGCCACCGAGAGCGCCCGCGCCAGGTCGGGCGTGTGCCCGCCCGACGAGATCGCCTCGGCGGAGGCCATGAGGATGATGCGGCCCCGCCCACCCAGCCAGGGCGGCAGGATCCGCCGCAGCAGCGACTTGAGGAAGCGCCCCTGCGCCTGCCGCAGGATGCGCCGGATCGCCTGCGGGGTGTCCTCCGTGCCGATCAGGATGATCTCGGAGATCCCGATCCTCCCCAGCTCCTGCACGTCCTCCACCGCGCCCCGCCGGGGCTTCAGCGCGGCAACCACGCTCGCCCACGGGTAGTCCCTGAGCAGCGCCCTCAGCTGCGGCGCGAACTCCCCCTCCACCCCACCGAAGTACGGGTCCACCACCACGACCACCGTCGGCGGGGCGTCGCGCATGGCCTCGCGGAGCGGCGCCCACTCGGAGACCGCCCAGCAGGCGAACGCCCCTCCAGCCTGGACGAGACGATTCCGAAACCCGCTCTCAGGGTGCAGGAGAAGCAGGGGACGACTACCTCTGCGCATGGGCGACGGTATCTATTCGTACGTTTTGCGGACATCTGTTGACACCCGGATGGGCGCCGTCCACTTTAGCGCACGTCCGAACCGGGGGCCCGCCCCAGAAACACTTTTCTCCCAAGGATTTACGATGAAAATTGTACGTCTGGTCCTGCTCCTCTCCCTTGTCGGCGTCCCCGCTGCGTGCAACTCTGCGACGGTCACGGAGCCGGAGGGCTCCACCCCTGCGACGGCCGCCGGATCCCTGCCTTCTTTCGACGGTACCGCCCCGCCGGACACGACTTCGCGCGACGGACAGGGGCCTGCGATCGGGACCGGGACCTGAGCCGGGACCCGGCGCCGCGGCAGTCTCGCCGGAACCGCAGAACTGGCCGTGGTCCCAGGTCTCACAGATTCGCGGCAGCGCTCTCCAGGGTGGAGACGAGCTCGTCCGCGAGGAACTCGGCATCGCCACGGTTGCCCGAGTAGGGAGTCCAGGGGGTAGTTGCGACCACCGAGCGACTCTCGATCATATCCAGCAGTTCTTCCGCCGCAGCGACCGCGTCGGCCTCACCGCGCGACTTTGCTACCTGGAGCGCATACCGGGCAGCTCGCTCGGCAAAGGTCCACTCCTCGAGCCGCAGGGCCCCCTGGGCAAGCTGCACCATCGTGGGGGACAGCCCGGAAACGCCCTGGAGCGTCGGCGCAAGGTGCCATACCTCCTGCCACACCTCGGCGAACGTTTCCCTTGCACCACACTCTCCGGCTTCCCGCCCGATGCTGCCCAGCAGCATGAGGCGACGCTCGGGCTGGGAAAAATGGGGCAGCAGTGCCTGGAAAACTCGCAAGGCCCGGGCATACTGTCCCGCAGCGTGCCAGAACAGCGCGATGTCGTGGGCCAGCGTGGGAACGTTCTCGTGGTGCGGTCCGTATGCCCGGAATGCCCGCTGAGCGAGTGCGTCCGCGCTTTCGGCGTCGTTCGTCACCACGGCGATCGCCAGCAGGTCGTGGTATGCCTTGGCCTGGAGCTCACGGAGGCCATGGCGCTTGCTGACCCGCAGTGCCTTCAGGTGTTCGCGCCGGGCCTGCGCATACCGGCCCTGGTAGTAGAAGTTGTTGCCGAGGGCGAGGTACGACGTCGCGTGGGAGCGCCAGTCCCTCGTGCGCCGGCTCACTGTGCTGGAGTGGCGGAACCAGAGCTCGGCGAGATCCCAGGTTGCCTGCCGGCGTGCGGTGTAGCCGGCCCGGTACGCCATGGGCGCGTCGTTCGGCATGCACGAGGCAGCCACCTGGGCAAAGCAAAGCGCGGTGGCCGGCGCGTCGCCCTTCCGCTCCGCCCACTCGCCGATGCGCACGCACGCCTCGGCGACGACGCGGGGATCCGTCCCCGCGGGGTCGTCGAACAGCCCGCAGACGGTCTCCAGCGCGGGGCGCAGCTCCTCGGGGAGCGGCGCCTCGCGCATCAGGCGGCGCGTCTCGGCGGCGGCGCCGGGGGGAAACAGGCCGGCGTGCTCGGCGGCGGGGGTGAGCGCCCAGGCCATCACCCCGCGGTACACCTGGCAGAGCAGGATCGCGGGCACCGCTCCGGCCTCGGCCAGGATGTCGGAGCCCTCGAACGAGCCGTTCGAACGTACAGCCGGGAGGGAGAGGCGGGAGAGGTGGGTGGAGCCGCGGGCCGCGGCTTCGCGCTGGGAACGCTTCATCGTCTGCTCCTGGGGGGACGGCTCCGCGCCGGGACGACGTACCCGCGCGAAGTATTTCTACAGCTATTCTATACGCAAAGCCGCCAGCAATCCATAGTTCATTCGTATCGGACGGGAAAGGGGGGTGCCGCGGCACCCCCCTTTCCCGTTATGCCCTACGCGGCCTCGCGCTCGAAGTGCGCGCCGGTGGCCTCCTCCAGCGCCTCCACCACGGCGCGGGTGAGGCGCACCTGCTCCTTCATCCCCGGCCAGTTCTCGCGGATGAAGGTCTTGAGGTTCACGCGCTTGCCGGCGATCTCCACCTCGCGGCCGTCCTCCACGCGGGGCCCCACGGACTTGACGAACTCCAGCATGGCCTCGTGCTCCTGCCGCACGCGCGCCAGGCTGGCCTCCTTCTTCCTGCCCGCGGAGGCGGACCTCCGCGGGAGCGCCCAGACGGGGAGCTGCGGCGGGTCCCACTTGAACGGCTTGCCGTCCTTGGTCTTGCCGCGGAGCTTGCCGCCCTCGTGCACGTTGCCGAAGGTCTCGTCCAGGCGGTACAGGTAGCGCCCGATCCCCCACTGCACGGCGGCGCGCTTCATGGCGCCGGAGAGGCCGCCCTTGACCTCCTCGATGTCGGTGTTCTCGGCGCCGTCCCACTTGGTGACCCACTCGTCGTCCACCTTGATGGAAAGGCCGCACAGCACGCCGCCGCCGGGGCCGGCGCGGAACTCGTTGCGCCACCGGCCGGGCCCCACCGTGTCGTCCAGGCGCTGCTGGATGGCGCGGTTGGTGACGTAGGGGACGCAGATCGCCCACACCTTGCCGTTCTTCTCGCCCGCCTGCTGCAGGCGCCACTCGATCTCGTCGGCGGAAAAGAAGTCCTGCAGCGCCCCGAAGTCGATCTCGCTCATCTCTCGTCGCTCCTCGCTCTCGCTGTCTCGGGAGGTCCCCCTCCGCCCCGCTCCCCGCCTACGCCGCCTCGCGCCGGAACGGCGTCCCGGTGGCCCGCTCCACCGCCTCCACCACCTCGCGCGCCAGGGACTGGCGCTCCTTCATGGCCGGCCAGTTCTCGCGCACGTACTGCCGGAGGTTGCGCGGCCGGCCGTCGATCTCGATGGCCGCCTCCTCGCCCACGCGCGGCCCCACCGTCTCGATGAACTCCAGCAGCGCCTCGTGCTCGTCCCGCACGCGGGCGACGCGCAGCGGCTCCGCGCGGGCGGGGCGGCGCCCCGCGCCGGTGTAGCCCAGGTTGCCGAGCGCCCGGGCGATGGCGCCGGACTCGCAGCGCTCCAGGTGGCCGGGCTTGCCGGCGGCGGCCTTGCCCTCCACCTCGCGGGCCCACCCGGAGGTGTAGATGCCCATGGCGGCCTCCTCCGGGGTGCGGTACACCCGCGCCTCGAACACCGCCTCGGTCCCTTCCAGCTTCACCGCGAAGGTGCGGATGGAGCCGTCCGGGTGGTCGCGGTAGAACTCCCCCACCCGCTCGTCGGCGGCCGCGTACGGCGCCTGTTCCTGCTCTGCCATGGATCCATTCCCCTGGGTGATTCCACCGGGCGCCGCGGCCGGGCAATTCCGCGCCTTTCGCCCCGCGCCCGCCTCCCCGCTCCGCGCGCCCCGGCCGGCCCCCGGACCCGCACCGCGACGCGCTCTTCCTGGTACACCCGCGCCACCCGAAAGTTCACCGAAAGACCCCTCCGCCGCAAGGGTTTTCATCGCCTCCGGCGCCCGCCGCCCACCTCGCCGGCCAGGACCGCGAACCGGGCGGACGCCCGTCGCGCCGCCGTTCGCGGCGGACCTGTACGCACCGGGCGGAATTCGGGATTCCCGGGTGTCCGCCACGTCCGCGCCGGGCGCCGCGTAGAACGCTTCTTGCCCCTGAGCAGGGCACGGCGGGTTCACCTTCTCTCGGGCGGGGGGCGGCATGGCGCGGGACGACGACGCGATCACGGTGGAAGGGGTACGGCTGTCGCACCCGGACCGGGTGCTCTTCCCCGGCCAGGGGATCACCAAGCGGGAGCTGGCGGACTACTACGGCGCGGTGGCGGAGCGGATGCTCCCGCACGTGCGCGGGCGCCCGCTGACGCTGGTGCGCTGCCCGGCCGGCCAGGAGACGGAGTGCTTCTACCAGCGGCGCGCGGCCAAGGGGACGCCGCGGGCGCTGGGACGGGTCGCGGTGCCGGTGGAGGGCGAGGACGAGACCTACCTGGTGGCGGACACGCTGGCCGCGCTGGTGTCGCTGGTGCAGATGGGGGTGCTGGAGGTACACGTGTGGGGCGCGCGCCGCGACCGCCTGGACCGCCCCGACCGGATGGTCCTGGACCTGGACCCCGCGCCGGGCGTGGAGTGGGCGCAGATCGTGGAGGCCGCGCGCGAGGTGCGCGAGCGCCTGGCGGCGGCCGGGCTGGAGAGCTGGGTGAAGACCACCGGCGGCAAGGGCCTGCACGTGGTGGCCCCGCTCCAGCGCCGCGCCGGCTGGGACGTGGTGCACGAGCTGTCGCTCAAGGTGGCGGAGGCGATGGTGCGCGACTCGCCGGACCGCTACCTGACCAGCGCGTCCAAGGAGGAGCGCGAGGGAAAGATCTACGTGGACTACGTGAGGAACTCGTGGAGCGCCAGCGCGGTGGCCCCGTACTCCACCCGCTCGCGCGCCGGCGCGCCGGTGTCGTTCCCGCTGGCCTGGGACGAGCTGGGCGCCGACACGAAGCCCCGCGACTTCACGGTGCGCACGGTGCCGGAGCTGGTGAGGACGAGGCCGGACCCGTGGGCCGGCATGGCGGAGGCGCGGCAGTCGGTGACACGGGAAGTGCGGGCGAAACTGCTAGGGAACAGGGAATAGGGAACTGGGAACAGCCTGCAACGGCAACGGCGCCCCCGCCTCGGCATCGAGGCGGGGGCGCCGTTCGCAGTTTCCGCTGTACCCACATGAATCTGTTCGGGGGGAGACTCGCCGGCGGTTTGGCGAGGCTCACCCCGGCGGAGGGAGACAGGCCGGCAGTTTGGCCTGGCTCCCGGAGCCCGCGCAGGAGACCGGCGGGGCAGTTTCCGCCGGGCTCCGGAGCGGCCCGCCAAGACCCGTCGAAGCGGACCGACTCAGGACGAGCCGAACAGACGCGGCGACTCGCGCACCAGATCCTCGCAGCTCCGCACCGACGGCGCCCGCACCAGGGTGAACCCGCTCCGCGACGGCTCGGCACGGATCCGCGGCGTCCGCGCAAAGAACCCCGGATCGGCGCCCAGCGTACGCTGCTCCTGCAGCAGCACCTGCACGCCGCCCTCGATCCGGTCGGGCCCGGTCTCGCGCCCGCTCAGCACCAGGTGCGAACGCTGCACGATGTACAGCTTCGCCCGGCCCGCGGCGGGAACCCGGATCTCCACGGTGGCCCCCGGGGAGCCGTCGCGGTCGCTGTCGCGCACGCCGGGGTCGTCGGCCTGGCGGGGGAGCGCGCCGCCGGTGGCCGCGGGATCGAAGCCGATGGCCTCCAGCCCCATGTCGGCGGTGTAGCGCACGCCCTGCGCGCCCTGGGCGAGGACGGCGGGGTAGCGCCGCACGGCCAGGCCGCGCACGAACGCGTCCGGGACGATCATCCGCATCCCGGCGCCCCCCTTCACGCGCACGTCGCAGACGCGGTGGCGCTGGGTCCAGCCGGCGGCTGTGCGCTCTACGTCCACCAGCATCAGGCTGGTGGTGACGCTGCGCTGGCTCCCCAGCAGCGGGAGGCGCGTGGCGCTGGCGAGCCGCAGCTCCAGGGCGTACGACCCGCTCCACGCGTCCGCCCCGCGCGGCGGCCCGGGGGCCGGCGCCGCCGCCCCGGGGACCGCCGCCGCCAGGAGCACTGCCCCGACGCCCGCCGCCACCGCCCTCGTCGCTCGCTTCGCTCTCACGTCCGCACCGGCTGAAGGCCCAGGTCCCCGAGAACGGCGCGCGCGGCCGCCTCCCCGCTGAGGACGCAGAGGGGGACTCCCCCGCCGGGGTGCGCGCTGCCGGACGCCAGGTACACCGGGGGCCTGCCCGGGATCCGGTTGGGCGGCCGCCGGAACGCGGCGAAGGGCGAGTTGGAGGCGGCGCCGTAGATGGCGCCGCGGCTCCCCGGGAAGGCGGCCGCCAGCGCGCCGGGGGTGCGCTCCCAGGCCAGCGCGTCCTCCGCGTCACGCAGCCCGGCGGCGTCCAGGCGGGCGAGGACGCGGCCGCGCAGCCGCTCCCACACCGCGGGCGGGCGGGGCCGGTCCGCGGGCTCGGGGGGCGCGTTCGCCATGACGAACACGGGCTCCTCCTCCGCCCACCCGGCGCGCCCGTGGCACGCCTCCTGGGCGCACAGGTACACGGTGGGCTCCTCCGGCGGGCGGCCGCGGTCGAACACGTCGGCGAACTCCTCCAGGTACTCGCGCGGGAAGAGCACGGTGTGGGCGACGCGGGCGTCGGCACCCGCTCGGCGGCGGGCGCGCAGCACGCCGGTCCACCCGGACATGGAGCGCTCGCCGGGGTCGGGGCGGCGGCGCGCCGGGGGGAGCAGCTCGCCCAGGACGTGCGCGGCGTCGGCGTTGGCGACCACGGCGCGGGCGGAGCGGGTCGCGCCGTCCGCCGTGGCGGCCTCCCACCCGCCGCCGCTCCGCTCGCGCAGGCGCTCCACGCGCGCGCCCCAGCGGAAGCGCACTCCGGCGCGCTCGGCGGTGCGGGCGAGCGCCCGCGCGACCTCGTACATCCCACCCTCCACGCCCCAGCCGCCCAGCGCCAGCTCCACGTGCGCGATGCAGTTGAGGGTGGCGGGAGCGCGCCGCGGGTCGGAGCCGTTGTAGGTGGCGTAGCGGGCGAGCAGCGTGCGCAGGTGCGGCGAGCGGACCCGGCCGCGGATCGCCCCCCACATGCGGCGCAGCGGGTCGATGCCGCGCAGCGCTCCGACCGCCCCCAGCCCCAGCCCGGCCAGCGACGCGGCCGACGGCGCGGGGCCGTAGACGAAGTGCGGCGCCGCGGCCTCCCAGATCCGCCGCGAGTAGTCCAGGAATGCCGCCAGCTCCGCGGCGGCGGCGGGCCCCAGCGTCCGCTCCACGGAGGCCAGCGTGTCCTCCGGGCGCGCGAACACGTCGAGGGCGGCGCCGTCGGGATACAGGTAGCGGAAGGCGGGGGCGGGCTCGCGGAGGGTCAGCTCGTCGGCCAGGGAGGTGCCGGCGGCGCGGAGGGCGCGGTCCAGCGCGTCGGGGAGCGTCAGCACGCTGGGGCCGGTGTCCACCTCCACCCCGTCCACCACGGCGATCCCCAGCTTGCCGCCGGGGCGCTGGGAGGCTTCCAGCACCTCCACGCGCAGCCCGCGGCCCGCCAGGTGCAGAGCGGCGGACAGGCCGCCCACCCCGGCGCCCACCACCAGCACGTCAGCCACGGCCGCCCTCCGGCTCCCCGGCGCGCCAGCGGCCCAGCGCGCGCGAGCCCACCCCCTGGTCGGGGCGGCGCAGGCGGGAGGGGACGAGCACGGGGAGCGGCGGCGCGTCCCCGGCGAGCGCGGCGTCGATCTCGTGCAGCCCGGCCTCCAGCGCGATCTCCAGCAGCGCGGTGCCCTCGGGCGTGGCGGCGATGCGGTGGGGGATGGGCTCGCCCAGCCAGGCGAGCGCGGCGGGCGCGGGGTGCTCGCCGAAGGCGTACTGGAAGGCGATGGGCACCACGGCGGCCCCGGGCGACAGGCGGGCGAGCAGACCGATGCCGGGCTGGATCCCCAGCGGGCGCAGGTGCGCCGGACGCAGCCTCCCCTGGGGGAACATCCACAGGGCGCGGCCGGGGCGGTCCAGCAGGGCGGCGCCGGCCCGGAGCCCGGCACGCAGTCGGGCGGGGTTGCCGCGGTCCAGCGGGATGGCGCCCAGCCGGGCGAAGAAGGGGAGCCCGGCCAGGTTGGCGGCGTCCATCAGCGCGTACCCCTCCGTGCCCAGCGCCTCGTCCAGCGCCACCACCAGGAACGGGTCCCACCAGCTCACGTGGTTCGCCGCGAGGATCACCGGCCCCGCGGCGGCGGCCTCCCGCGCCCGCTCGATCCCGGCGGCGCGCAGGCCGTCGAGTCCGTGCGCCAGCCTGCGGCGGACGTAGCGCCGGGCGAGCGCCAGGAACCAGGGGGCTCGCAGCACGGCGGGGTTCATGACGGCGTTCTGGACGGCGGGGCCTGGGCGTGCCCCCCGCTGCGCGGGGGTCGGGCTGCGCGCTGCGTAGGGGAGCAAACTACGCTCCCCAACGCAGCAGAGCCCCCGCGAAACTGCCCGCGGGGTCTCTGCCCTCCGGGCGCGCATCCCTCACGCGGGGCATCGTGCGGGGGCCGGCTTCTCCTGCCGACGGCCGCTCCGGTCGGCTCGCACTGCACTCGCGTCACGGTGCGGCGCGCGCCGCACGCGACGGGTAGACGCGGCCGCGCCAGCGGATGGCGCCGCGGCGCGACCAGCGGAAGGAGTTGGCGGCGATCGCCAGCAGGGCGAGGACGCCCAGGGGGTGGAGCAGCACGCCCTCCGGCGGCTGGCGGAAGCGGGCGGCGAGCAGCGCCCGCAGCGCCAGGTTCGCGGCGACGCCGGCCGCCGCGGGCGCGAGCAGCGTCGACGCCCCCGCCAGCCCTGCCAGCAACGCCGCGTACGGGAGCACGAACACGCCGCCGTAGAGCGCGGCGATCCCGGCCAGCGCCCCCGGCCGGCCGCCGATCCCCTCGTACAGGTTCTTGGAGAACCCCTCCCACAGCGGTCGCCAGCCGTCGTACATCCGCACCGTGGCCATGCGGTGTCCGTCGGCGAAGACCACGCGGCCGCCGCTCCGCTTGACCCGTCGGCAGAAGGCCACGTCGTCCACCACCTCGGCGCGGACGGCGGCCCAGCCGCCGGCGGCGTCGTACGCGCGCCGGCGTACGGCCAGCAGCTGCCCGTTGGCGACCAGGAAGCGCGGGTCGCGGGAGCGCCACACCAGCGGCAGGGGGAGCCAGGCCAGGTAGGTGAGGTGCAGCAGGGGGACCACCAGCCGCTCGCCGGGGGTGCGGACCTCGTGGCGGGGGGCCACGGTGACCACGTCCGCCGCCATCCCCTCCAGCAGCGAACCCAGGCGCGCCAGGCACTCCGGCCCGGCGACGGTGTCCGCGTCCATGAACACCAGCACGTCGCCCGTGGCCTCCTGCGCCAGGCGGTGGCAGGCGTGCGGCTTCCCCACCCACCCGGCGGGGAGCGGCCCGCCGCGGACCACGCGCACCCGCGGGTCCTCCGCCGCGACGCGGGCGACGATCTCGCCGGTGCCGTCCGTGGAGCCGTCGTCGTAGACGACGACCTCGTCGGGCGCGCGGGTGCCGGCCAGGGCGGCGCGGACGCAGCGCTCGATGCGCGCGGCCTCGTCCCGCGCGGGGATGCACACGGACACGCGCCCGCGGACGCGCCCCGCCGCGCTCCCGCGCGGCCAGGCGAGCACGTTGCAGGCGGCGAGCCCCAGCACGGCGAGCGGCGGCGCGGCCAGCAGCGCCCAGGCGGCCCAGGACGCCGTCATCCCCGGGCCCCGGCGAGCGCGTGCCGCAGCAGCCTGCCCACCCGCCGCTCGCGCGGCCCGGTGAAGAGCGGGAGCCACACGGAGTTGGGCTCGCCCACGCGGTGCACGCGCATCTTCACGAACGGGCGGTGCACGGGGAGGTCCACCCGGTCGGGGACGCACAGCTCCCCCCACCCCACGGCGCTCTCCCCGCCCATCGTCCCCTCCGACAGCAGGCGCAGGTAGAACGGGCCCACGTCGGCGAGGGCGCGGTGGCGCA
This sequence comes from Gemmatimonadota bacterium, assembly GCA_040752145.1. Taxonomy (GTDB): domain Bacteria; phylum Gemmatimonadota; class Gemmatimonadetes; order Longimicrobiales; family Longimicrobiaceae; genus JAFAYN01. The sequence continues at coordinate 10,384 of JBFMFL010000085.1, forward strand.
CCTCCAGCCAGGGCCGCCCGCCGGCGCGCAGGGCAAGGCGCTCCGGCCAGCGGAGCCCGGCGTAGCTGCGCCGCTCGGGGCCCAGCTCCACCTCCAGCCGCACCTCCTCCGTCCGCCCCGCCGCGTCCACCAGCACGCCCAGGCACTCCGGCGCGCCGCCGCCGCGGGGCCAGAGCAGGTAGTAGACCGCCTCCCGCCCCGCGAAGGGGAAGCGGCCCCACATCCACCGCTCGATCCCCAGCGCGTGCAGCGGCACGCTCCCGCCGTTGCGGTCGTGGTAGGCGCGCCCACTCACTCGCGCCACCTCGCGCCCGCCCACGCGGAGCTCGGCGGTCCCCTCGGCCGGGCCGGTGAGCGGGGTCCAGACGTGTGTGCCGCCGGGCGCTGCGCCGTCCGACCCGGGAGCGCGGGCGACACCGTGGATCCGCACCGTCCCGGTGAGCCGGTCGGGCGAGCCCGGAACGGGACAATCGAGCGCGGCATCCAGTGTGCAGCGCGCCCCGTCCACCTCCAGCGCGAAGCGGCACCCGCCGATCCGCTGGACGGCGCCGCCCGCGGACCACCCGGCCTCGTCCGGGGCGTACTCCTGGAGCAGGTACAGCGTGGGGACGCCGCGGGAGTACGCCACGACGTTGACGCTGGGGCGCTCGCCGGGGAGCTGGGGGGCGCCGCGGCGGGCCGCGTCGGCGTAGCCGGGGAGGAAGGGGAGCCCCCACGACCAGATCAGCACCAGCCCGTCGCCCCGGGGGTCCACCAGGTCGGCGTACCACCAGGCGAACCCCCCCGGCGCGCGGAGGAGCGAAGGGTCCATCCCCCGGCTCGTGCTTCCGATCTCGATCATCTGGTCGCAGGCCCGCGTGTTTGCCCCGGCTCGCCGCAGCGATATATAGTGTCTGTCCAGGGTTCGTGCAAAGCCGCCGGACCCGCCGCCACCCCCACAGGGCCCCGCGGATGCTCGACGTGCTGGTTCTCGGCAAGGGTCCTGCCGCGCTGGCGGCCGCCGCCGCGCTGGCCGGGCGCGGGCTGCGCGCGGGCGTCCTGGGACCGCCCGGGCCGCCCCGCTGGACGGCGCAGTACGGCGTGTGGGCCGACGAGCTGGAGGCGGCCGGGCTGGCGGAGGCCGCGGGCGTCCGCTGGGACACGGCGGCCGTGGGCCTGGGCGGGGAGCGGACGCGCCTGCTCGACCGGGCGTACGTGCGGGTGGACCGGGACAGGCTCGCCCGGGTCCTCCTGGCGCGCTGCGAGGCGGGCGGCGTGCGCTGGCTGGACGGCGAGGCGGAGGCGGCGGAGCACCGCCCGGCGGGCTCCCGGGTCCGGCTGCGCGGCGGCGGCGGGGTGGAGGCGCGGGTGGTGGTGGACGCGTCCGGCCACCGCCCCGCCCTGGTGGAGCGCGGCGCCCGCCCCGCGCAGGGCTTCCAGACCGCGTGGGGCGCCGTGGTCCCGGGCCCCGTCCCCGGCGTGGAGCCCGGCCGCGCCACGCTGATGGACTGGGACGACGCCGGCCTGCCCCCCTCCCCCGTCCCCACCTTTTTGTACGCCCTCCCCTTCCCGGATGGATCCGTGTTCGTGGAGGAGACCGTACTGGTGGGGAGGCCGGCCGTGCCGCCGGAGGCGCTGGAGGCCCGGCTGCGCGCCCGGCTCGCCCTGCGCGGGGTGGAGGTGCCGGCGGGCGGGGAGCGGGAGCTGTGCCGGATCCCCATGGGCGGGGCGCTCCCCCGGCCGCAGCGCGTGGTGGGGTTCGGGGGGGCGGCGGGGATGGTTCACCCGGCCACCGGCTACCTGCTGGCCCGGGTCCTGGCCGACGCGCCCGTGCTCACCGGGGCGCTGGCGGAGGCGCTGGGCCGGCCGGGCGCCACCCCGGAGGACGCGGCGCGGGCCGGGTGGGACGCGCTCTGGCCCGCCGACCGGCGCAGGCGGCACGCGCTCTTCCGCTTCGGCATGGAGGCGCTGCTGCGGCTGGACGCCCCCGACACCCGCGCGTTCTTCGCCGCGTTCTTCGAGCTGCCGGAGGCGGACTGGCGGGGCTACCTGGGGGACCGTCTCCCCACCGCGGAGCTGGCCGCCGTGATGGCGCGCTTCTTCGCGCGGGTGCCGCGGCGGGTCCGCGGGCGGCTCGCCTCCGCCGCGCTCGGCGCCGACGGGGTGCGGCTGGCGCGGTCGCTGGCCGGCGCGGGGACCTGACGCGAAACCCTTGTGCATGATCCCTGCGTGTACAATCTTTGTCCAGGCCAATTGCCCTTCCGGGCCACCGCCGCCGGCGCGGCGCACCACCCAGGCGAACCCCCCCATGAACCACCCGGGCCAGCTGGCCGCCGAGATCCCGCCGCGCTCCCCGCACGCGCGGGCGGAGCGCGACGCCGGCCCGGCCGGCGCGCGTCCCCCGCTGGCGCTCGCCGGCTCGCTCCGCTCCACGCTGGGCCTGCCGGAGGTGGAGGCGCTGATGGACCGGCTCGCGGCCGAGGAGGGCGGGGAGCCCGCCGGCTCCATGGTGCGCGGCCACCTGGCCACGGGGGGGAAGCGGATCCGCGCCCGCCTGGCGCTGGCCGCCATGGAGGCGCTGGACGAGCCGCGCGAGGCCGGCGTGGCGTGGGCCGCCGCGTGCGAGCTGCTGCACAACGCCACGCTGGTGCACGACGACCTCCAGGACGGCGACCGGGTGCGCCGAGGCCGCCCCACGGTGTGGGCGCTGCACGGCCCCGCGCAGGCCGTGAACGCCGGCGACCTGCTGCTGATGCTCCCCTACCTGGCGCTGGAGCACCTGGAGGCGGGGCTGGACAGGCGCTGGACACTGGCG
>JBFMFL010000085.1:13187-23445 GCA_040752145.1 Gemmatimonadota bacterium
GGGCCCCCCGGGGGGGGGGGGCGGCCCGGCGCGGGCCCCCGGCCCCCCCCCCCGCCCCCCCCCCCCGCCGCCGTGGTGCGCGGCCAGGCCGCGGAGCTGGCGCTGGATCCCTGGAGCGACGTGGACTGGGCGCAGTACCGCACCATCGCCGAGGGGAAGACGGGGCCGCTCTTCCAGCTCCCCGTGGAGGGCGCGGCCGTGCTGGCGGGGCGCCCGCCGGAGGAGGCCCGGCGCCTGGCGTGCGGCTTCCGCGCGCTGGGGCTGCTCTTCCAGCTCCAGGACGACGTGCTGGACCTGTACGGCGAGAAGGGGCGCGGCGCCCCCGGCTCCGACCTGCGCGAGGGCAAGATCAGCGCGCTGGTGGTGGAGCACCTGGCGCTGCACCCCGGCGACGCGCCCTGGCTGCGCGCCCTGCTGGCCGCGCCGCGCCGGGAGACGCCGCAGGCCGACGTGGAGCTGGCGGTGGAGCGCTTCCGCACCGGCGGGGCGCTGGAGCGCGTGCTGGCGCGCATCGAGGCCGCCGCCGGGGAGGCGCTGGGCGCGCCCGGGCTGGCGGAGGAGCCGGGGCTCCGCCACCTGGCTGCGGAGCTGGCGGCGGTGGCGCTGCACCCCATCGAGGGGGTGCGCGGCCACGGGGCGACGCGCGAGCGGGAGGCGCAGGCATGAGCAGGACGCTGGTGATCGGGGCGGGGCTGGGCGGGCTGGCGGCGGCGATCCGCCTGCAGGCCCGCGGGCACCGGGTGACGGTGCTGGAGGCCACCGAGCAGCCGGGGGGGCGCGCCAGCGTCTTCCGGCGGGACGGCTTCTCGTTCGACGCGGGGCCCACCGTGGTCACCGCGCCCTACCTGCTGCACGAGCTGTTCGCGCTGGCCGGGCGCGACTCTCGCGACTACTTCGAGCTGGTGCCGGTGGACCCGTTCTACCGGGTGGAGTTCGCGGACGGCTCGCGCTTCGACTACGTGGGCGACGAGGAGCGCATCCTCGCCCAGATCCGCGAGCTGAGCCCCGGCGACGTGGACGGCTACCGACGCCTTGCCGCCCACGCCGAGCGGATCTTCGACATCGGCTACACCCGGCTCGCCGACGCGCCCTTCGACCGCCTCTCCGAGATGCTGCGGGTGGTGCCGGACATGGTGCGGCTGGGGAGCTACCGCACCGTGTACGGGATGGTGTCGCGCTACCTGCGCGACGAGCGGCTGCGGCAGGTGTTCACCTTCCAGCCGCTGCTGGTGGGCGGCAACCCCTTCAACACCACCTCCATCTACCTGCTCATCCACTGGCTGGAGCGGAAGTGGGGCGTGTGGTTCGCCAAGGGCGGCACCACCTCCATCGTGCGCGGGCTGGTGAAGCTGCTGGAGGAGATGGGCGGCGAGGTGCGCTGCGACGCCCCGGTGGAGGAGATCGAGGTGGCGGGCGGCCGGGCCCGCTCGGTGCGCCTGGCCGGCGGGGAGCGCGTCCCCTGCGACCTGGTGGTCGCCAACGCGGACCCCGTGCACGTCTACGGCAAGCTGGTGGCGGCCCGCCACCGCCGCCGCCACACCGACCGCTCGCTGGCGCGGCGCCGCCTCTCCATGGGGCTGTTCGTGGCCTACTTCGGCACGCGGCGGACGTACCCGGAGCTGGCGCACCACACCATCCTGATGGGGCCGCGCTACCGCGGGCTGCTGGAGGACATCTTCGAGCGCAAGCGGCTGGCGGACGACTTCTCGCTGTACCTGCACGCCCCCACCCGCACCGACCCATCCGTCGCGCCGCCGGGGCACGAGGCGTTCTACGTACTATCGCCGGTGCCGCACAACGACAGCGGGATCGACTGGGACGCGGAGGGGCCGCGCTACCTGGAGCGCATCCTGGGGCACCTGGAGGAGCGCCTGCTCCCGGGGCTGCGCGACAACCTGGTGACGTCGTTCCACGTCACGCCGCGCTACTTCGAGGAGCGGCTGCGCTCGACGAAGGGCGCGGGCTTCGGCATCGAGCCCACGCTCACGCAGTCGGCGTACTTCCGCTTCCACAACCGCTCGGAGGACGTGGAGGGACTGTACTTCGTGGGCGCGGGGACGCACCCGGGCGCGGGGATGCCGGGGGTGCTCTGCTCGGCCAAGGTGCTGGACCGGGTCCTCCCCGGCGAGGCGGCGCGCCCGCCGGAGCCCGCCCTGGCCGCGGTGCCCACGTGACCGCCGGGGTCCTGGACGCCAGCCGCGCGTCGCTGGCGCGCAACGCCCGCACCTTCAGCCTTGCGGCGCGCTTCCTCCCCCCCGCGGTCCGCGACGACGCGGCGCTGGTGTACGCCTTCTGCCGTGAGGTGGACGACACCGCCGACGAGGCCACGGACGCGCGGGCGGCCGCCGCGGCGCTGGAGCGGCTCCGCGCCGAGGTGACGGGGCACGCGCCGCCGCGCCCGCTGGTGGCGGAGCTCCGCGCCGCGGCGGCGCGGCTGGAGCTGCCGCTGCACGCCGCCACCGAGCTGATCGACGGGGTAGCGGGAGACCTGCGGCCGGTGCGCGTGGCCGACGACGCCGAACTGCTGCGCTACTGCTACCGGGTCGCCAGCACGGTGGGGCTGATGATGTGCGCGGTGCTGGGCGTGCGCTGCCGCGAGGCGCACCCCCACGCCGTGGACCTGGGGATCGCCATGCAGCTCACCAACATCTGCCGCGACGTGGCGGAGGACGCGCTCCGCGGCCGCGTCTACCTGCCGGCGGAGCGGCTGCGGAACGCGGGCACCAGCACGGAGGCGCTGCTGGAGGGCACGGCCGACCGGGGGGCGGTGGCCCGGGTGGTGCGCGAGGTGCTGGCGCTGGCGGACCGCTACTACGCCAGCGCGGACGGCGGCATGCGCGACCTGCCGCCGCGGGTCCGCCCCGCGATCCTGGTCGCCAGCCGCGTCTACCGGGCCATCGGCGTGCGGCTGCGGCAGCGCGGGTGCGACGCCCTCGCCGGCCGCACCGTGGTCCCCGCGCCGGAAAAGGCGCTCTGGGGGACGCGGGCGCTGGCCGCCTGCCTGCGCCCGGCGATCATCGGCATCGGCCCGCGCTGGACGCACGACGGCGGGCTTCACGCGGCGCTGCGCGGGCTGCCGGGGGTGAACGCCTGAACGGCGAGTGCGAAAGTGCGAAAGTGCGAAAGTGCGGGAGTGCGGGAGTGCGGGAGTGCGGGAGTGCGGGAGTGCGGGAGTGCGGGAGTGCGGGAGTGCGGGAGTGCGGGAGTGCGGGAGTGCGGGAGTGCGGGAGTGCGGGAGTGCGAAAGTGGAACCGAGGGCTTCCTGCCGGGTCGCGGCGGGGGCCTTTTTCGCGGGCGGCCGGCATCGCTCCCGTCGCGCCGATCCCCTTGCCGACGTCCACTCTGTCCACCAGATTGGGCGTGGACCGGCATGGCGGCTGCCCTTTCCCGCGGAGGCGACGATGCACCGAGCGATGTTCCCCGAGCCGGACGATTCGCTGGAAGCGCTCCGGGAGGCTGCCCGGAACGCCACCTACGCCCGCAGCCTGCGGCACGTGGCGGAGCAGGTGGGGATGAGCAAGGAGGGGCTCCGCAAGTTCCTGGACGGCAGCACTCCCACTGCGCAGACGCGCAGGAAGCTGCTCGTGCTGGTCCGGCCGGAGTCCGTCCACGAGGAAGCGATGGAGTACCCACCCGCTCGCGCGGCGCTCGTCCGCGCCGTCGCCCACCTCCCGGCCGCGAGCAGGGCCGCGGCGGTGGAGGAGCTCCGCGCCGTGGTGGCGCGGAGGAGCCGCGCCGCCGGGGTGCCCGTCCCCCGCTGGGCGGACGACGGGCTGGGCAACTGAACCGCCCGGGGACGCGCGGGGTGCTCAGGCGGCCCGCGCGTCCCGCCGGCGGCAGTTGTCGCAGGCGCCGCAGCGCTCCATCGCCTCCGGGTCACCGAAGTAGCGGAGCAGGTCGCCGCGGCGGCAGCGCTCGGTCTCGGCGTACGCCATCATCCGCGCCAGCTTCCCCATCTCCCGGGTCCTGCGCGCCTCCAGCTCGTCGTACGGCAGCGGCAGGCGGCCGGGGTCCAGGTCCCGCCGGAGGAGCCGGGTGCCGGCCTCCTCCTCCTGCCAGGTGAGGATCCCCTCCTCGGCCAGCCGCTTCAGCGTCCGCCGCACCACGGGGATGTCGCCCTGCACCGTCGCCAGGTCGCGCGCGCGGATCCAGCTCCCCCGGTACAGCCGCCGCCCCCCGCCCATCTTCCACAGCTCGCGCAGCACGTGCAGGTCGTCCGCCCGCCGCTCGCCGGCCAGAAGCTCGCGTATCTGCCCGGGGTCCCTGCGCAGCACCACGAAGAAGGACGCCGTGCGCCGCGTGGTGTGGTGGACGATCCCCGCCCGGTGCAGCACCCGCAGGCAGTGGCTCAGCGGGTTGGCGACCGGCCAGCCCATGCGGCGGGCCAGCTCGGCCTGGGTGACCGCCAGCGTGCCGTCCGCCTCCACGTTCTCGCGCAGCGCATGGTACACGGCCACGTACCACGAGCGCGTGGGGTGCGTGAGCGCCAGCAGGAACTCGTGCGTGGCCGCGTCCTTGGGGGAGTACAGCATCACGCACTCCGCCCGCCGCCCGTCGCGCCCGGCCCGGCCTCCCTCCTGGTAGTAGCCCTCCACGGTGCCGGGGAAGTTGTAGTGCACCACCTTGCGGACGTCGCTCTTGTCGATCCCCATCCCGAAGGCGTTGGTGGCGACCACCACCGGCACCTGCGAGCCCATGAAGCGCTCCTGCAGCTCGGTGCGCTCCCGCGTCCCCTTGCCCGCGTGGTAGGCGATGGCCGGGATCCCGCGGTCGTTCAGCAGGTCGGCCACGTGGTCCACGGTCTTCTGCGTGGAGGCGTAGACGATGGCGCTCCCCGGCACGCCGCGCAACTCGCGCACCAGGGCGGCGGCCTTTTCGTCCTCGGTCTCCGTCTTCACCACGCGCCAGGCCAGGTTGGGCCGGTCGAACGGGTAGACGTGGACCGCGGGATCCTCCAGCCCCAGCCCGCGCACGACGTCGTCGCGCACCTGGGGCGTGGCCGTGGCGGTCACCGCCAGCACCGGCGGGTCGCCCAGCAGGGTCCGCTGCTCGCCCAGGCGCATGTACGCCGGGCGGAAGTCGTGGCCCCACACCGACAGGCAGTGCGCCTCGTCCACCGCGAGCAGGCTCACGTCCACGCGGCGGATCCGCTCGCAGAAGGTGGGGCTGTCGAAGCGCTCGGGCGCCACGTACAGGAGCTTGACCTCGCCGGACTCGGCCATGAGGAGGCGCTTCTCGGCCTGGCGCGGGGTGAGGGTGGAGTTGATGAACTCGGCCGGGATCCCCTTGGCCTGCAGTCCCTCGATCTGGTCGTGCATCAGCGAGATGAGCGGGGACACCACCAGCGTCACGCCGGGGAGGAGCATGGCGCTCGCCTGGTAGATGACGCTCTTGCCGGCGCCGGTGGGGAGCACGGCGAGCACGTCGCGCCCGGCCAGCACGGACGCGACCACCTCGCGCTGCGCGGGGCGGAAGTCGTCGTACTTCCAGTAGCGGCGCAGCACGCAGCGGGCGTGCGCCACGGTGGGCTGCTCGGGGAGCAGCAGCCCGCCCTCCGCCCACGCGGGGACGGCTTCCACCGGCGGGAGAGGGGTTGGACGCGGGGGAGCGGCTTCGCTCTTTCGGGGCCGGGAGGATCGGGCCATGGGGTCCTGCGCAGGTCCGTGAGAGGCACTGGCCCGACGCCGCCCAAGTGGGCTCGCACGGGCAACTTGGACCTGTTCTGGTACCCCGGTGAGGCGATTCGGTTTCTATTCGGTTCGCCTCTCGAGGCCGGATCTCCTGACCACCCTCCATGCCCCTCGGGATTCGCAACAGGCAGGTGGAACGAAAGCGGAGCCGGTCCCGTGGAAGGACGGCTCCGCCTTCGTCAGGAAACGATGCGGCACTTCAGGCGAGCGTCATCTCACGGCTGGTTTCGCAGCCGGTCCAACCAGGAAGGAACCGACCCGCCGTGTTGCCGATGCGCTGCACGTACCGCGTCCAACACCGCCCGCGTAGCGTCTGCCCGTCCGCTCTCCGGAACTCCGTCCAGCAGCAGGGCGAGAGCCGCCGTCAGCGACTCGTCCGACACCTCGCCGGTAGCCGCCGCTTCGCGCACGTACCACTCCGTCAGCTTCCGGAACGTGGAGCGCCGCGGGGTCCCACCGTCCAGAAAGTTGCGCAGTCCCGGCGCGCTCATTCCGATGGCGGCCGCCGTCGCGAGCACGGACGACCTCTCGACGGCCCGGCGTACGACCTCGCGGAGCGGCCCCAGCGGCTCAGGGGAAATCGGTGCGGGTACGATACGGCCTCCAGCGGGCTTGCGCGGCGGTTGAAGATTTTGAAGATTATAGCCGGGGTTCGCGTGCAAGCTTACCGGGTACTCCGTTCTGCGACAAGAGCACCGCACGGCACCCAAACAGTACAGACGGCGCCAAACTTCGCCCCCACCACCCACCGCCGAGGACCATGAGCAAGCGCCGATCTCCCGGAGTACCCGCGTTCCCATTCGCCTTTCTCGGGGGTGATGTCGCCCCGGCAGATGCGGTGGTCGCGGAGGAGCTTCCGGGAGCGACGGCCACGGCTCTACGGCAGCTGCTGCACGAGGTCCGGATCTGGCTCTCGGCGCCGGGACCCGAGCGGAAGGTCATAGGCGAGGCTCCGGAGACGGCGCCCCTGCCGCACGGTCTCGCCCACCGGGTCGCGCGGGCGTTCGAGCTTTTGCGGGAGGAACCCGACGCGGATACCGAGGGGGCGATTGCCCTCGCCCTCGCCTGGGCCGCCAACTGGATGGAGGCCGAGGGGCGGGCGCTGCGCTCCGCGGTCGTCTTCTACCAGACCACGCTGCTGATCCTGCCGGCGAGCGTCCCGGTCGCCTACCACATTGGTCGTCTGCTCCGCCGCCTGGCGATGTACGAAGCGGCGGAAGCGTGGCTGCTCCACTCCATCGAAAAGGCTGCCACGGCGGGCGACTGGCAGCACCACGCGCTCGCGCTGTCCGGCATGGGGAACCTCATGCGGGAGCGCGGCGCCTTCCCGGATGCGATCCGCTTCCACCGACTCGCCCTCAAGTCGGCGCGCGAGCACGGGGTGCGGCGCCTGGAAGGCGATGCGTCGTACGACCTCGCGGTGATGTGCTTCGAGCGCGGGGAGCTTGCCGAAGGGATGGAGCACGCCCGCGGCGCGATGAAGGCTTACGGCCCCGGGCACGGCCAGCTGGTCAGGATGGCGAACGACCTCGCCTGGATCTGGATGCACCTGCACGGCGAGGCCGGGCTCTCGCTGATGTTGTTCCAGGCGATCGAGCCGCGTGTGCAGAACCCTCCGTTCAGGGCGGTTCTGCTGGCGAACATCGCGCGCGCTGCCGCCGAGATCGGCGAGGAGGACATCTACGAGGCGGCCTGGCTGGAAGCCTACGGGTACATGCGGAAGCAGGACACCGAAGACGGGCATGCGGCTGCACTCGGCCAGATGGCGCTTGCCTCGGTGGCATCCATGCACCTTGAACGGGCACGGCAGGCGGCAAGGCTGAGCCTCGACATCGCCCAGCGCCGCCAGGAGAGCCGCCTCGTCCACGTGGCGGAGAAGATCCTCGCTGCAATTGAGGAAGGTCTTCCCGAGCCAAGGGTGATGAAAGAGCTGTTTCCGGCTTTCGAGTTGGTGGAGACTGAAGCCGACGCGACCGAGTCCGAGCGCAGCGAGGACTTCGTCTCGGCGCTCGGGCAGGCATTGAGGGCGCGCGAGGACGGGGGTCCAGAGAGTCCCGTGCGCGCCCTCGTCCGGGGAAGGTGACTAGTTCCCCGATCCTACCATCCCCGTGTTGCGCAGCGTCGTGGTGTCGCTCGCGCTCGTGGTGACGGTGCCGGATCCATCCCGGTTCCCGGAGCCCACCATTCCGGAGTTGTGGCTCGGCAGGCCCGGCTGGACACTGGCTGTGGGGACCGCGGCGTCGCCGCAGGCGGCAACACCGGCGAGAGTGAAGACTGCGAGAGAGAGGCGGACCAGGCGCATGGTGACGGCTCCTGAAAAAGGACGGGGTGCCACCGGACTCGTTCCAGTGAACACCCCGAAAGTTACTGAGGCAGACGCGAGCGGACACGCCTCACGGTTGCTCGACAGCGGTTTCGCCTGGCCGCCGTGACCCCTACACGCCCGACGCCGACTCCAGCCCCGCCTCCACCCCGTCCAGCATCGGCCGGGCGTGGTCCGCGGTGGTGCGCGGGTTCATCCCCGTCACCTGCAGCACCGGCCGCCCCTACAGCACCACCCCCGTGATGTACCCCCCTCGGAGTGGTTGTGCTTGCTTTCCTTATCTCCGACCTGCACCCGGTAGTCTCGCGCTCCGCAACGGAGCCAGGTTGCCGGACGGGTCACCGCCTGACCCTATCGTTGGGAGGTTGCCGAGTGGGCCGAGCGGGCGTCCTGGATCGTGACCACGCTCACCTGGTTCGCCTCCACGTCGAAGGCGTAGACGATCAGCATCTACGGCCAGGGCCCCAGGATGTACCTGAAGCCCGCCCACCGGCCCGTCAGCTCCTCACCTCGTCGCGGGAAATCAGCCAGTTGGCCGAGCAGTGCCTTCACGCGGGCGCGGGTGTTCCGCGGAAGGCTGTGGAATGAGATGAGTTCATTCAGGTCTGCGTTTGCGGCTGGCGCGACGACGACGCGCGCCATGCTCAGAACTCATCCAAGGGAATTCCCTGGCCTGCCGCAATCTCCTGCTGCCCCTGGAGCGCCCGCTCGAACGCACCGGGGATGGAGTCGAGCATTGCAGCTCCCCTCCCCGCCTCCACCCGCGCGGCCTCCGCCGCCACCCCGTCCAGCATCGCCCGCGCGTGGTCCGCGGTGGTGCGCGGGTTCATCACCGTCACCCGCAGCACCGGCCGCCCCTCCAGCACGGTCGCCGTGATCCACCCCTCGCCGGAGCGGTTGTACGCCGGCCGCACCGCGCGGTTGAGCGCGTCCAGCCGCTCCCCGTCCAGCGACCCGTCGCCACGGTAGCGGAAGCAGAGGATGTTGGACTCCGGCTCGTGCAGCGCCTCGAAGTCCGGCCTCCCCTCGATCTCCTCCCAGAGCGAGCGGGCGACCGAGCACAGGTGGTCGTAGACGCGGCCGATCCCCTCCGCGCCGTAGCGCTGGAGCGCCACCCACAGCTTGAGCGCATCCGCCCGGCGCGAGCACTGGAAGCTGCGCACGCCCTGGTCGATCACCCGCTCGTCCGCCCCGCCGTGGAACAGGTACGGGGCCTTCTGCGCAAAGGCGCGCTCCAGGTCGCGCTCGTCGCGGGCCAGCACCATCCCGGCCGAGAGCGGCAGCAGCATCCCCTTGTGCGGATCCCACGCGATCGTCCTCGCCCGCGACAGCCCCGCCAGCCGGTGCCGGTGCTCCGCCGAGAGCAGCGCCGATGCGCCGTGGGCCCCGTCCACGTGCAGCCAGATCCCGCGCTCCTCGCACAGCGCGCCGACGGCCTCCAGGTCGTCGAACGAGCCCGTGGCGGTGGAGCCCGCCGTGGCGACGACGGCCATCACCCGGCGCCCGGAGCGCTCCAGGGCGTCCAGCGTCTCGCGGAGCGCGTCCGTGTCCATGCGGAAGCCGCGCGAGCGCACGGGGACGGCGCCGCGCATCCCCAGCCCCAGCTCGCCCACCGCGCGGGACACGGCGTAGTGCGCGTGCTCGCCGTAGACGACCGCGGGCGGGTCCGCGCCCACCCCGTTCTCCCAGGCGTCCGGGATCACGGTGTTGCGCGCCGCGAGCAGCGCCGTGAAGGTGGCCTCCGTGCCGCCCGAGGTCAGCGTCCCGCCCGCGCCCGGCCCGAAGCCCGCCAGGTCGGCCAGCCAGCGGACCACGCGGTGCTCCACCATGCTCGCCACCGGCGACATCTCCCACACCGCCACCGACTGGTTCAGCGCCCCGATCAGCGGCTCCGTCCAGACCGCCGCCGCCAGCGGCGCCGACACCTGGTGGCCCATGTACATGGGGTGCGCCAGCCGGTTCACGTCCGGGAGCACGTCGCGCCGCAGCCGCTCCACCACCTCCGCCAGGGGGCGGCCGGCCAGCGGCAGCGGCTCGTCGAAGCGCGCCGCGATCTCCGCGGGCGTCAGGGAGGTGGACACCGGCCCCTCGCCCGCGCGGGTCTCCGCCAGGTACCCGGCCGCCAGCTCCAGGAACATCGCGCCCGCCTCCGCGGCGGCGTCGCGCTCCAGCTCGTTCAGGATGGGATCCATCGTCTTCCACGAAACGCGGTGGCGCTTCACGCTTCGCGTGAACCGGATGATCG
>JBFMFL010000086.1:0-22810 GCA_040752145.1 Gemmatimonadota bacterium
CCCCCGGCCCCCTCCCCCGCAAGAGGGGAGGGGGAGCACGACGGTGCGGAGGAATCGACAGCCGTTGCAGGCTGTTCCCTGTTCCCTGTTCCCTGTTCCCTCGCGTACGTCATCTACACCTCCGGCTCCACCGGCCGCCCCAAGGGCGTCATGGTGCCGCACGGGGCGCTGGCGGCGCACATGGCGTGGATGGGGCGCGAGTTCCCGCTCGGGGCGGGGGACCGGGTGCTGCAGAAGACGCCGTTCAGCTTCGACGCGTCGGTGTGGGAGTTCTGGGCGCCGCTCGTGGCGGGGGCGACGCTGGTCATGGCGCCGCCGGGGGCGGAGCGCGACCCGGCGGGGCTGACCCGCCTGGCCGCGCGCGAGCGCGTCACCGTGCTCCAGGCGGTGCCCACGCTGCTGCGGGCCATGCTGGAGGCGGGCGGGATGGAGGAGTGCCGGGCGCTGCGGCGGCTCTTCTGCGGCGGCGAGGCGCTGCCGGCGGAGCTGGCGGAGCGCGCCCGCGCGGCCACCGGCGCCGAGGTGGTGAACCTGTACGGGCCCACGGAAGTCTGCATCGACGCCACCTGGCACCGGCACGGCGGCGGCGCGGCGGGCGCCACGGTGCCCATCGGGCGGGCCGTGGACGCGGTGCGGGCGCACGTGCTGGACGACGGCGGGGAGCCGGCGGCGGAGGGCGAGCTGTACCTGGGCGGCGCGCAGACCGCGCGCGGCTACCTGGGGCGGCCGGAGCTGACCGCCGAGCGCTTCGTCCCCGACCCGCTCTCCGGCGAGGCGGGCGCGCGGCTGTACCGCACCGGCGACCGGGTGCGCGCGCTCCCGGACGGGGCGCTGGAGTGGCTGGAGCGGCTGGACGGGCAGGTCAAGGTGCGCGGCTTCCGCGTCGAGCTGGGGGAGGTGGAGGCGGCGCTGCTGCGGTGCCCGGGGGTGCGCGAGGCCGCCGCCACCGTGCGGCGGTACGGGCCCGGCGACGCGCGGCTGGTGGGGTACGCCGTGCCGCGCGACCGCGCGCCGCTCGCGCCCGCCGCGCTGCGGCGCGCCCTGGCGGCGGAGCTGCCGGAGCACCTGGTCCCCTCGGCGGTGGTGGTGCTGGAGGCGCTTCCCCTCGCCCCGGGGGGAAAGACGGACCGGGCGGCGCTCCCGGCGCCGGCGCTGGCCGGGGCGGCGGAGTACGTGGCGCCCCGCACCCCCACCGAGGCCGCGCTGGCGGAGATCTGGCGCGAGGTGCTGCGGGTGGAGCGGGTGGGCGCCGCCGACCACTTCTTCGACCTGGGCGGGCACTCGCTGCTCGCCACCCAGGTGGCCTCGCGCGTGCGCGCCCGCCTGGGCGTGGAGGTCGCCCTCCAGCAGCTGTTCGACACGCCCACGCTCGCGGCGCTGGCCGCCTTCCTGGACGGGGCCGGGGAGGCGCGCCTGGCCGCGCTCCTGGCCGACATCGAGGGCCTTTCCGACGAGGAGGCCGGGGCGCTCTACCTGGCCGAGTCCGCGCTGCTCGCGGACGCCTCGCGCCCGCGGGAGGTGCACCCGTGACCTCCCGCACCGCTTCCGCAGCAGACGCCACGCCGATGAACGACGCCATCCGGGACGCGTACCCGCTCTCGCCGCTTCAGCAGGGGCTGCTCTTCAACGCCCTGTACGCGCCGGGGACCGGGGTGGACAACGTCCTGATCCGCTACGCGCTCCGCGAGGAGCTGGACCCGGCGGCCATGGAGCGCGCCTGGCGCGCGCTGGCGGAGCGGCACGCCGTCTTCCGCACCGGCTTCCGCTGGCGGGGGCTGGAGGCGCCGGAGCAGGTGGTGTACGCGCGGGAGCGGCTCCCCTTCGTTCACCTGGACTGGAGCGCGCTGGCATCGGGGGAGCGCGAGGCGTGCATCGCCGCGTACGTGGAGGCGGACCGCGCGCGCGACTTCGACTTCGCGGCCGGTCCCATGCACCGGCTGGCGCTGGTCCGCGCCGCCGCCGACGAGTGGCACCTGCTCTGGACCTTCCACCACATCGTGCTGGAGGGGCGCTCCATCATCGTCGCCCTCCAGGAGGTGTTCGCGCTGTACGACGCCTTCCGCCGCGGCGGGACGCTGGAGCTGCCGCCGGTGAGGCCGTACCGCGAGTACGTCGAGTGGACCGGGCGGCGCGACGCGGCGGCGGACGAGCGGTTCTGGCGGGAGGTGCTGCGCGGCTTCGGCGAGACCACGCCCATCTGCGAGCGCGAGGCCCGCGCCGACGCCGCCGGGGACGCCGTGCAGCCGCAGCTGGACGCCTGGATCCCCGAGGCCGCGACCACGGCGCTCCGGGAGCGCGCCGCCGCCGAGGGGATGAGCCTGAACACGGTGCTGCACGGCGCGTGGGCGCTGGTGCTGGCCCGCTACACCGGCGAGCGCGACGTGCTGTTCGGCATCACCCGCGGCGCGCGCTGGTGGACGGACGGCGGCAGGCACGCCATGGTGGGGCTGTTCCTCAACAACCTGCCGCTGCGCGTGCGCGTCCGCCCGGAGGCGGGCGTGTGGGAGTGGCTGCGCGAGCCCCGCGCCACGGTGCGCTCCATGCGCCCGCACGAGCACACGCAGCTCACCGCCATCCGCGGCTGGAGCGAGCTGCCCCACGGCGCGCCGCTCTTCGACAGCTTCGTCAACTACGACGCCGCCTTCCTGGACGCCGTCCTCCACGGCCAGGGCGGCCCCTGGGCAGGCCGCCGGCTCACGCTGTTCAGCCGCACCAGCTACCCGCTGGCGCTGGCCGGCTACGGCGAGCGGGAGATGTACCTCAAGCTGGTCTACGACCCGCGCCGCTTCGAGGAGGGCACCCCCGCCCGCCTCTTCGCCGCCCTCCAGGAGATCCTCCGCGCCGTCGCCGCCGGCCCGGACCGGACGGTCGCCTCGCTCCTGGTCCCCGGCCCCGACGAGCTGCGCACGCTCGCCGCCTGGGGCACCGGCGAAGCGCGCCCGCTCCCGGACCGCGCGGTTCACCAGCTCTTCGCCGAGCAGGCCGCCCGCACCCCCGGCGCGGCCGCCGTGGAGTCCGCCGGCGAGCGCTGGAGCTACGCCGAGCTGGACCGCCGCTCCGACGCCCTCGCCGCCGAGCTGCGCGCCCGCGGCGTCGGCCCGGAGTCGCGCGTGGCCGTGTGCCTGGAGCGCGGCCCCGCCCTGGTCGCCGCGGTGCTCGCCGCCTGGAAGGCGGGCGGCGCCTTCGTCCCGCTGGACCCCGCCTACCCGGCCGAGCGCCTGGCCTTTCTGCTGGAGGACTCCGGCTGCACCGCGCTGCTGGCCGACGCGGGGACGCGCGAGGCGCTGCCGGCGTTCGGGGGGGAGATCGTCCTGGTCGACAGGACCCCCCTCCCCCCGGCCCCCTCCCCCGCAAGGGGGGAGGGGGAGCACGACGGAACTGCGGACACGGGTGCCGTTGCAGTTGCAGGCTGTTCCCTGTTCCCTGTTCCCTGTTCCCTGGCGTACGTCATCTACACCTCCGGCTCCACCGGCACCCCCAAGGGCGTCGCCGTGTCGCACGGGAGCCTGGCGAACCTGCTGCTCGCCACGCGCGACGGGTTCGGCTTCGCGGCGGGGGAGACCGTGCCGGGGCTCGCCAGCGCGGCGTTCGACATCTGGCTGTTCGAGACCTTCGTGCCGCTGCTGGCGGGAGGGACGGCGCGCATCGTCCCGCGCGAGCGGGTGCTGGACCCGGCGGAGCTGGTGGCGGAGCTGGAGGACGCGGCGGCGCTGCACGCGGTGCCCGCGCTGATGCGGCAGGTGGTGGCGGAGGTGCGCGAGTCCGGGCGGGGGAGCCTGCCGGGGATGCGGCGCGTCTTCGTGGGCGGGGACGCGGTGGCGCCGGAGCTGCTGGCGGAGATGCGCGGGGTGTTCCCGGCGGCGGAGCTGCGCGTGCTCTACGGGCCCACCGAGGGGACCATCCTCGCCTCGGCGATGCCGCTGGCGGCCGGGGACGAGGTGCGCGGGCTGCTCGCGGGACGGCCGCTGCCGGGCGTGCGGCTGCGCGTCTGCGGGCGCGACGGGGAGCCGGTCCCCGTGGGCGCGGCGGGCGAGCTGTGGATCGGCGGGGCGGGCGTGGCGCGCGGCTACCACGGGCGGCCGGAGCTGACGGCGGCCCGGTTCGTCCCGGACTCCTTCGGCGCGGAGCCGGGGGCGCGGGCGTACCGCACGGGAGACCGGGTGCGCTGGCGGCCCGACGGCGCGCTGGAGTTCCTGGGGCGCGTGGACTTCCAGCTCAAGGTGCGCGGCTTCCGCGTGGAGCCGGGCGAGGTGGAGGCCGCGCTCGCCGCGCTCCCGGAGGTGCGCGAGTGCGTGGTGGCGGCGCGGGCGGACGCGGGCGGGGAGACGCGGCTGGTGGCGTACGTGGTCCTGGCGGCGGGGAGCGCCCCGGCCGCCGAGGAACTGCGCGCCGCGCTCAAGGAGCGGCTGCCGGAGCACATGGTGCCCTCCGCCTTCGTGGTGCTGGACGCGCTGCCGCTGACCCCCACGGGCAAGATCGACCGCCGCGCCCTCCCCGCGCCGGAGGCCCCGGCGGAGAGCGGGGCCGGGGCCGCGCCGCGGACGCCCACGGAGGAGGTGCTGGCGGAGACCTGGGCGGAGGTGCTGGGGGTGGCCCGCTGCGGGATCCACGACGACTTCTTCGCGCACGGGGGGCACTCGCTGCTGGCGACGCGCGTGGTGTCGCGCGTGCGGCAGGCGTTCGGCGTGGACGTGCCGGTGCGCGCGGTGTTCGAGGCGCCCACCCCGGCCGCATTCGCGGAGCGGGTGGAGCGCGCCGCCGCCGCGGGCCGGGACGCCGCCCCGCCGCTGGTCCCCGCCGCGCACGACGGGCCGCTGCCGCTGTCGTTCGCGCAGCAGCGGCTCTGGTTCGTGGAGCAGCTGGCGCCCGGGACGCCCGCGTACAACATCCCCGCGCGGGTGCGCCTCTCCGGCGCGCTGGACGTGGAGGCGCTGCGGCGCTCGCTGGAGGAGGTCGTCCGCCGCCACGAGGGGATCCGCACGCGCTTCTCCGTCGCCGCGGGGGAGCCGGTGCAGACCGTCGCCCCGGCGGAGCCCGTCGCGCTCGACGTGGAGGACGTGTCGGGCGAGGACGGGGCCCGGCGCGCGTTCGCGGAGGAGGCGCGCCGCCCCTTCGACCTGGCGGGCGAGGCGCTGTTCCGCTTCCGCCTGCTGCGCGTAGCGGCGGAGGAGCACGCGCTGCTGCTGGTGGTGCACCACGCGGTGGCGGACGGGTGGAGCATGGGGATCCTGTTCCGCGAGCTGACTGCCCTGTACCCCGCCTTCGCGGCGGGGCAGGGGAGCCCGCTCCCGGAGCCGGCGCTCCAGTACCCCGACTTCGCCCTGTGGCAGCGCGGGTGGATGCGGGGTGCGGTGCTGGACCGGCAGCTCGCCTTCTGGCGGGACCGGCTGGCCGGCGCCCCGCCCGTGCTGGAGCTCCCCACCGACTTCCCGCGCCCGCCGGTGCAGAGCTTCCGCGGCGCCGTGCACCGCTTCGTCCTCCCGGCGGAGCTGGCGGAGCGGCTGCACGCGCTCACGCGGCGCGAGGGCGCCACGCTATTCATGGGGCTGCTCGCCGCCTTCCAGGCGCTGCTCGCCCGCTACGCGCGCCAGGACGAGGTGGTGGTGGGCTCGCCCATCGCCGGGCGGACGCGCGTGGAGGTGGAGGGGACGCTCGGCAACTTCGTCAACGTCCTCCCGCTCCGCGCCGACCTGGGGGACGATCCGTCGTTCCGCGCGCTCCTGGCCCGGGTGCGCGAGGCCACGCTGGGCGCCTACCAGCACCAGGACGTGCCGCTGGAGCGCGTGGTGGAGGAGCTGCGCATCCACCGCGAGCTGGCCCGCAACCCGCTCTTCCAGGCGGTGTTCGTCCTCCAGAACGCGCCCATGGACCGCGCCGACCTCCCCGGCGTGGCGCTGCGCCTGGAGCTGGGCGACACCGGCACCGCCAAGTTCGACCTGACGCTGACGCTGGAGGAGACGCCGGACGGCCTCCGCGGCAGGCTGGAGTACGCCACCGACCTGTTCTCCCGGGCGACCGCCGTCCGCTTCGCCGGCCACTTCGGGGTGCTGCTGGAGGCCGCCGCCGCCGACCCCGACGCGCCCGTCGCCGCCCTGCCGGTGCTCACCCCGGAGGAGCGCCGCGCGCTCACGGCCCCGCCCGCGCGCCCCTCGCCGCGCCCGGAGAAGACGCTGCACGAGCGCTTCGCGGAGGCCGCCGCCCGCTTCCCGGACGCCGTCGCCGTCGCCGCGGAGGACGGCTCGCTCACCTACGCCGGCCTGGACGCCCGCTCCGACGCGCTCGCCGCCACGCTGCGGGCCCGCGGCGTCGCCGCGGAGTCGCTGGTGGGCCTGTGCATGGAGCGCGGCGCCGGGCTGATCGTGGGGATCCTGGGGATCCTCAAGGCCGGCGGCGCCTACGTCCCGCTGGACCCGTCGCTCCCCGCGGACCGCCTCGCCTTCCTGCTCTCCGACTCCGGCGTGCGCACCGTGGTCGCGGAGGAGCGGACGCGCGGCGTGCTGCCGGCGTTCGGGGGCGAGGTCGTCGTGACCGACGGTGCCCCGGCGTCGGCCGCCGTCCAGCCCCCCTACCCCCCCGGCCCCCCTCCCCCCGCAAGCGGGGGGAAGGGGGAGAACGACACTGCCCTTGCAGTTCTCCCCTCCCTCGCTTGCGGGGGAGGGGCCGGGGGTGGCGGGCCTGCCGTTTCCCCCGACTCCCTGGCGTACGTCATCTACACCTCCGGCTCCACCGGCCGCCCCAAGGGCGTCCCCGTCACGCACGCAAACGTGGCGCGGCTGTTCGACGCCACCGCCGACTGGTTCGGCTTCGGGGCGGACGACGTGTGGACGCTGTTCCACTCGTACGCCTTCGACTTCTCGGTGTGGGAGATCTGGGGCGCGCTGCTGCACGGCGGGCGGCTGGTGGTGGTGCCGCACGCGGTGTCGCGCTCGCCGGAGGCGTTCCGGGAGCTGCTGGGGCGCGAGGGCGTCACCGTCCTCAACCAGACGCCGTCGGCGTTCCACGGGCTGATCCGGGCGGACGAGGACGCGGCCGGCGGGGCCGGCCTGGCGCTCAGGCACGTGGTGTTCGGCGGGGAGGCGCTGGACCTGGCGGCGCTGCGGCCGTGGATGGAGCGGCACGGGGAGGAGGCGCCGCGGCTGGTGAACATGTACGGGATCACCGAGACCACCGTACACGTGACCTACCGGCCGGTGTCGCGGGAGGACGTGGACGGCGCCCGCGGCAGCCGCGTGGGCGTGGCGATCCCGGACCTGGCCGTGTACCTGCTGGACGCGCACGGCGAGCCGGTGCCGGCGGGCGTGCCGGGCGAGATGTGCGTGGGCGGGGCGGGGGTGGCGCGCGGCTACCTGGGGCGGCCGGAGCTGACCGCCGAGCGCTTCGTCCCCGACCCGTTCTCCGGAGAGCCGGGCGCGCGGATGTACCGCTCGGGCGACCTGGCGCGGCTGCGGCCGGGCGGCGACCTGGAGTACCTGGGCCGCATCGACCAGCAGGTCAAGATCCGCGGCTTCCGCATCGAGCCGGGCGAGGTGGAGGCCGCGCTGGCGGAGCTGCCGGAGGTGCGCGAGGCCGTGGTGCTGGCGCGCGGGGACGCGTCCGGCGAGCGGCGGCTGGTGGGCTGGGTGGTCCCGGCGGACGGCGCCGCGCCCACGGTGGAGTCGCTGCGCGGCGGGCTGCTGGGGCGGCTGCCGGAGTACATGGTCCCCGCCGCGTTCGTGGTGCTCGATGCGCTCCCGCTGACGGCCAACGGCAAGGTGGACCGCCGCGCGCTCCCGGAGCCGGACGCCGCCCGCCCGGAGCTGGCCGGCGCGTACGCGGAGCCGCGCACGGACGCCGAGCGCGCGCTGGCGCGCGTGTGGGGCGAGGTGCTGGGCGTGGAGCGGGTGGGGGCGCGCGACAACTTCTTCGCGCTGGGCGGCGACTCCATCCGCAGCATCCGGGTGGTGGCCCGGGCCCGCGAGGCGGGGCTGGAGATCGCGCTGCCGCTGATCTTCCGGCACCAGACCGTGGAGGCGCTGGCCGCCGCCGTGGCCGGGGAGCGGGTCGTCGCGCGGACCGCGGGCGAGCCCTTCCGCCTGGTGGGCGCCGCCGACCGCGCCGCGCTCCCCGCCGACGTGGTGGACGCGTACCCGCTGACGCGCCTGCAGCTGGGGATGCTCTTCCACAGCTCGGCGTCGCCGTCCGGCGCCGTGTACCACGACATCTTCGGGTGGCACGTGGGCGCGCCGCTGGACGAGGCCGCGTTCCGGGCCGCGGTCGCCGAGGCGGCGGCGCGGCACCCGGTGCTGCGCACCTCGTTCGAGCTGGCCGGCCACGCCGAGCCGCTGGCGCTGGTACACGCCGCCGCCGAGGTGCCGGTGGAGGTGGAGGACGTGTCCGCGCTGCCCCCGGCCGGGCAGGAGGAGGCGGTCGCCGCGTGGATGGAGGCGGAGAAGGGACGCGGCTTCGACTGGGAGGCGGCGCCGCTGCTGCGCTTCCACCTGCTCCGGCGCGGGGAGGACGGATTCCAGCTCGTCGTCAGCTTCCACCACGCCATCCTGGACGGCTGGAGCGTCGCCGCGCTGCTCACCGAGCTGCTGACGATCTACTCGGCGCGGCTGGGGCACGACGCGCCGGCGCCGCCGCCGGCGCCGCGCATGTCCTTCGGCGAGTACGTGGAGCTGGAGCGCCGCGCCCTGGCCTCGGACGAGCTGCGCGCGGCCTGGACGGCGCGCGTGGCGGACGCGCCGGCGCGGCTCCCGCGCGACCCGCGGGGCGGGGCGCCGGGCGTGCGGCAGCTGGAGGCGCCGCTGGCGCCGGGGCTCACCGGCGCGCTGCGCGCCGCCGCCGGGCGCGCCGGGGTGCCGCTCAAGCACCTGCTGCTGGCCGTCCACCTGCGCGTGGTGGCCGCGCTCACCGGCGCGGCGGACGCCGTCACCGGCGTCACCACCAACGGCCGCCCGGAGGACGCGGACGGCGAGCGGGTGCTGGGGCTGTTCCTCAACGCCCTGCCGCTGCGGGTGGAGATGCCCGGCGGCAGCTGGGCCGACCTGGCCCGCGCCGCGTTCCGCGCGGAAGAGGAGCTTCTGCCGCTGCGGCGCTTCCCCCTGGCCGAGGTGCAGAAGCTGGCGGGCGGCGCGGCCCCCTTCGAGGCCGCTTTCAACTACGTCCACTTCCACGTCTGGCGCGACCTTGCCGCTGTCCCCGGGGTGAGGATCCTGGGCCGCCGCACCTTCGAGGAGACCAGCCTGCCGCTGACCGCCAACTTCGTGGTGGAGACGGACACCGACGAGCTGCGGCTGGTGCTGACCCGCGACGGCACCGTGCTGGGCGACGCCCGCGCCGAGGAGGTGGCCGGCTGGTACGCGCGCGCCCTGGCCGCCGCCGCGGCGGACCCGGAGGCGCGCTACGACGCCTTCTCGCCGCTCTCCGCCCGCGAGCGCAGGCGGGTGCTGGAGGAGTGGAACGCCACCGCGGCGCCGTTCCCGGCCAACCGCTGCGTCCACGAGCTGTTCGAGGCCCAGGCCGCCCGCACGCCGCTGCGCGTCGCCGTGTCGTCCGCGGCGGGCTCCCTCACCTACGCCGAGCTGGACGCCCGCGCCAACGACGTCGCCGCCCTGCTGCGAGGGCGCGGCGTCGTCCCGGACGCGCGCGTCGGCATCTGCCTGCCGCGCACCCCGGAGATGGTGGCCGCCGTGCTCGGCGTGCTCAAGGCCGGCGGCGCCTACCTCCCGCTGGACCCGTCGTATCCGCCGGACCGCCTCCGGTACATGCTGGAGGACTCCGGCGTGCGCGTGGTGCTGGCGAGCGCCGGGACGGCGGCGAAGCTGCCGGAGCTCGCGGGCGAGATCGTACTGGTCGACACCCCTCACCCCCCGACCCCCTCTCCCACACGGGGAGAGGGGGAGAACGACGGTGTGGAGGCAGGCTTCGGTGCGTCGAACGGGACCCCCCTCCCCCCGGCCCCCTCCCCCGCAAGGGGGGAGGGGGAGAACAACGGTGCAGAGGACAAGTCTGCCGTTGCAGTTGCAGGCTGTTCCCTGTTCCCTGTTCCCTGTTCCCTGTCGTTAGCCTACGTCATCTACACCTCCGGCTCCACCGGCGCCCCCAAGGGCGTCATGGTGCCGCACCGGGGGGTGGTCAACTACCTGCACTGGGCCGCGGAGGCGTACGGGGCGGGGGAGGGCGAGGGGTCGCCGGTGCACTCGTCGCTCTCGTTCGACCTGACGGTCACCTCGCTGCTGGCGCCGCTGGTGTCCGGCGGGCGGGTGGTGCTGGTGCCGGAGGGCGCCGAGGTGGTGGGGCTGGCGGAGACGCTGCGCCGGGCCGACGACCTGACGCTGGTGAAGCTGACCCCGGCGCACCTGGCGCTCCTGGGGCGCGAGCTGGAGGGCGAGCACGTCCACGTGCGGACCTTCGTGGTGGGCGGCGAGGCGCTGCCGGCGGAGACGGTGGCGCTCTGGCGGGAGATCGCCCCGGGCGCGGTGGTGGTGAACGAGTACGGGCCCACGGAGACGGTGGTGGGCTGCTCGGTTCACGTGGTCACGGCGCGCGACGTGGAGCGGGCCACGCTGCCCATCGGCGCGGGGGTGGCGAACGCGCGGCTGTACGTGCTGGACGCGTACGGCGACCCCGCGCCCGCCGGGACCCCGGGCGAGCTGTTCGTGGGCGGCGCCGGGGTGACGCGCGGCTACCAGGGGCGGCCGGAGCTGACGGCCGAGCGCTTCGTCCCCGACCCGTTCGGGCGGGAGCCGGGGGCGCGGCTGTACCGCACCGGCGACCGGGCGTGCTGGCGGCCCGACGGGACGCTGGAGTACCTGGGCCGCGCGGACGAGCAGGTCAAGGTGCGCGGCTACCGCATCGAGCCGGGGGAGATCGAGGCGACGCTGCTGGCGCACCCCGGCGTGCGCGAGGCCGCGGTGGTGGCGCGCGAGGACGAGCCGGGCGCGCGGCGGCTGGTGGCGTACGTGGCGGGGAAGGCGGGGGCGGCGGAGCTGCGCGCCTATTTGGCCGGGCGGCTCCCGGAGTACATGGTGCCGGCGGTGTTCGTCGCGCTGCCGTCGCTGCCGCTGACGCCCAACGGCAAGACGGACCGCCGCGCCCTCCCTGCGCCGGAGGGCGGCCGCTCCGCCGCGGCGGCGGAGTTCCAGGACGCCCGCACCGACACGGAGCGGCGGCTGGCGGAGATCTGGGCCGGTCTGCTCAGGGTCCCGGCGGTGGGAGTGAACGACAACTTCTTCGAGCTGGGCGGCGACAGCATCCTGGGGATCCAGGTGGTCGCCCGGGCGAAGCGCGCGGGGATCCAGCTCTCCACCCAGCACCTGTTCAGGCACCCCACCGTCGCCGGGCTGGCCCGGGTCGCCGCGCCGGTCGCGCCGGCCACAGCCGCGAAGCCCGCCGCCGCGGCCGGGTCCGCGGTGCCGCTCACGCCGGTGCAGCGCTGGTTCTTCGAGCGCGCCCTGCCGCGCCCGGAGCACTACAACCAGGCGCTCCTGCTGGAAGCCGCGGAGCCCGTGGACGCCGACCGTCTCGCGGCGGCGCTGGCGCAGGTCGTGGCCCGGCACGACTCGCTGGGGCTCCGCTTCCGCCACGGCCCGGAGGGGTGGACACAGACCCCCGGCGCGGGCGAGGGGACGCTGGCGTTCGAGCGCGTGGACGGACCCGCCACGGACGACGTGGTCGCCTCCGTCGGGGCGCGGCTCCAGGCGGGGATGGACCTGGCCGACGGGCCGCTGGTGCGCGCCGCGCTCCTCGCCGCGGAGGAGGAGCGGCCGCAGCGGCTGCTGCTGCTGGCCATCCACCACCTGGTGGTCGATGCCGTGTCCTGGCGGGTGCTGCTGGAGGACGTGGAGACCGCGTACCGCCAGCTCGCCCGCGGCGAGGCGGTGGCGCTGCCGGCGAAGACCACGCCGTTCGCGGAGTGGGCGGAACGCCTGGCGAGCCATGCCGCCACCCCCGAGGCCGCGGCGGAGCTGGACCACTGGCTCGCGCTGGCGGACGCGCGGCCGGCGCCGCTCCCCCGCGACGGCGCGGGGGCCAACACCGCGGCCGCCGCGCGCGAGGTCGTCGCGGCTCTGGGCGAGGAGGAGACGCGCGCGCTCCTGCAGGACGTGCCGGCCGCGTACCGCACGCGGATCGACGACGTGCTGCTCGCCGCGCTCGCCCGGGTGCTTGGCGCGTGGACCGGCTCGGACGAGGTGCTGGTGGAGATGGAGGGCCACGGGCGCGAGCCGCTGTTCGACGACGTGGACCTGACGCGCACCACCGGCTGGTTCACCTCCATCTTCCCGGTGCGTCTGTCTCTGCCGGCCGACGTGGACGAGGGCGCGCTCCTGATGTCGGTCAAGGAGCAGCTGCGCGCCGTCCCCCGGCGCGGCGTGGGCTTCGGGATCCTGCGGTACCTGGGCAGCGACGACGTCCGCGCCCGCCTCGCCGCCCTGCCCAGGGCCGAGGTCTCCCTCAACTACCTGGGGCGCTTCGACGCGTCGTTCGCGGACGACGCGCTCTTCCGGCGCGCGCGCGGCGACGTGGGGCCCGTCCATGCCCCCGACGGCGCCCGCAGCCACCTGCTGGACGTCAACGCGCTGGTGACCGGCGGGCGGCTGGAGGTGGGGTGGACGTACGCCGAGGGCGTCCACTCCCGCGGGACGGTGGAGCGGATTGCGGCGGCGTACCTGGACGCGCTGCGGGCGATCGTCGCCCACTGCGCGGCGCCGGGCGCGGGCGGCTGGACGCCCTCCGACTTCCCGCTGGCGGGGCTGGACCAGGCCGGCGTGGACCGGCTGACCGCCGGCCGCCGGGTGGAGGCCGTCTACCCGCTCTCGCCCATGCAGCAGGGGATGCTCTTCCACGCCGCGCTCGGCGAGGGGGAGAGCCCGTACCTGGTGCAGCTGGACCTGACGCTGGCCGGCGCGCTGGACCCGGAGGCGCTGGCGCGGGCGTGGAGCGAGACCGTGGAGGCGCACTCCGCGCTCCGCTCCGCCTTCGTGTGGGAAGGCGTGCCGGAGCCGCTGCAGGTTGCGGAGACGGGCGTGGACCTCCCCTGGCACGTGGAGGACTGGCGCGGCCTCTCCGCCGACGAGCGGGAGGCGCGGCTCGACGCGTACGTGGCCGAGGACCGGCGGCGCGGCTTCGACCTGTCGCGCGCGCCGCTGATGAGGTTCGCGCTGTTCCGCACCGGCGAGCGGGAGCACCGGCTGCTGTGGACGCAGCACCACCTGCTGCTGGACGGCTGGTCCGGGGCGATGGTGCTGCGCGAGGTGCTGGCGCGGCACGACGGGCGGCCGGTCGACAACTCACGGCCGCGGCCCTACCGCGACTTCGTCGAGTGGCTGCGCTCGCGCGACGAGACCGCGGCGGAGGCGTTCTGGCGCGGGGCGCTTGCCGGGTTCGCGGCGCCCACCCCGCTGGCGCTCCCCGCCCCGGCGGAGCCCGGCGCCGGCGTCGCCGAGGCCGACCTGCGCCTCCCCGCCGATGCCACGGCGGCGCTGCTCGCCATGGCGCGGCGGCGCGGGCTGACGCTCGCCACCCTGGTGCAGGGCGCCTGGGCGCTGCTCCTGGCGCGCTACGCGGGCGAGGACGACGTGGTCTTCGGCGCCACCGTCTCCGGCCGCCCCGCGGAGATCGCGGGCGTGGAGCGGATGGTGGGACTGTTCATCAACACGCTGCCGGTGCGCGCCCGCCTCCGTCCCGGCGCGCGCGTGGGCGAGTGGCTGTCCGGGCTGCAGGCGGAGCAGTCGGAGGCGCGCCGCTTCGAGCACGCGCCGCTGGTGCAGGTGCAGGCGTGGAGCGACGTCCCGGCCGGCCAGGCGCTGTTCGAGAGCCTGCTGATCTTCGAGAACTACCCGGTGGACGACTCGCTCCGCGCCCCGTCCGCCGAGGCGCTGTACGTCTCCGGCGCGCGCTCGCTGGAGCGGACGAACTTCCCGCTGACGCTGATGGTGGTGCCCGGCGCGGGGCTGGGGCTGCGCCTGGCGTACGACTCGGCCCGCTTCGACGGGGAGGCGGCGCGGCGGCTGCTGGACCACCTGGGCGCCGCGCTCGCCGCCTTCGCCGCGGACCCGGCGGCGCGGCTGGACGACGTCGCGCTGGCGACGGCGGAGGAGCGCGAGCGGGTGCTCGCGTGGAGCGCGGGGCCCCGGCGCGACTTCCCGGCGGGCACGCTGCACGGCCTGGTGGCCGCGGCGGCGCGGCGCGCGCCGGACGCGCCGGCCGTCTCGCGCGGCGCGGAGCGCTGGACGTACCGCGAGCTGGCGGCGCGCGCGGACGCGGTCGCGGCGCGGCTTCGGGCGGAGGGCGTGGGGCCGGAGGCCAGGGTGGGCGTGCTGCTGGAGCGCACCCCGGCGATGCTGGCGGCGCTGCTGGGCGTGCTGAAGGCCGGCGGCGCGTACGTGCCGCTGGACCCGGCGCACCCCGCGGAGCGGCTGGCCTACGTGCTCCGCGACTCGGGGGCGCGGGTGCTGGTCACGCAGGAGTCGCTGCGCGGCGCGGTCCCGGCGGACGGGGTGCGCGTCGTCTCGCTGGATGCCGTCCACGGCGGCGGTGGGAAGCGGGCGGAGGTGGACGGCGGCGCCACGGCCGAAGGCGGGGCGGGGGCAGACAACGCGGCCTACGTCATTTATACTTCCGGTTCTACGGGGCATCCAAAAGGCGTCACGATTGAACATCGCTCCGTCGTGAACTTCCTCCACGCCATGCGCGAGACGCCCGGCGCGGGCGCGGAGGACGCCTTCCTGGCCCTGACCACGCTGGGCTTCGACATCTCCGTGCTGGAGCTGTTCCTCCCGCTGGCCGTCGGCGCGCGCGTGGTGCTGGCGGACCGGGAGGAGGCGGCGGACGGGGCGCGGCTCGCCCGGCTGCTGGCGGAGGAGGGAGTCACCGTGGCGCAGGCCACCCCGGCGACCTGGCGGCTGCTCCTCCTCTCCGGGTGGACGGGGACGCCGGGGCTGCGGGTGCTGTGCGGCGGCGAGGCGCTGCCCGCCGACCTGGCGGACGGGCTGCGGGCGCGGGCGGCGGAGGTGTGGAACGTCTACGGGCCCACGGAGGCCACGGTGTGGGCCACCGTCCACCGGGTGGGCGCGGAGGAGCGGGGCGACCCGGCGGCAATCGGCCGGCCGATCGCCAACCTCCAGGCGTACGTGCTGGACGCGGCCGGCAGCCCCGCGCCCGCGGGCGTCGCGGGGGAGCTGCACCTGGGCGGCGCCGGGCTGGCGCGGGGCTACCTGGGGCGGCCGGAGCTGACCGCCGCCGCGTGGGTGCCGCACCCGTTCTCCGCGGAACCGGGGGCGCGGCTGTACCGCACCGGCGACCGGGCCCGCCGCCGGGCCGACGGCGCGCTGGAGTTCCTGGGCCGCATCGACGCCCAGGTCAAGGTGCGCGGCTTCCGCATCGAGCCCGGCGAGATCGAGGCGGCGCTGCGGGAGCACCCCGCCGTCGCCGCGGCGGCGGTGGCGGCCCGGCGCGACGCCGCGGGCGACACCGCGCTGGTGGCGTACACGGTCGCGGCGGACGGCGCGGCGGCGGGCGCGGCGGAGCTGCGCGGCTGGCTGCGGGAGCGGCTCCCGGAGTACATGGTGCCCACCGCGTTCGTGGCGCTGGACGCGCTCCCGCTCTCCCCGGCCGGCAAGCTGGACCGCCGTGCCCTCCCCGCGCCGGAGGCGGCGGGCCACGGGGCGGAGGACCGGGTGCCGCCGCGCGACGCCACGGAGGCG
This sequence comes from Gemmatimonadota bacterium, assembly GCA_040752145.1. GTDB lineage: Bacteria > Gemmatimonadota > Gemmatimonadetes > Longimicrobiales > Longimicrobiaceae > JAFAYN01. The sequence continues at coordinate 15,687 of JBFMFL010000086.1, forward strand.
GAGGTGGCGCGCGTCTGGGCCGAGGTGCTGGAGCTGGACGCGGAGCGCGTGGGCGTCCGGGACGGCTTCTTCGAGTCCGGCGGTCACTCGCTGCGGGCCATGCGGCTGGTGTCGCGGCTGCGCGAGGCGACGGGGCTGGACTTCGCCCTGCCGGCGCTGTTCGCGGCGCCCACGGTGGAGGGGATCGCCCGCGAGGTGGAGGCGCTGCGGGCCCGGTCGGCCGTCGCGGCGGCGGAGCCGGAGATCGTCCCGGTGCGCCGCGGCGCGCGCGGCATCGAGGAGATGCTGGACGAGCTGGAAGGACTGGAAGGACTGTCCGAAGACGAGATCCTGGCGCTGCTGGAGTCCGCGGAGTAGCCGCGGCCCGGGAGCGCGAGACCAACGGAAGACCGCGGATGAGCGACATCTCCAGCCGGCTGGCGGCCCTCTCGCCCGAGAAGCGGCGGATCCTCGCGCTCGCCCTGCAGAAGCAGGGCGGCGGGCGCGACACCTTTCCGCTCTCGTTCGCGCAGCAGCGCCTCTGGTTCCTGGACCAGTGGCAGCCGGGGAGCGCCGCGTACAACTCGCCCATGGCGCTGCGGCTCGACGGGCGGCTGGACGCGGACGCGCTCGGGCGCGCCCTGTCGGAGATCGTCAGGCGCCACGAAGCGCTGAGGACCGTGTACCTGGGGCTGGAGGGGCGCCCCGTGCAGACGGTGCAGCCCGCCGCGCCCGTGCCGCTCCCCGTGGACGACCTGGCCGCGCTCCCGGAGCCCGCGCGCGCCGCCGAGGCCCGCCGGCTGATCGACGCCGAGACCGGCACGCCCTTCGACCTGGCGCGCGGGCCCATGCTGAGGGCGCGCCTCCTCCGCCTGGGCGCCGAGGAGCACGTGCTGGTCGTCGTCACCCACCACGTCGCCTTCGACGGCTCGGTGGGGATCTTCTTCCGCGAGCTGGCGGCGCTGTACGACGCCTTCGCGCGCGGCTGGGCGTCGCCGCTGCCGGAGCTCCCCATCCAGTACGCCGACTTCGCCGTGTGGCAGCGCGGCCGGCTCCAGGGCGAGCTGCTGGACGCGCAGCTCGCCTGGTGGCGCGAGCGGCTGGCCGGCGCGCCCCCCGCGCTCCAGCTCCCCGTCGCCCGGCCGGTGCCGCGGGTGAGGACGGACCGCGGCGAGGGCTTCCGCTTCGCCTTCCCGCGGGAGCTGTCGGAGCGCGTCCGGGAGCTGGCCCGCGCCGAGGGCGCGACCGTCTTCATGGCGCTGCTGGCGGCCTGGGACGCGCTGCTGCACCGCTACACCGGCGAGGCGGACCTGCTGGTGGGCACGCCGATCCAGGTTCGCACCCGCGCCGAGACCGAGGGGCTGATCGGCTGCTTCACCAACACGGTGGTGGTGCGCGCCTCGGCGGAGGGGAACCCCACCTTCCGCGAGCTGCTGCGCCGCGTGCGCGACGCCGCGCTGGGCGCCTTCGCGCACGGCGAGGTCCCCTTCGAGCGGCTGGTGGACGAGCTGCACCCCGAGCGCGACCCCGGGCAGAACCCGCTCTTCCAGGTGATGTTCGTGGTCCACCCCGGCGCGACCGCCGCGGAGCTGCGCATGGGCGAGGTGGCGGTGACGCCGGTGCCCACGGACACCGGGCGCTCGCGGCTCAGCATCCTGCTGGGGATGACCGACGCGGACGACGGGCTGACGGGGGTCCTGGAGTACTCCATGGACCTGTTCGACCACGCCGCGGTGGAGCGGATGGTGGGGCACTTCCGCGCGCTGCTGGAGGCCGCGGTCGCCGACCCGGAGACGCGCCTGCTCGACCTGCCGCTGCTCTCGGAGATGGAGACGCGCCGGCTGGTCCACGAGTGGAACGACACCGACGCCGACTACCCGCGCGGCGTCTGCATCCACCAGCTGTTCGAGGCGCGCGCGGCGGCCGAGCCGGACGCCGTGGCCGTCGTGTGCGGCGAGCGGACGCTGACGTACGGCGAGGTGGAGCGCGAGGCCAACCGGCTGGCGCGCCGCCTGCGCGGGCTGGGCGTGGGCCCCGGCGTGTACGTGGGCGTACACCTGGAGCGCTCGGCGGAGATGGTCCCCGCGCTGCTGGGGATCCTCAAGGCGGGCGGCGTCTACGTCCCGGTGGAGGTCGGCCACCCGCCGGCGCGCATGGCCGCGGTGCTGGGCTCGCTGGAGGCCGCCGTGGTCGTCACCGGGACGGCGCACGCGGGCGTGCTGGCCGCCCTGGCGCCGGAGCTGCCGTCGCTCCGCGAGCTGGTGTGCGTGGACCGCGGCGGCTCGTTTTCGGCGCCGGCGGGCGGCCCGGTGCGGGTGTGGACGCAGGCGGAGACCGATGCGCTCCCGGATACGCCCGTGGACTCCGGCGTGGGGGCGGACGACCTGGCCTACGTGATCTTCACCTCGGGCTCCACGGGGGCGCCCAAGGGGGTGATGGTCCGCCATGCGCCCGCCGTGAACCTGATCGACTGGGTCAACGGGACGTTCGGCGTGGGCCCCGCGGACCGGGTGCTGTTCGTCACCTCGCTGTCGTTCGACCTGTCGGTGTACGACGTGTTCGGGCTGCTGGCGGCGGGCGGCTCGGTGCGCGTCGCCACCGCCGACGAGACGCGCGACCCGGAGCGGCTGGTGCGGATCCTGGCGGAGGAGCCGGTCACCTTCTGGGACTCGGCCCCGGCGGCGCTCCAGCAGCTGGTCCCCTTCTTCGGCGCGGAGGAGCCGGCGGCGCTCCGGCTGGTGTTCCTGAGCGGCGACTGGATCCCCGTCGCCCTGCCGGACCAGGTGCGGCGCCGCTTCCCCGCCGCCGAGGTGGTGAGCCTGGGCGGCGCCACGGAGGCCACGGTGTGGTCCAACTTCCACCGCGTGGGCGTGGTGGACCCGGACTGGACCAGCATCCCGTACGGCCGCCCCATGCGGAACGCGCGCTACTACGTGCTGGACGAGACCATGCGGCCCGCGCCCACGGGCGTGGCGGGCGACCTGTACATCGGCGGGGAGGTGCTGGCGGAGGGGTACGCCGCCGCGCCCGAGCTGACGGCCGTCAAGTTCGTCCCGGACCCGTTCGGCGGGACGCCCGGCGCGCGCGTCTACCGCACCGGCGACCGCGCCCGCTTCTGGTGGGACGGGACCATGGAGTTCCTGGGCCGGCTGGACGCGCAGGTCAAGGTGCGCGGCTTCCGCATCGAGCTGGGCGAGATCGAGACGGCGCTCTGCGGGCACCCCGCGCTGCGCGACGTGGTGGTGGCCGCGCGCGAGGAGGAGCCGCGCGTCAAGCGCCTGGTCGCCTACGTGGTCCCGCAGGCGGGCGCGGAGGCTCCACCCGCCGCCGACCTGCGCGCCTGGCTGCGCGAGCGGCTCCCGGAGTACATGGTGCCCGCGGCGTTCGTGCCGCTGGAAACGCTCCCCGTCACCCCCAACGGCAAGCTGGACAGGAAGGCGCTCCCCGCGCCGCAGCAGGACCGGCCCCGGGAGGAGCACGGCTACGAGGCGCCGCGCACCGACGCCGAGCGCGCGCTGGCGGCGATCTGGGCGGAGACGCTGCGCGTGGAGCGCGTGGGCGTCCACGACAACTTCTTCGAGCTGGGCGGCGACAGCATCCTCTCCATCCAGGTGGTCGCCCGCGCGGCCGCGGCGGGGATGAAGATCTCGCCGCAGCTCGTCTTCCGGAACCAGACGGTGGCGGAGCTGGCGCTGGCCGCCCGGGCGGCGGAGGCGCCGCGCGCGGAGGACGCCTCCACCGCCGGCGAGGTGCCGCTGACGCCGGTGCAGCGGTGGTTCTTTGCACAGGAGCTGCCGGCGCCCGGGCACTGGAACCAGTCGCTGGTGCTGGAGGCCGCGGGCCCGGTGGACCCCGCGGCGCTGGAGCGCGCGCTGGCCTCCGTGCTGGCGCAGCACGACTCGCTGCGGCTGCGCTTCCGCCGCACGCCGCAGGGGTGGACCCAGGCGTACGCGGCGGAGGGCGCCTTCCCGCTGGAGCGCGTGGACCTGGCGGGCGTCGCGGACGCCGACCTCGCCGGCGCGGTGCGGGAGCACGGCGCGGCGACCCAGGCGGGGATGGACCTGGAGCACGGGCCGCTGGCGCGCGCGGCGCTCTTCGACGCGGGGCCGGGGCGCCCGGCGCGGCTGCTGCTGGCCGTTCACCACCTGGTGGTGGACGGCGTCTCCTGGCGCCCGCTGCTGGAGGACCTGGAGACGGCGTACCGCAAGCTGGTCCGCCACGAGCCGCTGTCGCTCCCGGCGAAGACCGCGTCGTACCGGAGCTGGGCGGAGCGGCTGGCGGAGCACGCCCGCGGCGGCGCCCCGGCGGCGGAGGCCGCGCTGTGGACGGACGTCGTCGCCCCGGGCGCCGCGGCGCTCCCCGTGGACTTCGCCGACGGCGGGAACCCGGAGGGCTCGGCGCGCACGGTGACGGTGGCGCTGGGCGCGGACGAGACGCGGGCGCTGCTCACGGAGGCGACGCGCGCCTACCACACGCGGGTGGACGAGACGCTGCTCGCGGCGCTCGCCCTGGCCGTCGGCGGGTGGACGGGCGGCGGGCCGCTGCTGCTGGACCTGGAGTCCCACGGCCGCGAGGAGCTGTTCGACGGGGTGGACCTGTCGCGCACCGTGGGCTGGTTCACCTCCATCCACCCGGCGCGGCTGGAGGTGGCCCCCGGCGCCGGCCCCGGCGCGGCGCTCAAGGCGGTCAAGGAGCAGCTGCGGCGCGTCCCCCGGCAGGGGATCGGCTGGGGGCTGCTGCGCTGGATGTCGCCCGACGCGGAGACCGCGCGCGCCCTGGCGGAGGCGCCGCGTCCGGGGATCGCCTTCAACTACCTGGGCCAGTTCGACGCCGGCCGCTCCGCCGACGCGCTCTTCCGCGTCACCCCGGCGGCGGCCGGCCCGGCGCGCGGCGCGGCCAACCCGCGCACGCACCTGCTGGAGGTGAACGCCGCGGTGTCGGACGGCGAGCTGCGCGTGGGCTGGACCTTCGGCGCGGAGATCCACCGCGAGGAGACCGTGCGCGCGCTGGCGGACCGCTTCCTGGACGCGCTCCGCGGTATCCTCGCCCACTGCCGCTCCGCCGACGCGGGCGGCTACACCCCGTCCGACTTCCCCTCGGTGAAGGTGAGCCAGAAGTCGCTCGACCGGCTGATGGGCAAGCTGGCGAAGGCGGGCGCCTGACGCCCGCCGCCGTCCTTCCCACGGTGCGGCGCCCGACGACGCGATGAGCGACCTGTCCCGGAAGCTGGCGGAGCTGTCGCCCGAGAAGCGGCGGCTCCTGGAGGCGCGGATGAAGCTGTCCCGGGGCGACGCGCCCCCGGGCGGCATCCGCCCGCGCGACCCCGCCCTGGGGCCCGCGCCGCTCTCGCACGCCCAGGAGCGCCTGTGGCTCACGGAGCGGCTGGGCGCCGGGGCGGGCGTGTACACCATGGCGTACGCCGTCCGCCTGCGCGGCCCGCTGGACGCGGACGCCCTGCGCCGCGCCGTGGACGAGACGGTGCGCCGCCACGAGCCGCTGCGCACCGTGTTCGCGGAGCGGGACGGCGCGCCCGTGCAGATCGTGCTCCCCGCCGCGCCCGCCGCGCCCGCCGCCCTGCGGGTCGAGGCCGTCGGCGGCGACGCGGAGGCCCTGCGCGTGGCCCGCGAGGAGGCCGCGGCCCCCTTCGACCTGGAGCGCGGGCCGCTCTTCCGCGCCCGCCTGCTGCGCCTCGCCCCGGACGAGCACCGGCTGCTGCTCGCCATGCACCACGCGGTGAGCGACGGCTGGTCGCTGGACGTGCTCTTCCGCGAGCTGGCCGAGCTGTACGCCGCCTTCGCGGCGGGCGCGCCGCCGCCGCTCGCGACGCTTCCGGTCCGCTACTCCGACTACGCCGCCTGGCAGCGGGAGCAGGTCGCCGGCGCGGCCCTGGACGCGCACCTCGCCTGGTGGCGCGAGGCGCTTTCCGGCGCGCCGACCGTCCTCGACCTCCCCGCCGACCGCCCCCGGCCGCCCGCGCAGAGCTTCCGCGGCGCGCTCCACCGCTTCGCCCTCCCCGCGGACGCCATGGCCGGCCTGCGCGCGCTCGCCGCGGACGCCGACGCCACGCCGTTCATGGCCCTGCTCGCCGCCTTCGGGCTGCTGCTGGCGCGCTACGCGGGCGAGGACCAGCTGGTGGTGGGCACGCCTGCGACGCACCGCACCCGGCCGGAGCTGCACGGGCTGGTGGGGTTCTTCGTGAACACGCTCGCCCTGCGCGCGGACCTCCGGGGCGATCCGTCGTTCCGCGAGCTGCTGGGCCGCGTGCGGCGCGCGACCCTGGACGGCCATGCGCACCAGGACGCCCCGTTCGACCGCGTGGTGGACGCCGTGCAGCCGGAGCGCGACCCGGGCCGCACGCCGCTGGTGCAGGTGATGTTCGCGCTGCGCGGCGCGCACCCGGAGCCGCGCGTGGCCGCCGGCGTCGAGTGGACGCTGGAGGAGGAGGAGGAGACCGGCACAGCCAAGTTCGACCTGACGCTGGAGGTGGCGGACGAGGGCCCCGCCGCGACCGCCGCCTTCGAGTACGCGACGGACCTGTTCGACGCGGCGACCGTGGAGCGGATGGCGGAGCACTTCCGGGTGCTCCTCGCCGGGATCGCCGCCCATCCCGACCGCCCCGTCTCCGCGCTGCCGCTGCTCTCCGCCGACGAGCGCCGCCGGGTCGTGCGGGAGTGGAACGCGACGGACCGCCCGCGCCCGGCCGGCCCGCCGGTCCACGAACTGGTCGCGGAGCAGGCCCGCCGCCGCCCGGACGCGCCCGCCGTCGTCTCCGGCGCCACGGCGCTCTCCTATGCCGAGCTGGACGCGCGCGCCGCCCGTCTCGCGGCACACCTGCGCGAGCGCGGCGCCGGGCCGGAGACGCGGGTGGGCGTGCTGCTGGAGCGCACCCCGGAGCTGGTGGTGGCGCAGCTCGCGGTGCTCAAGGCGGGCGCCGCGTACCTCCCCATCGACCCCGCCGTCCCGGACGAGCGCATCGCCTTCATGCTGGCCGACGCCGGGGCGCCGCTGGTGGTGGCGTCGGCGGCGACGGCGGGGCGGGTGGGGTCGTTCGGGGGCGAGGTGGTGCGTGTCGACGGGACCCCCCTCCCCCCGGCCCCCTCCCCCGCAAGGGGGGAGGGGGAGAACGACAGCGCGTCGGGCGAACT
>JBFMFL010000087.1:0-22757 GCA_040752145.1 Gemmatimonadota bacterium
ACGGCCGTGATGATGCGCAAGGTCGCCCCGGAGGTGCAGGGCCGCGTCTTCGCGACCATCCAGATGGTCGCCATGTCCAGCGCGCCGGTCGGGTACCTCGCGGCCGGCCCGCTCGCGGACCGGGTGGTCGAGCCGCTCCTCCGCCCCGGCGGGGCGCTCGCCGGGAGCGTGGGGAGCGTCATCGGGGTGGGGCCGGGGCGGGGGATGGGGCTGATGATGATCGCCGCGGGGGTGCTGATGGTGCTCGCCGCCCTTGCGGGGATCTTCGACCCCCGTATCCGCAACCTGGAGGAGGAGCTGCCCGACGCGATCAACGCCACCCCCTCTCCCCCGGCCGAGCCCGAGCCGGAGCCCGCAGCGGCCGGCGCCGCCGACTGACGCCCGGCTGCACCCGGGTGCGACGTGCCCCCGTCCCTTCGCGAGGGACGGGGGCACGTTGTCTCCGGCGGACGCGGGGTGGGTGCGCCGCTCAGCCGGCCCGGACCGCCTTTTCCGCGCGGGCCTCGCGCCCGCGGCGGCGCAGCTCGAACAGCTCGTTCACCATCATCCGCGAGGCGGTGGCGAAGGCGCCCTGCTCGCGCAGCGCGGTGGGCGGGATCCCCAGGAAGTCCTGCATCGCGCGGCGCAGGCTGCTGTCGGACACGTACCCGCAGGCGTGGGCCACGCTGAGCACGGTGCGGCCGGGGTCGTCCAGCAGGTCCGCCGCGAACAGGATGCGCATCCAGGCCATCACCCGCCGCGGCGGCGGCAGGTCCGTGCGCTCGCACCAGCGCAGCAGCGTCCGCTCCGACAGGTGGAGCGACCGCGCCAGGTCGCGCCCCTGCCCGCCGGCGGCCGCGACCTCCGCTGCCGCCGCCAGGATGGAGCGGGCGCGCCCGGAGACGTACGGGGGCAGCGAGCGGTCCAGGAGCCGCTGGATCGGGCTCCCGTACGCCGCGCGGAGCCGCTTCTCCACGGCCTCGGTGGTGTTCTCCTCCTCCATGTCGATCACTTCCGTCACGCCCCACTCCCCCAGGATGTGGAAGTCGCGGAAGCGGTCCGGACGGAGCGACATGGCGGCGAGCACCGTCACGGAGGGGAACTCCCACAGGAGGCTCCGCAGCTTGGGCGACAGCTCGCGCCGGCTCGGCATCTCCATGTAAGGGTCCACCACCACGATGGCGGCGGGAGGGGCGTCGCGCACGGCGTCGCGCAGCGCGTCCCAGTTCGCCACCGACCAGCAGCGGAAACGCGCCGTCCCCACCTTGTGGACGCGGTCGCGGAACGCCTCGTCCGGGTGGAGAACCAGCAGGACTCGTGATACGGATTGCATGGCGTTGTCGGGATCTATCTGATTATTAGACGGACATGTGTTGGCAGCCGCGCGGAAACTCACCAGATTGTAGCGTAACTCCCGCCCGACAACTCACAGTGCCCGTTCCCCCGCTACAAGGACTCCAGATGAGACTGGCTCGCCTGTCCCTCGCCGCAGCTGCCCTGATCGCTCTCGCCGCGTGCAGCAACGATGCGACTGCCCCGGAACTGCGTAGGCCTTCCAGTCCGGTCATGAATGGCACTTTGTTCGGTTCCGGCCTGAAAGCAGGCAGCGACTCCGTCTCGGCATACACCAACACAACGATTTCCGCGGCTGACTTGCCCTGAAAATCGGACCTGCATGGAAGGGGGGCAACCACGAAGGTTGCCCCCTTCTGTTCTCAGTGGCCGTTCGCGATCAGCGGGTGGCCACGCTCGTTTGCAAAGACTTCGCGAAGTTCTCGGCCAGTGCATCCGCATGGTCCGAGATCCATTGCTCAACTCGGGCCTCGTCCGTCTCGGGCGCACGCTGGCCGTTCGCCGCTTCGGCGAGGCGCGTCTCAGCACGTTCCTTGAGCCCGGCTTCCTCTCGCACATCCGCAAGCAGGATCGCCTGCTTGGCAACAACGGCCGTGCGTTCCCACTGGTGTGCCATGGCGGCAGCGTCTGCCAGCGAGAGGTACACCGAAGCGGTGCCGGCCGTCGCTGTACCTGTTACCAAGTTCGATGCAGTCGTCCAGGCTTCCTCGTACCGCTCCATCTCTCCGAGCCCTGCCGCAGCCAGAGCGATGTGCGCGAGCACACGCGCTTGCTCCGTAGGCCGTTGGAAGTGAGGCTGGAGTGCAGATAGGACGGTAAGGGCGGGTGCGTATACGCCCTGGTCCATCCAGAAGACCGCGACGTCGTGCGCAAGGAACGGCAGACGGGAATGGCCGGCGCCGTAAGCCTTGAGTGCCGAGGCCGCAAGTTCCTCAGCCTCGCGAACCTGATGCCGCTGCACGGCAATCACGAACAGGTCGTGGAGCGACATCGCCTGAACGTTCCGCAGTCCCTTCCGCTTCGCCGCGCGGTATGCCCTGAGATGCGCCTTGTGGGCAGCCGGGAAATTGCCGCGCTGGATGTAGAGGTTTCCGAGTCCGCCGAACGCCATGGCGTACGATTCCCAGTCGCCGCCCTGGCGGCCCAGCAGGATCGCCCGGCGGAACCAGGTCTCGGCGCGGGGATACTCGGCCCGCTGGCGGGCGATGCGGCCCACTGCGTAGGAGATCCGGGCGTCATTGGTGCCGGTCAGGGCCGCGGCCTGCGTGAACGCGAGCGCCGTGGCCAGAGCTTCCTTCTTCTCGGCCCAGTCGGCGATCTTGAGGCAGGCCGAGGAGACCCGGCGGCGGTCGGCGCCGGCGGGGTCGGCGAGGAGCCGCGCGAGCACGGCGAGCGGCGCGCGCAGCGCGTCGTCCATGTCGGCGGACAGCAGCTTCACCCGACGCCGCTCCTCTGCGCCCGAGGAGAAGAGCCCCTTGCGGCGCGTCGGGTCCGTCGCGTTCCAGAGGAGCACGTTGCGGAGCGACTGCCAGAGCAGGATCCCGAAGTCGCCCTCGAACTCCGTCAGGACGCTGGAGCCCTCGAACTTCTCGTCCCCACGCGTCAGCGGGGGCGGGACCCGCACGGGGCGGGGGGCACGGCGGGAAACGGCCTTGGACTGGGTACTCTTCATGTCGGCTCCTCGTTTGATTTCGTTCCGAAATCGCGGAGTCTGAGGGTTCGTGGACAACGTCTCTGTTCCATATCGTTCAGATATAGTAATAGTCTTGGGTGGTGGACGCCACAAGCTGAGCATGACTTTGGTGCCACCGGCTGGGGAGTGTTACCACCAGGTGTATCAGTTTGTTCACTCCGAAAACTTCCGGTTCGGAACATGGCAGACCGCAAATGCTTGATGCGGCTGATTTTTCGTTGGTGTCGGCAAATACCGGGCCGGGATTTCCGTCCGTCACACGCCGGCGGGGGTGCTGCGAGTGCGGCGTGGGGCGGATCGGCCCCGCGCCCTGGTGGACGCGTGTTTTTGGACAGGCATGCAACGCGTGCCGAATCAAGGTGTTGCGGGCCGGTGCTCGGGGGCCGGGGGAGCTCGGTCCGGCGGGACCGAGGACCAAACAGATCGTGTCCGGGCTCCTGCCGTATCTTTCCCGTCAGGGGTTGCGCGCGGAATCCCGATTGCCTATTCTGGTTCGCGGCACGACCGCCGAATGCAGGAATGCGGGCATCTTGCTTGTTCCCGAATGGGAACGGGGGGGGGCTACAGCTCGGGAGGCGTCAGGGCGAGTCGGCTCGTGGACGCTCGGGCCGCCGCGACAGCAGTAATAATCCACGCGCCGCTCCATATCAAGGTCTTCGAGGATGTCGCCGGGCGCGGAGCCCGCCCCGGCGGCCATCCGCAAGGGGTTCCCGGACCCGGCCGCCGCTGCGCGGGAGCGAGATCCGGGATCGAAGCGGAGGTTCGTCTCCGCCAGGGATCGTTCTCGTCCGGTCCACTCAACACACCAGAAGGAGTCAGCATGAGCAGCAGGGACGAAAAGGAAGACACCACGATCTACAAGGTGGTCGTCAACCACGAGGAGCAGTACTCGATCTGGCCGGCGCACAAGGAGCTGCCGCTGGGCTGGAACGAGGTCGGCGTGCAGGGCCTCAAGGACGTGTGCCTGGCCCACATCAAGGAGGTCTGGACCGACATGCGTCCCAAGAGCCTCCGCGAGAAGATGCAGGCGGCCGGCCTGGGCTGATCCCGGACCGTCCCGGACCTGCGCCACGCAGACAACCCCGGCGGGGGACTCGCTCCTCCGCCGGGGTCTTCACGCTCCCCCCGGACTCCGCCCACCCACAGATGACCCGTCCGCCCGCGGCTGACCCCTGGATCCTCCGGCGCCCGCCCAACCCGGCCGCGCGCCTGCGCCTGTTCTGCTTTCCCTACGCGGCCGGCGGCGCGTCCATCTTCCGCAGCTGGCAGCAGAGCCTGCCGCGCGAGGTGGACGTGTGCCCCGTGCAACTCCCCGGACGGGAGAGCCGTCTGCGCGAGCCCGCCTTCGACCGGCTGGAGCCGCTGGTGAGCACGCTGGCGGGGGCGCTGGAGCCTTACACGGACCTGCCGTTCGCCTTCTACGGCTACAGCAACGGCGCGCTGGTGAGCTTCGAGCTCGCCCGGGAGCTGCGGCGCCGGGGGACGAAGCAGGCGGTCCACGTCTTCGCCGCGGCGTGCCCCGCTCCCCACCTCCCCGACCCCGACCCGCCGATCCACGCCCTGTCGGACGAGGAACTGATCGCGGAGATGCGCCGGCTGAACGGCACCCCCGACGAGATCCTCCGCAACGAGGAGCTGATGCACCTGCTGATCCCGCTGATGCGGGCGGACGCGGCGATCCACGAGACGTACGTGCACCGGGAAGAGGAGCCGCTGGACGTGCCGATCACCGCGACCGGCGGCCTGAGCGACCCCAAGGCGACCCACGAGGACATGGAGGCCTGGAGCCGGCACACGCGCGCGGAGTTCGACGCGCGGATGCTGCCGGGAGACCACTTCTTCATCCACACGGCGCAGGCGCTGGTCCTCCGCGACCTGGCGCAGGACCTCCAGGGCGTGCTCGGGCGGCTCCGGGAGCCGCAGCGCACATGAGCTCGCCAGAGGAGTGGGGGAGCCCGCCGCGTCCCCCGGCGCTGAACGCCGACGCGGTGCACGTGTGGGCGGCGCCGCTGGACCCGCCGGCCGCCGCGGTGCAGCGCCACGCGGCGCTCCTGGCGCCCGACGAGAAGGCGCGGGCGGAGCGCTTCCGCTTCGAGCGCGACCGCAGGCGCTTCACCGTCGCGCGAGGGGTGCTCCGCTCGCTCCTGGGGCGCTACCTGGGCGCTGATCCGCGCGCCGTCGCCTTCCGCTACGAGTCGCACGGCAAGCCGGTGCTCGCCGACGCCTTCGCGGCGCACGGGATCCGCTTCAACGTGTCCCACTCGGGGGAGATGGCGCTCTTCGCCTTCGCGCGGGCGCGGGAGCTGGGGGTGGACGTGGAGGAGGTGCGCCGCATGGAGGACGGGCTGGACATCGCCGAGCGCTTCTTCTCGCAGGCGGAGGTGGCGGTGTTCCGCGCGCTCCCGGAGGAGGTCCGCGACGACGCGTTCTTCAACTGCTGGACGCGCAAGGAGGCCTACATCAAGGCCGTGGGCGAGGGGCTCTCCTTTCCGCTGCACGTCTTCGACGTTTCGCTGGCGCCCGGCGAGCCCGCCCGGCTGCTCGCCTCGCGCGACCCGCAGCAGGCGGAGCGCTGGTCGCTCCGCGGGCTCCCGGACCCCGCTCCCGGCTACCGCGCCGCGCTGGTGGCGGAGGGGGAGGGCTGGGACGTGGCCTGCTGGCGGTGGGACGACGCCGCGGCCGGATAGCCGGCGGGATCTCTCCGGGCGGGGCGCGGTATCAGCGTGCTCCCATCCGCGGGACCAGGAAATCACTGAAAACCAGGGACACCACCGCATGACGACCCGCCGTACGTTGCTGCTCGCCGCCCTCGCCCTGGGCGTGGGCGCCCTCCCCGCGTGGAGCGGGACCGCCCGCACGGGCACCGCGCACGTCCGCCCCGCGGCGGCCGCGGAGTACGAGATCGACCCCTCCCACTCGCAGGTGCTCTTCAAGGTCAAGCACCTGGGGATCAGCACGGTGACGGGGCGCTTCCGCGACTTCTCGGGGACCATCTCGTACGACCCGCAGAACCCGGCCGCCTCGCGCGCCCGCGCGGCCATCAAGACGGCCAGCATCGACACGGACAACGAGCGCCGCGACGACCACCTGCGCAGCGCGGACTTCTTCGAGGCGGAGAAGTACCCGGAGATCACCTTCACGGCCGGGCGGCTGCGGGAGGCGCGCGGCGACGCGTTCAAGCTGGACGGCACGCTCACCATGCGCGGCGTCACCCGGCCGATCGTGCTGGACGTGGAGAGGGTGGGGCCGGTGAAGGGCCCCGACGGGCGCGACCGCATGGCCTTCAACGCCACCGCCACGCTGGACCGCACGCAGTACGGGCTCACCTGGAGCCGCATGACCGAGGCGGGCGGGCTGGTGGTGGGGAACGACGTGCAGGTGGTGCTGGAGCTGGAGACCGTCCGCAGGCAGTAGCCGGCGGCGGCGGGAGCGCGAGGGGCCCGGGAGCGATCCCGGGCCCCTCGTCGCGTGTGTGCCGGGAGCCCGGCGCCGCGAAACGCGGCGGACGCCGCATTTCGCAACGGCCGCGCGGGCTACGCCTCGTCGGGCTCGTCGCCGCCGGCGGGACCGGCGGGGTCGGACTCCGCGCGGATGCGGAGCAGCTCGGCCAGGAAGGCGTCGGCGGCGGTGGCGAAGGCGCCCATGCGGCGCAGCTCCGTGGGGGTGGAGCCGGTGAACTCCTGCACCGCCCGGCGCAGGCTGCTGTCGGTGGCGTAGCCGCAGGTGTGGGCCACGCTGAGCACGGTCTGCTCGGGGTAGTCCAGGAGCTCGGCGGCGAACAGGACGCGCACCCAGGCCAGCAGGCGGCGCGGGGGCGGGAGGTGGGACCGCTCGCACCAGCGCAGGAGCGCCCGGTCGGTGAGGTGCAGCGACTCGGCCAGGTCGCTCCCCTGGCCGACGCGGGCCGCCACCTCCGCCGCGGCCATCAGCACGGCGCGCCCGCGGCTGGACACGAAGGAGGGGAGCGAGTTCGCCAGGAAGCTGCGCAGCAGGCGCCCCTGGGACGACCTGATCTTGCGGGCGATGCTCTCGGCGGTCTCGTCGCGGTCCAGGGCGATCACCTCGGCGACGCCCCACTCGCCCAGCGTCCGCAGGTCGTGGAAGCGCCCCGGGCGGATCTCCAGCGCGGCCAGCACGGTGGCCGACGGGAAGCGGGCGAGGAGGGTCCTCAGCTTCTCCGACAGCTCCTTGCGCCCCGGCGGCGTCTCCGCGTACGGATCGACCACGGCGATGGCGGTCAGCGGCGCCTCGGAAAGGAAGCGGATCAGCGAGTCCCAGCCGGGGACGGTGACGCACTCGAAGCGCTCGCCGGCGGCGCGGAGGACGCGCTCGCGCAGCACCGGGTCGGAGTGGAGGAAGAACAGCGGACGCGTGGCCTGCGGCCCTGGATGCAATGGGGTCGGCGGGTGCGGTGGGGCGGGTCTGTCGGCGGAATGGGTCATCTTACGTCTGCGTCCCGGGGCTGTCCAGCGCCGGGCCCGGATGGATGGAGGGGGCTCCGGCTGCGGGGGGGCGGGGCCTCCGGCCGGCGGGTCCGGAGGCGGTGCGGGAGCGGGGCGCGCGGGGGAGGTCGATGCGCCACATAGTTAGCGGCACGTCTTGAGTATCGTCCCGGATTGCTGTATTCTCAAACGCTGCTTTCCGCGCCGCCGACGGGCGCGGGCGAGGGTCCGCCCGGCAGCCCGCTCACACGTGTCCCGCCCCCGCGGCGGGGCCGCCCCGGCATCCGCGCGAGCCCGCTCGCGGCGGGGCCGAACCACGCGGCACCGAGGTCGCCGCCGCCCGAAGGATCGCCAGTGCCGCGCAGCTCCGTCCCGCCACCGCCCCGCGACACCGGACCCGGTTCCGGCGCCTCGTGCCTGCACCACGCCTTCCAGGGCTGGGCGGCGCGCGCCCCGGAGCGGGTCGCGCTGGTACACGGGACCGGGCACGTCACCTACGGCGAGCTGCACGCCCGGTCCGCCGGGCTCGCCGCGCGCCTCCGCGCGCTGGGCGTGGGCCCCGAGGCCCGCGTGGGCGTCTGCACGGGGCGCGGGCCGGAGATGGTGGCGGCGGTGCTCGGCGTGCTGGCGGCGGGCGGCGCCTACGTGCCGCTGGACCCCAGGTATCCCCGCGAGCGCCTGGCCTTCGTCCTCCGCGACGCGGACGTGCGGGTGCTGGTGACGGAGTCGCACCTGCGGGACCGGCTGCCGGAGTTCGGCGGCGAGGCCGTGCTCGTCGACCGGGTTGTGGCGGGATCCGACCCGTGTCATGGCAAGGCCGGTGCCGTCTCGCCGGACAACCTGGCGTACCTGATCTACACCTCCGGGTCGACGGGCCGGCCCAAGGGGGTGCAGGTCGAGCACCGGAGCGCGGCCGCGCTGCTGGACTGGGCCGCCGGCGTGTTCGCCGACGAGCTTCTGGGCGGCGTGCTGGCGGCCACCTCGCTGGGCTTCGACATGTCCGTCTTCGAGCTGTTCCTGCCGCTGGGCCGCGGCGGCACGGTGGTGCTGGCCGACGACGCGCTGGCGCTCGCCTCCCTCCCCGCGCGCGGCCGGGTCACCCTGCTGCACACCGTTCCCTCCGCCGCGGCGGCGCTGGCGCGCGCCGGGGCGATCCCGCCGTCGGTGCGGACCGTGTGCCTGGCGGGCGAGGCGCTGAAGCGCGGGCTGGCGGACGAGCTGTACGCGCTGCCGCACGTGGAGGCGGTCTACAACCTGTACGGACCCACCGAGGACACCGTCTACTCCACCTGGGCCCTGGTCCCCCGGCGCGAGGAGCGGGCGCCCGCCATCGGCCGGCCGGTCGCGGGGACGGCGGCGTACGTGCTGGACGCGGGGATGGAGCCGGTCCGGGGCGGCGAGTCCGGGGAGGTGTACCTGGGTGGGGCGGGGCTGGCGCGCGGCTACCAGGGGCGGCCGGACGCCACGGCCGAGCGCTTCGTCCCGGACCCGTTCGGCGGGGAGCCTGGGGCCAGGCTGTACCGCACCGGCGACTCGGCGCGGGAGCGGGCCGACGGCGAGCTGGAGTTCCTGGGGCGGCTGGATTTCCAGGTGAAGCTGCGCGGCTTCCGCATCGAGCCGGGGGAGATCGAGGCCGTGCTCGTGGAGGCGCCCGGGGTGCGCGACGCCGTGGTGCTGCTGCGCGAGGACGTGCCGGGCGACCCGCGTCTCGCTGCCTACCTGGTCCCCCGCGAGCCCGGGGCCCTGGCGGTCGACCGGGTGCGCGGCTTCGTCCGCGCGCGGCTCCCCGAGCCGATGGTGCCGGGCGCGTGGACCGTGCTGGACGCGCTGCCGCTGACGCCCAACGGCAAGACGGACCGCGCCGCGCTCCCCGTGCCGGCGAGCACGGGCTCCGCGTCGGACCGCGTCGAGCCGCGGACGCCGACCGAGCGGGCGCTCGCCGGGATCTGGGCGGAGGTGCTGGGCGTCGATTCCCCCGGCGTCGCGGACGACTTCCTGGAGCTGGGCGGCCACTCGCTGCTCGCCATGCGGGTCGTCGCGCGCGTGCGGGAGAGCCTGGGCGCGGAGCTGCCGCTGGCGGCCGTGCTGGAGGCGCGGACCGTGGCGGCGCTGGCCGGGCGGGTGGACGCCGCCGCGCGCCCGGCCGACGTCCCGGCGCCGCGCCGCGCGGCCGACGGCGAGCCGGCGCCGCTCTCGTTTTCGCAGCAGCGGCTCTGGGTGCTGGACCGGCTGGACCCCGGCAGCCCGGTCTACAACGTCCCCGCCCTGGTGCGGCTGTCCGGCGCGCTGGACCGCGACGCGCTCCGGCGCGCGCTGGAGGAGATCGTTCGGCGACACGATGCGCTGCGGACGACGATCGAGCTGCGGGAGGGCGAGCCGGTGCAGGTCGTCGGGTCCGCCGCGGCGGTGCCGCTCCCGGTGGACGACCTGAGCGCCGTCCCCGGCGGCGAGCGGGGCGCCAGGCTGGCGGAGCTGGAGCGCGGGGAGGCGCGGCGGCCGTTCGACCTGGCGCGGGGGCCGCTGTTCCGCGCGCGGCTGGCGCGGGTCGCGGAGGACGAGCACGTGCTGCTGCTCGCCATGCACCACGTGGTCTCCGACGGCTGGTCGCTGGAGGTGCTCTTCCGCGAGCTGGCGGCGCTGTACGACGCGTTCGCCGCGGGGCGGGCCTCGCCGCTGCCCGCGCCGTCGCTCCGCTACGCCGACTACTCTCGTGCCCAGCGGGAGCACATTAGGGGTCAGGCGCTGACGAGTCTCCTCGGCTACTGGGTGCCGCGCCTGCGGGGCGCGCCGCCGCTCGACCTGCCGGCGGACCGCCCTCGCCCGGCGCGGCGCGGCCTGGCCGGCGCGACCCACCGCTTCGCCGTCCCCGCCGGGACCGCGGGCCGGATCGCGGCGCTGGGGAGGGGGGAGGGCGCGACGCCGTTCATGGCGACGCTCGCCGCCTTCAAGCTGTTCCTGGCGCGGCACGCGGGCGAGTGGGACGTCGTGGTGGGCTCGCCGATCGCCGGGCGGACGCGGCGCGAGACGGAGGGCGTGGTCGGCTTCTTCGCCAACACGCTGGCGCTGCGGACGGAGCTGGGCGCGGACGCGCCGTTCCGCGAGGCGCTGCGCCGGGTGCGGGCGACGACGCTGGGCGCGTACGCGCACGGCGACCTCCCGCTCGAGGCGCTGGTGGAGGCGATCGGCGGGGAGCGCGACCCCAGCCGCACCCCCGTCTTCCAGGTGATGTTCGCCGTGCGCGACCGTCTCCCGGAGCTGGAGGCGGGCGGGGTGCGGATGGCGCTGCGGGAGGGGGAGACCGGGACAGCCAAGTTCGACCTGTTCCTGGAGCTGACGGAGGGGCCGGACGGCGTGGAGGCGGCGCTGGAGTACGCCGCCGACCTGTTCGACGCCTGCACGGTCGAGCGGATGGCGGAGCGCTTCCTCGTGCTCCTCGAGGGGATCGCGGCGGACCCGGACCGGCCCGCGTCCGCTCTCCCGCTCCTCCCGGCCGCGGAGCGCGAGCTGGTCGTCCGGGCGTGGAACGACACGGACGCGCCCTGGCCCCGCGGCGCCTTGCTGCACGACGGGTTCGTCGCGAGCGCGGCGCGGGCGCCGGACGCCGTCGCGCTGGTACACGGGGAGCGGAGCGTCACCTACGCGGAGCTGGACGCCGCCTCCGCCCGGGTCGCCCGGGGGCTGCGGGCGCGGGGGATCGGGCCGGAGTCGCGGGTGGGGGTGATGCTGGAGCGCACCCCCGAGCTGGTGGCCGCGCTGCTGGGCGTGCTCCGCGCCGGGGCGGCGTACGTGCCGCTGGACCCGGCGTACCCGCGGGAGCGGATCGGCTTCATCGTCCGCGACGCGGCGTTGCCGCTGGTGGTGACGCAGGGCTCGCTGGCCGGCGGGCTCGCGGCCGACGGCGCGGAGCTGCTGCTCGTGGAGGAGCTGCCGGACGGCGCGGGCGAGCTGCCGGAGTGCGGGGCGGCGGCGGAGAACGCGGCGTACCTGATCTACACGTCGGGATCGACGGGGACGCCCAAGGGCGTGGTGATCGAGCACCGCGGCGCGGCGGCGTTCCTGGAGTGGGCGCGCGGCGAGTTCGCGGCGGAGGAGCTGGCGGGCGTGCTCGCCTCCACCTCGGTGTGCTTCGACCTGTCGGTGTTCGAGATCTTTTTCCCGCTCGCGACCGGGACGACGGTGGTGCTGGCGGAGAACGCGCTGGAGCTGCCGCGGCTCCCGGCGCGCGACCGGGTGACGCTGGTGAACACCGTCCCCTCGGCCGCGGCGGAGCTGGCGCGCGCGGGCGGGATCCCGGCCGGGGTGCGCTCCGTCAACCTGGCGGGCGAGCCGCTCAAGGGGGCGCTGGCGGAGGCGCTGTACGCGGCCGGCGCCGGCGTCGTCCGCAACCTGTACGGGCCCAGCGAGGACACCACCTACTCCACCTGGACCGTGGTGCCGCGCGGCAGCGGGCGCGAGCCGACGATCGGGCGGCCGCTGGCGAACACGCGGGCGTACGTGCTGGACGCGGGGCTGGAGCCCGCGCCCGTGGGCGTGCCCGGCGAGCTGTACCTGGCCGGCGCCGGGCTGGCGCGCGGCTACCTGGGGCGGCCGGGGCTGACGGCGGAGCGCTTCGTCCCCGACCCGTTCGGGTGCGACGGTGGACGGCTGTACCGCACGGGGGACCGCACGCGCCGGCTGCCCACGGGGGAGCTGGAGTTCCTGGGGCGGCTGGACCACCAGGTCAAGCTGCGCGGCTTCCGCATCGAGCCGGGGGAGATCGAGGCGGCCCTCCTCCGCCACCCGGCGGTTCGCGAGGCCGTGGTGGTGGTGCGCGAGGACGCCGGCGGCCCGCGGCTGGTGGCCTACGCCGGGACGGGGGACGCGACGGCGGGCGCCGAGGAGCTGCGGGCGCACCTGGCCGGGCTCCTCCCGGCCCACATGGTCCCCGCCGGCTTCGTGGTGCTCGCCGCGCTGCCCAAGACGCCCAACGGCAAGACCGACCGGGCGGCGCTCCCGGCGCCCGCCTCGGCGCCCGTGGCGGCGTGGACCGCGCCGCGGACGGAGACGGAGACCGAGCTGGCGCGCATCTGGGCGGAGGCGCTGGGGGTGGAGCGGGTCGGCGTGGACGACCACTTCTTCCGGCTGGGCGGCCACTCGCTGCTGGCGACGCGGGTGCTGGCGGCGGTGTGGGAGAGCTTCGGGGTGGAGGTGCCGCTGCACCGGGTGTTCGACGCGCCCACGCTGGCGGGGATGGCGGCGGTGGTGGACGGCGAGCGCGAGGCCGCGCTCGCCGCGATGCTGGTGGAGCTAGAGGGGATCACGGACGAGGAGGCGCGCCTGCTCCTCGCCACGGAAGGGGAGCAGAATTGAGCGAGCTGTCGCAGCGCCTGGCCGGCCTGTCGCCGGAGAAGCGGAAGCTACTGGAACTCCGGCTCAGGATGAGCCAGGGGGTGCAGGCCGCCGCGCCCATCCCCCCGCGCCCGGACCCGGGCGACACCGCGCCGCTGTCGTTCGCGCAGGAGCGGCTCTGGCTGGCGGACCAGCTGGGCGCCGGGACCGGCGTCTACAACATGCCGCACGCCGTGCGGCTGCGCGGGACGCTGGACGTGGAGGCGCTGCAGGGCGCGCTCACGGCCGTGGTCGCCCGGCACGAGCCGCTGCGCACCGTGTTCGAGGACGCGGAGGGCGGGCCGGTGCAGCGCATCCTCCCGCCGGCCCCCGTGCCGCTCCCGCTGGAGGCGCTGTCCGGGACGCCGGAGGAGCGCGAGGCCGCGGCGGAGCGGAGGATGCGCGAGGACGCGGCGCGCCCCTTCGACCTGCGGCGCGGGCCGCTGCTGCGCGCCGGCCTGCTGCGGCTGGGCGGGCGGGAGCACGTGCTGCTGCTCACCATCCACCACGCGGCGAGCGACGGGTGGAGCATGGGCGTGTTCTTCCGCGAGCTGTGCGCCGCCTACGACGCGCTGGTCGCCGGGGAGGAGCCTCGCTTCCCGCCGCTCCCCATCCGCTACGCGGACTACGCGGCGTGGCAGCGCGAGCAGCTGGCCGGCGGGGGGATGGAGCGCGACCTGGCCTGGTGGCGCGAGGAGCTGGAGGGCGCGCCGGTCGTGCTGGAGATGCCCACGGACCGCCCGCGCCCGGCCGTGCAGAGCTTCCGCGGCTCGCGGCACCCGTTCGCCCTGCCGGGCGGGCTGGCGGAGTGGCTGCGGACGCTGGCCCGCGGCGAGGAGGCCACGCTCTTCATGGTGCTGCTGGCGGGGTGGCAGCTCCTGCTGGCGCGCTGGTCCGGGCAGGACGACCTGGTGGTGGGCTCCCCGGTGGCGAACCGGCACCGCGCGGAGACGGAGGGGCTGGTGGGCTTCTTCGTCAACACGCTGGTGTTCCGCGGGCGGCTGGACGGCGACCCCAGCTTCCGCGAATTGCTGCGCCGGGCGCGCCGGAGCACGCTGGGGGCCTACGCGCACCAGGACCTCCCGCTGGAGGCGGTGCTGGACGCGCTGCACGTGGAGCGGGACCCCGCGCGCAACCCGCTCTTCCAGGCCGCGCTGGTGCTCCAGAACGCGCCCGCGGACGGGCTGGGGATGCGGGGCGTGGAGCTGGAGTTCGTGGGGCAGGAGGGGGGCACGGCCAAGTTCGACCTGACGCTGGAGGCGTTCGAGTCGGCGGACGGGATCGGGGGCTCCATCGAGTACGCCGCGGACCTGTTCGACGCGGCCACCGCCGCGCGCCTGGCCGACCACTTCCGGACGCTGCTGGAGTCCGCCGTGGCGGACCCGGACGCGCGCGCCCGCTCGCTCCCGCTGACCGCGGCGCGCGAGCGGCGCGAGATCCTGGAGGCGTGGAGCCGCTCGGGCGACCCGGAGCCGTGCTACGCCACGCTGCACCGCCGCTTCGAGGCGCAGGCCGACCGCGTCCCGGACGCCGTCGCCGTGGAGATGGGCGGCGAGCGGGTGACGTACGCCGTGCTGGACCGGCGCGCCAACCGGCTGGCGCGCGTGCTCCGCTCGCGCGGTGTGGGGCCGGACGCGCGGGTGGGGCTGTGCGTGGAGCGCTCGCCGGAGATGGTCGTCGCCCTGCTGGCGATCCTCAAGGCGGGCGGCGCCTACGTGCCGCTGGACCCCGGCTACCCGGCCGAGCGCCTGGACTTCCTGCTGCGCGACTCCGGCGCCCGCGTGCTGGTGGCGGGCGAGGCGCTGGCGGGGCGGTTCGGCGGGTTCGACGGGGAGGTCGTCGTCTCCTCCGCGAGCGGGGCGGACGACGAATCCCGCCTCGACGTGGAGGTGTCGCCGGAGCACCTGGCGTACGTGATCTACACGTCGGGGACGACGGGGGAGCCCAAGGGGAGCGAGGTGCCGCACCGGGCGGTCCCCGGCTTCTTCGACGGCGTGGGCTACGCGCGCTTCGGCGAGGGCGAGACGCTGCTCCAGCACTCGTCGGTCTCCTGGGACGCGCTGACGCTGGAGCTGTGGCCGGCGCTGCTCACGGGCGGCCGGTGCGTGCTGTACGACGGGAGCACGCCCGAGCTGCCGCGCCTGGCGGCAACGATCCGGCGGCACGGCGTCACCACCCTGTGGCTCCCGGCGGGGCTGTTCAACGTGGTGGTGGACGGGATGCCGGAGCTGCTGGAGGGCGTGCGGCAGCTGCTGGTGGGCGGCGAGGTGGTGTCGCCGGCGCACGCGCGGCGGGCGCTGGAGGCGTACCCGGAGCTGCGGCTGGTGAACGGCTACGGCCCCAGCGAGTGCACCGTGTTCTCCACCTGCTGGCCGGTCCCCGCGGGCTTCGCGGGGCAGGCGCTCCCCGTCGGGCGGCCGATCGGCGACCGCCGCGTGTACGTGCTGGACGCGGCGCTGGAGCCGGCGCCCGTGGGCGTTCCCGGCGACCTGTACGTGGGCGGCCCGGCGGTCGCCCGGGGCTACCTGGACCGCCCGGCGATGACGGCCGGGAGCTTCGTCCCGGACCCGTTCGCGGGGGAGCCGGGGGCGCGGCTGTACCGCACGGGCGACCGGGTGCGCTGGAGGCCGGACGGCGCGCTGGAGTTCATGGGCCGCGTGGACCGGCAGGTGAAGGTGCGCGGCTTCCGCGTGGAGACGGCCGAGGTGGAGGCCGTGCTCGCCCGCCACCCGGCGGTGCGCGAGGCCGCGGTTGTGGCGCGCGACGACGCGGCCGGGGTCAAGCGGCTGGTGGCCTACGTGGCCGCCGGCGCGGCGCTCTCGGCCGAAGCGGTGCGGGAGCACGCCCGCGCGGCGCTCCCCGACTACATGGTCCCCTCCGCGGTGGTGGTGCTGGACGCGCTGCCGCTCACCCGCAACGGCAAGCTGGACCGCCGCGCGCTCCCGGCGCCCGCCTGGGAGGCGGACGGCCGCTTCGTGGCGCCGCGCACCCCGGACGAGGAGATCCTGGCCGGGATCTGGGCGGAGGTGCTGGGGGTGGAGCGCGTGGGCCTGCACGACGACTTCTTCGCGCTGGGCGGGCACTCGCTCGCGGCCACCCGCGTGCTGTCGCGCGTGGCGAGGACGCTGGGGACGGAGGTGCAGCTCCGCGCGCTCTTCGAGGCGCCCACGCTGGAGGGCTTCGCGGCGCGCGTGTCGGCCGCGCGCGTCCACGACAGCGGGGGCGACCTGCCGGAGATCGTCCGGGTGGCCCGCGGCTCGGCGTCGCGCACCCGCAGGGGCGCCGCGGGCGCCGTCCCCGCCGCTCCGGCCGCGTCCGCCGCGCCGCCGGACGCGCATGCGCTCGCCCCCGTGGCGCGCGAGGGCGCGCTGCCGCTGTCGTTCGCGCAGGAGCGGCTCTGGTTCGTGGAGCAGCTGCGGCCCGGCGGGAGCACCTACGCCATGGCCTCGCGCGTCCTGCTCTCGGGCGCGCTGGACGCGGAGGCGCTGCGCCGCGCCCTGGAGGAGATCGTCAGGCGCCACGAGGCGCTGCGCACCGTGTTCGCCGCGGCCGACGGGCGCCCCGAGCAGGTGGTGCTCCCCGCCGGGCCGCTGGAGCTGGAGCCGGAGGACCTGTCCGCGCTCCCGGAGCCGGAGCGCGGCGCCGAGCTGGACGCCCGCGTCCGGGAAACGGCGCTCCGCCCGTACGACCTGGAGAGCGGCCCGCTCTTCCGCGTGCGCCTGCTGCGGCTGGCGGCGGACGAGCACCTGCTCTTCGTGGGGATGCACCACGTGGTCTCCGACGGGTGGAGCCTGGGGGTGCTGTTCGGCGAGCTCGCGGCGCTGTACGGGGCGTTCTCGCGCGGCGAGGAGTCGCCGCTGGCGCCGCTGCCGGTGCAGTACGCGGACTACGCGGCGTGGCAGCGCGCCTGGCTGGCGGGGGAGCCGCTGGACCGGCAGCTGGGGTGGTGGCGCGAGCGGCTGGCGGGCGTGCCCCGCGTGCTGGAGCTCCCCGCCGACCGCCCGCGCCCGCCGGTGCAGAGCGGCGGCGGCGCCCTCCACGCCTTCTCCCTCCCCGCGGAGTTGCCGGACGGGCTGCACGCGCTGGCCCGCCGCGAGGGCGCCACGCTGTTCATGGTGCTGCTGGCCGGGTGGCAGGCGCTGCTGGGGCGCTACGCGGGGCAGGACGACCTGCTGGTGGGGACGCCGGTGGCGGGGCGGACGCGCCCGGAGCTGGAGCGGCTGATCGGCTTCTTCGTCAACACGCTGGCGCTGCGCGGCCGCCTGGACGGCGAGCCCTCCTTCCGCGCGCTCCTCGCCCGCACCCGCGAGGAGACGCTGGGCGCCTTCGCCCACCAGGACCTCCCCTTCGAGCGCCTGGTGGACGCGCTGGAGACCGAGCGCGACCTGGCCCGCAACCCGCTCTTCCAGGCGGTGTTCTCGCTCCAGTCCGCGGAGCGGGGGGTGCCGGAGCTCCCCGGGCTGCGCATGCGGGTGACGGAGGAGGAGACGCACACCGCCAAGTTCGACCTGACGCTGGCGGTGGTGGACTC
Source organism: Gemmatimonadota bacterium (assembly GCA_040752145.1). Taxonomy (GTDB): domain Bacteria; phylum Gemmatimonadota; class Gemmatimonadetes; order Longimicrobiales; family Longimicrobiaceae; genus JAFAYN01. The sequence goes on from JBFMFL010000087.1 coordinate 17,366, forward strand.
GGGCGAAGGGATCTCCGGCTCGCTGGAGTACGCCACCGACCTGTTCGAGGCCGCGACCGCGGAGCGGATGGCGCGGCACCTGGTCGTCCTCCTCGCCGGGATCGTGGCCGCCCCCGACGCGCCCGTCGCCGACCTCACCCTGCTGGACGGCGCCGAGCGGCGGCAGGTGCTGGAGGAGTGGAGCGGCGCCCCCGCCCCGGCCGCGGGCGCGGGGCCGTGGGCGCCGGTACACGAGCGGGTGCTCGCGCGCGCGGCGGAGACGCCGCAGGCCGTCGCCGTCGTCTCGGGCGACGAGCGGGTGACGTACGCCGAGCTGGCCCTGCGCTCGGCCGGGCTCGCGGAGCGCCTGCGCGCCCTGGGCGCCGGCCCCGAGACGCGGGTCGCGCTGCTCGCCGGGCGCTCGCCGGAGCTGGTCGCCGCGATGCTCGCCGTGCTGCGCGCCGGCGCGGCGTACCTGCCGATCGACCCGGCCACGCCCCGGGAGCGCGTCGCGCGGATCCTGGCGGACGCGGCGGTGCCCGTGGTGCTGGCGGACGCGGAGGGCGCGGAGCGGCTGGAGGGGTTCGGGGGCGAGGTGGTGACCCTCGGGACCCCCCTCCCCCCGGCCCCCTCCCCCGCAAGGGGGGAGGGGGAGAACGGCGGTGCAGCGGACGCGGACGCACTTTCGCACTCCCGCACTTTCGCACTTTCGCACTCGCTGTCGTCCGCCTACGTCATCTACACCTCCGGCTCCACCGGCACGCCCAAGGGCGTGGTCGTCACGCACGGCGGGCTGGCCAACCTGGTGGACTGGCACCTGGACGCGTTCGGCGTCACGGCGGCCGACCGGGCGACGCAGCTGGCGGGGCTCGGCTTCGACGCCTCCGTGTGGGAGGTGTGGCCGTACCTGGCCGCCGGGGCGGCGCTGCACCTGGTGGCGGACGAGGAGACCCGCGCGTCGCCGGAGGCGCTGCGCGACTTCCTGCTGGACCGCGGCATCACGCTGGCCTTCGTGCCGACGCCGCTCGCGGAGGGGGTGCTGGGGCTGGAGTGGCCGCGCGAGGCGGCGCTGCGCGCGGTGCTCACCGGCGGCGACGCGCTGCGCGCCAGGCCGGCCGCGGACGCGCCGTTCGCGCTGGTCAACAACTACGGGCCCACCGAGAACACCGTCGTCGCCACGTCGGGTGCCGTCGAGCCGGACGGGAGCGGACGCGCGCCGACCATCGGGCGGCCGATCCGCGGCGTGCGGGCGTACGTGCTGGACGCGGGGCTGCGCCCCGTGCCGACGGGCGTGCCGGGCGAGCTGTGCCTGGGCGGCGCTTCGGTGGCGCGCGGGTACCTGGGGCGGCCGGCGCCGACGGCGGCGGCGTTCGTGCCGGACGCGCTCTCCGGGGAGCCGGGCGCGCGGACGTACCGCACGGGGGACCGGGTGCGCTGGCTCCCGGGCGGGGAGCTGGAGTTCCTGGGGCGCATCGACCGGCAGGTCAAGGTGAGGGGCTTCCGCATCGAGCCCGGCGAGGTGGAGGCCGCGATGCTGGCCCACCCCGGCGTGCGCGAGGCCGCCGTCGTGGTGCGGGCGGACGCGGCGGGGGCGGCGCGGCTGGTGGGCTACGCGGCCCCGGCGAACGGCGTGGCGGAGGACGCGCTGCGGGCGCACCTGGCGGCCCGGCTCCCGGAGTACATGGTCCCCTCGGCGCTGGTCTTCCTGGACGCGCTGCCGCTCACCCCCAGCGGCAAGACCGACCGCGCCGCGCTGCCGGCGCCGGAGATGGCGGCCGAGGGCGGGTTCGCCGCGCCGCGCAACCCGGCCGAGGAGGTGCTGGCGGAGGTGTGGAGCGCGCTGCTGGGCTGCGAGCGCGTGGGCGTGCGCGACAACTTCTTCGCGCTGGGCGGGCACTCGCTGCTGGCCACGCAGGTCATCTCCCGGGTGCGCCAGCTCTTCGGGGTGGAGCTGCCGCTGCGGGCGCTGTTCGAGGCGCCCACGGTGGAGCGGCTGGCGGCGCGCATCGAGGTGGCGCGCGGGGAAGGGGAGAGCGCGGACGCGGCCCCGCTGCGGCCCGCGGACCGCTCGCTCCCCATCCCGGCGTCGTTCGCCCAGGAGCGGCTCTGGTTCCTGGAGCAGATGCGCCCGGGCGAGGCCACCTACGCCATCCCCGCGGCGCTGCGGATGGCCGGCCCGCTGGAGGTGGAGGCGCTGCGCCGCGCGCTGGAGGAGATCGTCCGGCGGCACGAGGCGCTGCGGACCGTGTTCGCGCGCTCCGGCGGCCGCCCCGTGCAGGTGGTGCGCCCCGCCGGGCGGCTGGAGCTGCCGGTGGAGGAGCTGGCCGCCGGCGGGGACGCCGACGCGGCGCTGCGGGCGCGGATGCGCGCGGACGCGCAGCGGCTCTTCGACCTGGAGGAGGGGCCGCTCTTCCGGGTGGCGCTGCTGCGGCTGGGCGCCGAGGAGCACGCGCTGCTCCTCAGCATGCACCACATCGTCAGCGACGGGTGGAGCATGGGGGTGCTGCTGCGGGAGCTGGCGGCGCTGTACGCGGCGTTCGTGGACGGCGAGCCCTCGCCGCTGGCGCCGCTCCCGGTGCAGTACGCCGACTTCGCGGCGTGGCAGCGGGCGTGGCTCCGGGGCGAGGCGCTGGAGCGGCAGGTGGCGTTCTGGCGCGAGCGGCTGGCCGGCGTGCCCGCCGTGCTGGAGATGCCCACGGACCACCCGCGCCCGGCGGTGCAGGGCTCCCGCGGCGCCGTACACGCCTTCACCATCCCGCGCGGGGAGGCGGGCGCGGCGCGGACCCTGGGCCGGCGCGAGGGCGTCACGCTGTTCATGACGCTCGTCTCCGCCTGGGCGCTGCTGCTGTCGCGCTACTCCGGCGCGGAGGACCTGGTGGTGGGCGTCCCCACGGCGGGGCGCACCCGGCGCGAGCTGGAGGAGCTGATCGGCTTCTTCGTCAACGCGCTCCCGCTGCGCACCGAGCTGGGCGGCGACCCCACCACGGGCGAGCTTCTGGCCCGCACCCGCGAGGCGGTGCTGGCGGGGTACGCGCACCAGGACGTCCCCTTCGAGAAGCTGGTGGAGGAGCTGCGCGTGGAGCGCAGCCTGGCCCACTCGCCGGTCTTCCAGGTGATGTTCACCCTGATGGACGCGCCGCTGACGGTCCCCGAGCTGCCGGGGATCGCGATGCGGGCGATGGAGGGGCAGACCGGGACCGCCAAGTTCGACCTGACGCTGGGCGTGCTGAACGCGGAGCACGGGCTGGTGGCGGAGCTGGAGTACGCCACCGACCTGTTCGACAGCGCCAGCGCCGAGCGGATGGGGGAGCGCTTCCGGCTGCTGCTGGAGGGGATGACCGCGGACCCGGCGCGCCCGGTCTCGCGCATCTCCATGCTGGCGGAGCACGAGCGCGAGCAGGTGCTGCGCGGCTGGGCGGGCGCCCGCGCCCCGGCCTCCCGCGACCGGCTGACGCACGAGCGGGTGCTGGCGCACGCCGCGGAGCGCCCGGACGCCGTGGCGCTGGTGGACGGCGCCGTCGTGCTCACCTGGGCGGAGCTGGCGGACCGCGCTGCCCGGCTCGCCAACCACCTGCGCCGGCGCGGGGTGGGGCCGGAGTCGCGCGTGGCCGTGTGCATGGAGCGCGGCGCGGAGGCGGTCGTGGCGCAGCTTGGCGTGCTGGCGGCGGGCGGGGCGTACGTGCCGCTGGACCCGGCCTACCCGGCGGAGCGCATCGCCTACGTGGTGGGCGACGCGGGCGCCCCGCTCCTCCTCACCCAGGCGCGGCTGCGCGGCCGGCTCCCGGAGCTGGCCGTGGAGACGCTGGCGCTGGACGAGGCGTGGCCCCGCATCGCGGCGGAGGAGGGCGCGGCGCTGCCGGAGACGGGCGTCTCGGCGGACAACCTGGCGTACGTGATCTACACCTCCGGCTCCACCGGGCGTCCCAAGGGGGTGCTGGTGAGCCACGCCGGGCTGCTCAACCTGGTGGGCTGGCACGCCAGGGAGTTCGGCGACGGGCCGGGCGACCGGATGACGCAGCTGGCCGGGCCGGGCTTCGACGCCACGGTGTGGGAGACCTGGCCCTTTTTGGCGGCGGGTGCCGAGCTGCACGTGGTGCCCGAGGAGGTCCGCGCCGCCCCCGCCGCGCTCCGCGACTGGCTGCTGGCGAACCGCATCACCGTTTCCTTTCTCCCCACGCCGCTGGCCGAGGCCGCGCTGGCGCTGGAGTGGCCGGCGGACGCGCCGCTGCGCACGCTGCACACCGGCGGCGACACGCTGCACCTGCGGCCGCGCCCGGGGCTCCCCTTCCGGCTGTTCAACGACTACGGCCCCACCGAGTGTACGGTGATCGCCGCCGCGGGCCCCGTGGACCCCCTGGAGGGGAGCGCGCGGGTGCCGGGGATCGGCCGGCCGGTGGACAACCTTGCGGCGTACGTCCTGGACGCGGCGATGCAGCCGGTGCCGCCGGGCGTGCCCGGGGAGCTGTTCGTGTCCGGCGCCTCGCTGGCCCGCGGCTACCACGGCCGCCCCGGGCTGACCGCCGAGAAGTGGATCCCGGACCCGTTCTCGGAGCTCCCCGGCGCGCGGATGTACCGCACCGCCGACCGGGTGCGCTGGCGCGCCGACGGCGAGCTGGAGTTCATGGAGCGGGTGGACCGCCAGGTCAAGGTGAGGGGCTTCCGCATCGAGACCGGCGAGGTGGAGGCGGTGATGGCCGAGCACCCGGCCGTGCGCGAGGCGGTGGTGGAGGTGCGCGGCGAGGCGCGCGAGCGCCGGCTGGTGGGGTACGTGGTCGCCGCGCCGGAGGCCGCGCTGGACGCGGCCGAGCTGCGGCGGCACCTGGGCGAGAGGCTCCCGGACTACATGGTCCCCTCCGCCTTCGTCTTCCTGGAGGCACTGCCGGTGACACCCAACGGCAAGACGGACCGCGCCGCGCTCCCCGAGCCCAGCCGCGACGCCGAGGACCACGCCGAGCCGCGCAACGCGGTGGAGGACGCCGTCGCCGCCGTCTGGCGCGAGGTGCTGGGGCTGGAGACGGTGGGGGTGCACGACAACTTCTTCGAGCTGGGCGGCCACTCCCTGCTGCTGGCGCAGGTCCACGCGCGCCTCAAGGAGACGCTGGGCCTGGAGATCCCCATCGTGGACCTGTTCCGCTTCCCCACGATCGCCGCCCTCGCCGAGCACCTGGGCGCCGACGCGGTCCCCCAGCGCGCCGGCCCCGGCCGCGGTGGCGAGCGCGCCGCCGCACGGCGGGCGCTGGCGAGGGGGCGGGGACGGGGGAGGAACGGGTAGGGGACGGCAGTGCGAAAGTGCGGGAGTGCGAAAGTGCGGGAGTGAACGGCAACGGAGACCCCCTCCCCCGGCCCCTCCCCGCAAGGGGGAGGGGAGAACTGCCACTGCACCTCCCATCCCCCCGGCCCCCTTCCCCCGCGA
>JBFMFL010000088.1:0-22710 GCA_040752145.1 Gemmatimonadota bacterium
GTGGTGGTGGGCACGCCCATCGCGGGGCGCAACCGGCGCGAGACGGAGGGGCTGATCGGCTTCTTCGTCAACACGCTGGCCCTGCGTGCCCGCCTGGCGGCGGACCCCACCTGGAGCGGGCTGCTGGGGCAGGTGCGGGAGGAGACGCTGGGAGCGTACGACCACCAGGAGCTGCCCTTCGAGCGCCTGGTGGAGGAGCTGGGGGTGGAGCGCAGCCTCGCCCACACGCCGGTGTTCCAGGCGATGTTCACCCTCAACCTCTTCGGCGGGAAGCGCGGCGAGGAGCTGGAGCTGGGCGAGCTGGGCCTGGAGCCGTTCGGCGCAGGGGGGAGCGTCGCCAAGTTCGACCTGGACCTGGTCTTCAGCGACGGCGGAGAGGCGCTGGGCGGAGGGCTCCTCTACCGGCGCGCGCTCTTCGAGGCCGCCACGGTCGCGCGCATGGCCGGGCACCTGGAGGCCCTGCTGCAGAGCATGGCGGACGACCCGGACCGGCGCCTCGCGGAGGTGTCGCTCCTCTCGGCGGACGAGCGCGCCCAGGTGCTGGAGGCCTGGAACCCCGCCGCGGTGGAGGTCCCACAGGGGAGCGTGTACGAGCTGTTCGTGGAGCAGGCGGCGCGCACCCCGGACGCCGTGGCGATCGTGTCGCACGGCGAGGCGCTCACGTATGCCGGGCTGGAGCGGCGCGCCGAGCGGCTGGCGCGCCTGCTGCGCCGGGAAGGGGCCGGCCCGGAGCGCGTCGTCGGCATCTTCGTGGAGCATTCCGCGGACGCGGTGGTCGCCCTGCTGGCGACGCTCAGGGCGGGAGGGTGCTGTCTCCTCCTGGACCCGGAACACCCCCGGGCCCGCGTCGCCTCCCTGCTGGAGGACGCCGGGGTGGGGCTGGTGGTGGCGCAGCCGCACCTGCGCGGCCGGCTCCCCGCGGGGAGCGCGGAGCTGCGCGTGGTGGAGCCGGACGGGGAGGGCGCGGCCGGCGAGGAGGAGCCGAGGCCCCTGCCGCGGGTCGCCCCGGAGAGCGCCGCGTACCTGGTCTACACCTCCGGGTCGACGGGTCGGCCCAAGGGGGTGCTGGTCCCGCACACCGCCGCGGCGACGCACCTGCGGGAGATCGGGCGGGCGTACGGGCTCACGCCCGCAGACCGCGTGCTGGTCTTCGCGGCGCAGAGCTTCGACCCCTTCCTGGAGCAGTCGCTGGCCCCGCTGCTGGCGGGGGCGTCGGTGTCGCTGCGGGACCCGGTGGTGTGGACCCCGGCCGAGTTCGCCGAGCAGGTGGGGAGCCGGGGGGTGACGGTGGCGAACGTGGCGCCCGCCTACTGGGCGCAGCTGGTGCGCGAGCGCCCCGCCGTAGGCGCGCTGAAGCAGGCGCTGCGGCTCATGGTCGTGGGCGGGGAGGCGCTCGCCCCGGCGGCGGTGCGGGCGTGGGAGGAGGGCGGCGAGGGCGGGGCGCGGCTGCTGAACGCCTACGGCCCCACGGAAGCGGTGGTCACGGCGACGGTCTACGAGGCCACGGCCGGGGGCGGGGGCTCGTGGGGCGGGAGCGTGCCGATCGGGCGCGCGGTCGGGGGGCACGTGGCGTACGTGCTGGACGCACGCGGCGAGCCGGTGCCCGTGGGCGCGCCGGGCGAGCTGCACCTGGGCGGGCCGGCGCTGGCGCGGGGCTACCTGGGCCGGCCGGACCTCACCGCGGAGCGCTTCGTTCCCCACCCGTTCTCCGGGGAGGAAGGAGCGCGGCTGTACCGCACGGGCGACCGGGCCCGGTGGCTGGCCACGGGAGAGCTGGAGTACCTGGGCCGCATGGACGTCCAGGTCAAGGTGCGCGGCATCCGCATCGAGCCGGGGGAGATCGAGGCCGTGCTGCTGGAGCACCCCGGCGTGGGCGAGGCGGTGGTGGCGGTGCGGGAGGACGTGCCGGGCGACCGGCGGCTGGCGGCGTACGTGGTGCCGCGGGAGGGCGCGGAGCTCTCCGCGGCCGAGCTGCGGGCGAGCCTGGGCGAGCGGCTGCCGGAGTACCTGGTGCCGTCCGCTTTCGTGGTGCTGGAGCAGCTTCCCCTGACTCCCGGCGGCAAGGTGGACCGGCGCGCGCTGCCCCGGCCGCAGAGCACCGCCCTGGAGCGGGCGCAGGCGTACGAGGCCCCGCGCGACGGCCTGGAGGAGACCATCACCGCCCTCTTCGAGGAGGTGCTGGGCGTCACCGGGGTGGGGCTGCACGACAACTTCTTCGAGCTGGGCGGGCAGTCGCTGCTGGCGGTGCAGATCATGTCCAAGCTCAAGAAGGCCACCGGGGTGCGTCTGCCCGTGGCGGCGCTCTTCAAGGCGCCCACCGTGGAGCGCCTGGCCGGGGAGGTGCGCGGCGGCGGCGGGGGCGAGATGCCGCTGCTGTTCCCGCTGCGCTTCAAGGGGAGCCGTCCGCCCCTCTTCCTGGTGCACCCGGGAGGCGGCAACCTCATCGGCTACTCCGGGCTGGTCAAGCAGCTCCACGAGGACCAGCCGGTGTACGGGCTGCGCTCGCGCGGGCTGGAGCAGGGGGAGAAGCCCAACTGGACCTTCGAGGAGATGGCGCGCGACTACCTGGCCTCCATCCGCGAGGTGCGGCCCTCGGGTCCGTACCGGCTGGGCGGGTGGTCCATGGGCGGGGTGATCGCCTTCGAGATGGCGCGGCAGCTGGAGGCCGCGGGCGAGGAGGTGGAGTCGCTGGTGCTGATCGACTCGCAGGTGCCGTGGCTGAACAAGCGGAAGACGAGCACACCGGGGAGCGAGCGCATCGTGCAGGCGTTCGCGCAGGACCTGGGGCTCCCGGCGGGCCTGCTGCCTGCTCCGGGTCCGGAGGATCGCGAGTCGGGCGAATTGGAGTACCTGCGCCGGATGCTGGAGAAGGCCCGCGCCAAGGGGATGCTGCCCAAGGACCTGGACCTGGCACGCATGCAGCACCTGTACGGCATCTTCCGGATCAACCTGGTGGCGCTGCTGGAGTATCGCCCGGAAAGCTACGGCGGGCACATCACCCTGCTGCGTGCCCGCAAGCGCCGCCTGATGGACCGGCTCTTCGGCAAGAGGGCTTACGGCTGGGAGCGGGTCGTCCGGGGCGGGATCGAGGTGCGGACGGTGCCGGGCACGCACTCCAGCATGCTGAGCAAGCCGCACGTGGAGACGGTGGCGCGGGAGGTGGAGCGCGCGATCGGTTAGCGGGGCGCGCAGCACCTCGTGGCCGGCAACGGTCCCGGCCGGCACGGGCACGGACACGACCTGAGGGAGGGATGGCCTCGACACCGGAACCGGTGTCGAGGCCATCGCGCTGCAATGCTTCTCCCGGCGGCCTGGCAACGGCGTTTGCGACGTGGGCCGACAGCTCCGCCGAACCCGACCTCGACGGGAGCGTGACAGGCCGGACAAGATTGTTGACTCGGTAAGTGGCAGCAATTATCTCTGGTTCCAGGCGCGATCCAAGCGGCACTCCCAGGACAGGCTTTTCCGAAACTGCCGACGCTCGTCGGGCCGGGCCGGCAGCCGCGAGCTGGTCCACGACCGTGCGGGTCCTCCGCCAGCACGGGACATGGGGACGAGCCGCTGATCCAGCTGCCGCGCAGCACCGCCTGCTCCCGGCGGGAGGGTACGGCTCGCTCTCCAGGCAGCCCGTCGAGCCGGCCTCGCGGCGCGTCCCGCCGGTCGCGGCCCCCGGTGAGTGGGGCGGCCCGGACACGCCGCCCCCCCCGACAGGCTCTCCGGACCGCAGCGGGATCTTCATCCAAAAGGAGCCGCCCAATGCACAGCGTGATCGACTGCGTGGTGGTGGGGTACAACGACGCCTCCTTCTCCGAGTTCCTGGAGCGGACGGAGATGTCCAAGGACCACTCCGGCGGCTACCGCCATCTCCTGGTCAACTCCCTCGCCTTCCGGGGGCAGCGGGTCAAGTACCCGGAGCTGCTGAACGCCACCATGGAGGCGGCCACCGGGGTGCCGTCGCGCTTCCACGTGGGGCGCATGCCCAACCTGGGCGCCATCACCCTGGTGTCCTTCCTCCGGCGGCACGACCTGCGGGCCGAGCTGGTCAACTTCTACAACGAAGACAAGGAGCTCCTGCGCCAGCTCCTGGCCGAGCGCCCCAGCGCGGTGGCCATCACCACCACCTTCTACTTCGAGTCGCAGCCCATCCGCGAGATCGTGGACTTCGTCCGGGCGCACAGCCCCTCCACAAAGGTGATCGTGGGTGGCCCGCACGTCTTCAACATCTGCACCGACCACCCGCCCATCCTCCAGGACGTGCTCTTCAAGGAGATGGGCGCCGACGTCTACATCTTCGACTCGCAGGGGGAGCAGACCCTTGCCCGCGTGTGCACGGAGCTGAGCCGCGGCGCGCCGGACCTCTCCTCCATTCCCAACGTGATCCACACCCGGGACGGAAAGAAGTTCGAGCGCGGCGGGCGCGAGGTGGAGAACAACGACATGGAGGCGAACGTGGTCGACTGGAGCACCTTCGACCCCGGCTTCCTCGCGCCCACGGTGCAGACCCGCACCGCGCGGAGCTGTGCCTACAAGTGCGCCTTCTGCCGCTACCCGGTCATGGCGGGCGCGCTGAACGTGACCAGCGTGGAGACGGTGGAGCGCGAGCTGCGCCACCTGCACTCCATCGGGGTGACCCACCTCCTCTTCATCGACGACACCTTCAACATCCCCAAGACCCGGTTCAAGGACATCTGCCGGATGATGATCCGCAACCGGTTCGGCTTCCGGTGGTTCTCGTACTTCCGCTGCGCCAACGCCGACGCGGAGTGCTTCGACCTGATGGCCGAGTCGGGATGCGCGGGGGTCTTCCTGGGGATCGAGTCCGGAGACGACCGGGTGCTCAAGGCGATGAACAAGATCGCCACCGCGGACAAGTACCGCGACGGGATCCGGCGGCTCAACGAGCGCGGCATCATCACGTACTCGTCGTTCATCATCGGCCACCCGGGCGAGACCGAGGAGACGGCGCGCAACACGCTGGCGTTCATCGACGAGACCCGGCCCACCTTCTACTGCCTGGAGACCTTCTTCTTCGATCCCAAGGTCCCCATCGCCGAGCGCGCCCAGGAGTTCGGCCTGTCGGGGCGCGCATACGCCTGGACGCACGCCGGGATGGACTGGCGCCGTGCGTCGGACCTGGTGGAGGAGGGATACCGGACCATCACGGGGTCCACCGTGCTCCCGCTGTACAGCTTCGACCTGTGGTCGGTGGCCTACCTCATGGGACAGGGCGTGGAGCTGGACCGGATCAAGCGGTTCCTCTCGGTCGCCGCCGAGATGCTGGTGCAGGGGATCGGGCGGGAAAGGCCCGTCTACCCGGAGCACGAGGGGCGGCTGGTCTCCATCTTCCGCGCCCCGGGCCTCCAGGCGTCCGGGGTCCCCAGCCGGTAGCTCCCCGTCGGGAGTGGCACGAGGCAGCACTCCGGCTCCGCGGAGCGACGACGTGAAGGAACCCGGGGCGCACACGCGGGGGGCTGTCGCCGTGGGCCCTTCCTGAGCGGGAAGTCCGCTCCCGATCTCCTGCCGCTCCGGGCAGGGGGTCGCGCCCGCAAGGTACGAGGGGCATTCCGCTGGAGCGCCCCTTTTCCATGTGTCGACGCCGGCCGAGAGTCCGACGGTCGGGGGGGCGGCGCACGACGCCTTCAGGTCTGATCTCTCGCTCCCGCCGTGGAAGTCTCACCCGGCCCGCGCCCGAACGCCCGCCCGTACGCCGGCACACACACTCCCGACCCGGTGGACTCCCATGAAGCCGCGACTTCGCCTCGCCGTTCTCGCCGCCTGCACGGCCCTGGTGGGATGCGCCTCCGAAGGGAAGCCGCCGGTGGAGCCGCCTCCACCGCCGCCGCTGCCCGCCGGGGTTCACGAGCTCGCCGGGATCTCGGAGTCGCTCCCACGCGGCGACCTGGAGCCGCTCCGGGGCATCGTCGGGAGCGCGCGCTTCGTCGCGCTGGGGGAGAGTACCCACGCCTCCGGCGGGTACTACCGGGCCAAGGCACGCCTGATCCGGTTCATGGTCGAGGAGATGGGATTCCGCGTGCTGGCCTTCGAGACGCCCTGGCTGGAGGCGCTTCCCGCCGCCCGGTACGTCGCCTCGTGCGCCGGCACGCCCGAAGGAGCGCTCGCCGGCCTGACGACGGTCTGGCGCGACGCGGGCGTGCGGGACCTGCTGCGCTGGATGTGCGAGTACAACCGCGCGCACCCGGGCGATCCGGTCTCGTTCTTCGGGTTCGACGTCCAGGAGCCGTGGCAGAGCGCCGCGGCGCTCCGGCAGTTCGTGCAGCGGGCGGCCCCGGGCGAGGCCGCGCGGGCGGAGCCGCTTCGCCGCTGCACCGGCGCCGCGCAGGGCAGCCTCCAGGAGTTCTACCAGTCGCAGGAGTTCCGCGACCACCAGGCGGGCCATCGGGACTTCGCCGCCCACGAGCGGTGCATGCGCGGGATCGCGGAGATGGAAGTGTGGATCTCGGCCGGGGGCGCGGCGCTGGAGGGGGCGACGTCGCGGGCGGCCGTGGAGGAGGCCCGCCTCTCGCTGGTCGCCCTGCGCGCCTGGGAGGAGCAGCTGTGGGTCCCCGATCCCGGCGGCTACCAGGCGCGGGACTCCGGCATGGCGACGCTGCTGCGGCGCGTCCACGCGCTGCACACGCCCGAAAAGAAGACCATCGTCTGGGCGTGGAACTGGCACGTCGCCCGGCGCTACGAGGAGGTGCGGGGATTCGACGAGGAGCCGCAAAGGCACGTGCCGCGCCAGGGAGCCCGCGCGATGGGCTCGTTCCTGCACGACGCCCTCGGCGCCGACTACGTGCCGATCGCGCTCGTCGGCTACAGGGTCCAGCAGCTGTCCGGTACCCAGCCGCCGCTCCAGACGAACCCCCTGTCGGTGGAGCGCCGCCTGCACGACCTGGGGAAGGACTACCTGCTCGTCGATCTGCGCGCCCCGCCGGGGGACACCCTGCTCCCGCCCGGACGCACGTACCGGGTGAGCCAGGAGTGGGGCGATCCCTATCGCCAGTTCGCCGCGCTCCTCTTCCTGGAGCATTCGCCGCCGATGACGTACGTCCAGGCGGAGGGCCGGTGATCTCCACGCATCCGGTCTCCGGACCGGCCCCCATCGGCGCGGTCGCGCGGGTCCGGCGCTCCCCTGCCCGTTCGTGAGGTGGAGCCTGGCCGGGCTCCAGGGCACCGCCGAGGTGGTATTCCCCGAGGGCCACGCGGCGGGACGGCTGCCGGACGCCGGGCACGACCCGCTCGGGCGGGCGCTGGAGAGCGTGTCGGACGCGATCCACCACCTAAATCACCGGAAGGGCCGCGCCGAAAGGGCGCTCTTGCCGGCGGGGTGTTCTATTCGTATATAACACCTGCCGTCCACCCGCATTCGCGGCCCGCGGCCCGGCGGAGGGGCGGCGCGCCGGGTGCCTCGCCGCCGACCCGCCCGCCTCCCCCGGGCACAGCCGGACCATCATGGACCGCGAGTGGAACGACAGCCAGCCCATCTACCGCCAGCTCCGCGACCTGGTGGCCGCGATGATCCTGGACGGGGTGCTGGGCGAGGGCGATGCGCTCCCCTCCGTGCGCAACGTGGCGGCCGAGTACCGGGTCAACCCGCTCACCGTGCTCAAGGGCTACCAGCAGCTTTCCGACGAGCAGCTGGTGGAGACCCGGCGGGGGCGCGGCATGTTCGTCCGCCCCGGCGCCCGCGCCCTGCTGCTGGAGGGCGAGCGCGAGAAGTTCCTCACCGAGCAGTGGCCCCGGATCCAGGCCACCATCCAGCGCCTCGGCCTGTCGGCGGAGGAGCTGCTGGGCGCGGCGGCCTCCGCGGACCCGGCAAAGGAGCGCTGAAGCCATGGCATGCATCGAGGCCCGCGGCCTCCGCAAGACCTACGGCCCGGTCGTCGCGCTGGACGGCATCGACCTGCGCGTGGAGGAGGGCCGCATCCTGGGGCTGATCGGCCCCAACGGCGCCGGCAAGACCACCGCGCTGCACGCCATCCTGGGCCTCACCCCGTTCGCGGGGGAGCTGCGGGTGCTGGGGCGCGACCCGTGGACGGAGCGCGACCGGCTCATGCGCGACGTCACCTTCATGGCCGACGTGGCCGTGCTGCCGCGCTGGATGCGGGTGTCGCAGGCGCTGGACTACCTGGCCGGCGTGCACCCGCGCTTCGACCGGGCGAAGGCGGAGACGTTCCTGGCGCGGACCGACGTGGGGCGCGCGGCCCGGGTGCGGGAGCTGTCCAAGGGGATGGTGGCGCAGCTGCACCTGGCGCTGGTGATGGCGATCGACGCCCGGCTGCTGGTGCTGGACGAGCCCACGCTGGGGCTGGACCCGCTGGGCCGCAAGCGGTTCTACGACGCGCTGCTCGCCGACTACTGGGACCGCGGGCGCACCATCGTGGTGACCACGCACCAGGTGGAGGAGGTGCAGGACGTGCTCACCGACCTGGCGCTCATCGACCGCGGCCGCGTGGTGCTGGAGTGCGGCATGGAGGAGCTGGAGTCGCGCTTCACGGAGGCGGCGGTGCGCCCCGAGCAGCTGGCGGCGGCGCGGGCGCACGGGCCGGTGCACGAGCGGCGGGCGCTGGGCCGCAGCGTCCTGCTGTTCGACGGCGCCGACCGCCGGCAGCTCGCCGCGCTGGGCGAGGTGCGCACGCCCGGCATCGCGGAGCTGTTCGTGGCGCTGCTGGGCGGCCGGGCCGGCGCCCCCCGGGGAGGCGGGCGATGAGGGCCGCCCCGGACGCCGTGCCGGAGCGCGGGATCGAGCCGCGCGGGGCCGCGCCCGCGCCGCCGAGACGGGTGCGGCCGCTGTACTGGTCGGTGCGGCGCGAGCTGTGGGAGAACCGCTCCCTCTACCTCGCGCCGCTGGCCGTGGCCGCCTTCATGGTGGTGGGGCTGGTGATCCACGGCATCACCATGCCCAGCCACCTCCCCGGCATGCTGGCGAGCGACCCGGCGATGCCGCGCTCGGCCTCGGTCACGTACGCCTTCGTGGCGATGCTGATGCTCGCGACCTCGTTCGCCGTGGGGGCGTTCCACTCCCTGGAGGCGCTCGGCGGCGAGCGGCGCGACCGCAGCATCCTGTTCTGGAAGTCGCTCCCCGTCTCCGACCTCACCACGGTCCTCGCCAAGGCGCTCGTGCCGCTGGCGGTGCTGCCGCTGCTCGTCCTGGCGGTGCTGGTCGCCATGCAGGCCGTCATGCTCCTGCTGAGCGCGGCGGCGCTGGCGGCGCAGGGGCAGGCCGCCGCGCCGCTGTGGCGGGAGGTGCAGCCGCTGCGGACCTGGCCGGCGCTGGCGTACGCGACGCTGGCCATGGCGCTCTGGCACGCGCCCGTCCACGCCTTCCTGCTGCTGGTGTCGGGGTGGGCGCGGCGCACGGCGGCGCTCTGGGCCGTGCTGCCGCTGCTGGCGCTGGGCGCGCTGGAGAAGCTGACGGTGGACACCGCCCGGGTGGCCGCGTTCGTCACCTACCGGCTGCTGGGCTGGTACCACGAGGCGTTCGCCGCCCCGGCGCGGGGGGGCTTCCCCTTCGACCCGCTGGCGGCCGCCACCCCGGCCCGCTTCCTCGCCGCGCCGGGGCTCTGGATCGGGCTGGCGTTCGCCGCCGCGTGCCTGGCCGCCGCCGTCCGCCTGCGCCGCTCCCGCGAGCCGGTCTGATCCCGCCGTCGCCCCGCGTTCCCTGAAACCCCGGACGAGATCGTTGCGTACTGCTCGGGTGTTATACTAGCGTATAACACCATATCGCTTCGCGCGCCGTCCGGGGCCGCCCTCCCGGAGCGCGCGGGCCTCTCACGAGCAGACCCTTCGGGGGGAGGAGAGCCATGATACGTCGAGCACTGCGGATGGCCGCGCTGGCGGCCCTGGTCTTCGCGCGGCCCGCCGCGGCGGACACGGTGTGCGACTGGTGGGAGTTCGCCAACCGGATCTCGCCGCCCTACGCCGGGGGCACGGCCGAGCAGCTGCGCGCCACGACCCGCGTGTCGCTGGCCATGTTCGAGGCCCTCAACGCCATCGACCGGCGCTACGAGAGCTACCTGGGCTTCCCCGCCGGCGACCCGGACGCGTCGCAGGACGCCGCCGCGGCGACCGCGGCGTACCACGTCCTGCTGCACCACTTCCCGGACAAGAGGTCGGTGCTGGACGAGAGCTACGCCATCGCCATGGCCGGCGTCCCCGACGAGCGCCGGCGCGAGGCGGGCCGGCTGATCGGGGAGCGGGCGGCGAAGGCGGCGAACGCGGCCGGCGGGATCGACCCGGCGGTCCGGCAGCTCCCCTATCGCCCCCGCACCGCGCCCGGCGTGTGGACCGCGACGGCGCTGCCGCAGCTGGAGCCGTACTGGGTCGCCTTCCGCCCCTGGGCGATCCCCAGCGCCGAGGCGCTCCGCCCGCCGCCGCCGCCCGCGCTGGGAAGCGAGCGGTGGGCGCGCGACTACGACGAGGTGCGGCGCCTGGGCGGCAGGGCCAGCACCGAGCGCACCCCGCACCAGACGCTCATGGCCAAGTACCGGCAGGCGTTCGACCTGACCCCCTCGCTGCGCCTCGCCGCCGACTCGCCCGGGCGCACGCCGGTGCAGAACGCGCGCATGTTCGCGCTGTACCAGATGGCGCTGGACGACGCCGCCACGGCGATGGTCGTGGCCAAGCTGCACTACGACTTCTGGCGGCCCATCACGGCGATCCGCAACGGCGCCGACGACGGCAACGACGCGACCGTGCCCGACCCGGCCTGGGTGCCGCTGCTCCCCACGCCCAACTTCCAGGAGTACCCGTGCGGGCACTGCGCCGCGGCGGCCGCCAACGCCGAGGTGATGAAGGCCGAGACCGGGCCGCGCCCCGCGGCCGGCGTCCGGGTCTCCTCCAGCGCGGTCCCCACCGCGGCGGTGCAGGTGCTGCCCAGCTGGGACGAGTGGGTGCGGCAGGTGTCGGACTCGCGCATGTACGGCGGCGTCCACTACCGCTTCTCCAACGAGGCGGGCGAGGAGGTGGGCCGCCGCGCCGCCCGCATGGTGCTGGAAAAGGTGATGCGGCCGCTGCCGCGGAGGAACGCGCGGCGCTGATCCCCCCCGGCCCGGAGTGCCGCGCGAAGGCCCCGACGCCGGGTCGGCGCCGGGGCCTTCGCCGTCGGGGACGCGAAAAAAAACCTGACACACCGGGTGCGCGGGCGAGCTATATTGCGCTCTACGGGGCCGCCGTCGCCGTCCAGGCGGGAGAGCCCGAACCCCCCTCCCGCAGGCACGGCCATCCCGCCCCGGCAGGCTCCACGACGCGTCGTCGAAGGAGTCCCCACCCTTTTGCCGCGGAGGGAGAGATGCCACGCAATCCCGGAGTCCGGGGGAGCCTTCTTCCCGTCGCCCTGGCGCTCGCGCTGGCCCTGTCGTCCGGCGCACAGCCGCTCCCGGCCGCGGGCGCCGTACCGGGCGCGCCCGGCGCCGCCGCCCGGGACACCACCCCGGCCGAGCGGAGCCCGGGCTCGTCCGCGGCCGCGGCGCCCGTCCCCGCCGCGGGCTCCGCCGGTGCTGCCCCCACGGGACCGTCCGGGACGGCGGTCCGCCTCGGGCAGGCGCTCTCCGGGAAGCTGGAGGACGGCGACCCCACCACCTCCGACGGCACGGCGTACGACGACTGGACCTACCAGGGGCAGGCCGGGGAGCGGCTCACCGTCACGCTGCGCTCGGGCACCCTGGACACCTACCTCCGGTTCGGCCGCATGGTGAACGGGGAGTTCAGGCAGATCGAGGCCGACGACGACGGCGCGGGGGGCACCGACTCCCGCCTGGACGTCGTCCTGCGCACGGCGGGCACGTACGTGATCCGCGCCAACACGCTGTTCGCCGGGTTCGGCGACTACGTGCTGGAGGTCAGGAAGCGCTGACGGGAATCCGCAGCGGGGGAGAGGGATCCACGGGGCGGTCCGGGGCCCCGACGCCGGGTGCGGTGCCGGGGCCCTCGCGCACACCCGGTGGTCCGTCTTGTCGGACCGGGCGGCGGGGGGCAGATTGCGGGGCACGTCGGCCGGCTTCTCCCCCGTGCGGAAGCCCCCCGCCCCGCCACCCTGTTCCCCCTGTGCCCGCCGTGAACGATCCCGACGTCGCAGCCATGCAGTCCGTGCTGGTGGGGCCCCCGGACCCCGAGATCGTCGCGGCCGAGGCGCGGATCCGCGCGGCGCAGCCGGACGCGGGCGCGAGCGAGGAGGGCCCGTGAGCCGGTTCGGTCCCGACCCGCGCGCGTTCTTCGACGGCGTGTACCTGGAGACGCCGCCCTGGGACGTGGGCGGGGCCCAGCCCGCGCTGACGGAGCTGTTCGCGGAGCACCCGCCGGCGGGTCCCGTCCTGGACGTGGGCTGCGGCTCCGGCGACCTGGCGATCTCCCTCGCCCGCGGCGGGCTGGAGGTGCTGGGGATCGACTTCGTGGATGCCGCGGTCGCGCACGCGCGCGAGAAGGCGGCCGTTCTCCCCCCGGAGGTGGCCCGGCGCCTGGAGTTCCGGGCGGCGGACGCGCTGCGGCCCTCGCTGCTGGGGCGGCGGTTCGGCTCGGTGGTGGACTCCGGGTTCCTCCACCTGTTCGACTCCGGGGAGTGCGACCGCTTCGCCGGCGAGCTGGCGGCGGCGCTGCTCCCCGGCGGCCGGTACTACCTGCTCGCGTTCGCCGTGGAGTTCGACATCCCCCACTCGCCCCGCGCGATCACGGAGGAGGAGCTGCGGGCGCGCTTCACGGCGGAGCGGGGCTGGCGCCTCCTGGCGGTCCGGCCGGCGGAGTTCCTGAGCCGCGTCGCCCGCGTGCCCGCGACGGCCGCGTGCATCGAGCGGCTTCCGTCCGCGGGCGCCTGACGCCCGGGCCGTGGCGGGCACGCTCCGGCTCGTCCCGTACGACCTCGCGTGGCCGGCGCGCTTCGCTGCGGAGGCGGCGCGCGTGCGGGCCGCCCTCGGCGCCCACGCGCTCGCCGTGGAGCACGTGGGCAGCACCGCGGTCCCCGGCCTGGCCGGCAAGCCGGTGCTCGACCTGGGCATCGCCGTCGCGAGCGAGGCCGCCGCGGACGCGTGCCTCGCCCCGCTGGTGGGGCTGGGCTACGCGTACCGCGGCCCGTACGGCGACGACCCGCGCCGGCGCTACTACGTGCGGGACGCCGACGGCGGGGCGCGGGTGGCCCAGGTCCACCTCTACGTCCTCCCGGCCGCGGCGTGGGACGAGAAGCTCGCCTTCCGCGACGCCCTCCGCGCCGACCCCGCGCTGGCCGCGGCGTACGCGGCCGAGAAGCGCCGCGTGGCCGTCGCCGTCGGCTGGGACAAGGGCGCCTACTCCGTCGCCAAGGGCCCGTTCGTGGAGCGCGTCCTCGCGGAACTCCGGGCCGCCGGGCGGCTGGCGGCGCTCAGCCCTCGCGCAGGTTGCGGAAGGTGATGGAGTAGCGGAGCGCGTCCACGGGCGGGATGCTGTGCTCCCACTCCGTGCGCGCCGGGCCGCTCAGCAGGTACGCGGAGCGCGGCCCGGCGGTCAGGCTGACGCGCTCCCAGCCCCCGCCCGCGGAGCGCCGCAGCCGGAAGGTGCACGGGGCGAGCAGCGAGATCCCCACGACCTCGCCGAAGACCGCCTTGTCGCGGTGCCAGCCGATGGCCGCGCCGGGGCCGTACTCCGTCACCAGCACGTGCTGGAGGGCCCCGGGCTCCATCCCCGCGACCCCGGCCGCGGCCGGCCGCAGCGCCAGGAGGAAGCCGGGGATGTCGTCCGCCCTGCGGAGGCGGCGCGCGGCGAAGTCGTAGTGCCAGCCGAAGGACACCACGCGCCGCCTGCCCGTGTGGCCGTGGAACTCGAACTCGCGGAAGGGCAGCTCCCGCACCTGCGCCAGGAGCGCCTCCTCGTCCGCCGGGCCGATCAGCTCCGGGCGGTAGCGGAAGCCCTCCGGGAGCGCCGGCCCGGGCGCGGGCGCGTCGTCCGCGCCGCCGAACAGGTCGAACTGGGGTCTCATGGCCCCCCGGCGACGGAAGAAGCGGGCCGGCCGCGTCCGCCGCACGTCTCACGTCCTCCACCAGGGAACCCCATGGATTTCGACCTCGCGGCGGGCACGGCGGTGCTGGAGCGCACGCCCCGCGTATTCCGGGCGCTGCTCGGCGGGCTCCCGCCCGCGTGGACCGAGGCGGACGAGGGCCCGGACACCTGGAGCCCGCGCGTCGTCGTGGGCCACCTGGTGCACCTGGAGCGCACCGACTGGATCCCGCGCGCCCGGATCATCCTGGCGCAGGGGCCCGAGCGCCGCTTCGCGCCGGTGGACCGCTTCGCCCAGCTGCGCGAGAGCGAGGGCAGGCCGCTGGACGAGCTGCTGGACGACTTCGCCCGCCTGCGGGCGGAGAACGTCGCCACGCTCGCCGGGTGGCGCCTCGGCGACGAGCAGCTCGCCCTGCAGGGGGAGCACCCCCGGTTCGGGCCGGTCACGCTGCGCCAGCTGCTGTCCACCTGGGTGGCGCACGACCTGGCGCACCTGACGCAGACGGCGCGGGTCATGGCCAAGCAGTACCGCGAGGCCGTCGGCCCGTGGCGCGCGTACCTGTCCGTCATGGACCGCTGACGCGCGATGCGGAAGCAGTACCACCTGCGCCCCTCGCCCGCCGGCCTGCTCGCCTGGGACGTGGACCGGCTCATCCGGCTCACCGCGCACCTGCCGCCCCGGGAGGTGCCGCTGGACGCCATCCGCGAGCTGGACGAGCCGTTCTGGTTCGGCGAGGGCGAGGCGCCGACGTGCCGCGCGGTGGCGGAGCACGCGCGGCTGATCCGGGTCGCGCGGGCGTGCGCAGGGTCGCCCCCGTGACGCCGGCGCGATAGCTTGGGTCCCGTGCCCCCGCGCCGCGCTCCGGCGCGGCGCCGCCCCGGAACCGCAAGGAGACCCGCGAGATGACCAGGGCCGGCCTGGTGGGCGGACTCGGCCCCGAGTCCACCATCGACTACTACCGCCGCATCCTCGCGGCGTGAGAGCGGGAGGACCCGTCCGGCGCCCCGGCCGTCGTCATCGACAGCCTGGACGTGAAGCTGGGGCTGCGCCTGGTGGAGACGGACCGGCCCGCGCTCGCGGAGTACCTGCTGGCCTCGCTGCACCGCCTGGCCGGCGCCGGCGCGGACTTCGCGGCGATGACGGCCAACACGCCCCACGTGGTGTTCGACGAGCTGGCGCCCCGGTCGCCGCTGCCGCTGGTGAGCATCGTGGAGGTGTGCGCCGCCGAGGCGCGGCGGCGCGGGCTGCGCCGGCTCGCCCTGCTGGGCACGCGCTTCACCATGGAGGCGCCCTTCTACCCCGAGGTGTGCGCGAGGTACGGGGTGGAGGTGGTGGCGCCGGGCGGGGCGGACCGCGCCCGGGTCCACGAGCGCTACGTGGGGGAGCTGCTCCGGGGCGAGTTCCGGGACGACACGCGGCGCGAGGTCGTGGCGCTGGTGGAGCGCATGCGCGACGGGGAGGGCGTGGACGGCGTGATCCTGGGCGGCACCGAGCTGCCGCTTCTCCTCCCCGGGCCCACGGTCGCGGGGCTCCCGGCGCTCGACACCACGGCGCTGCACGTCGCCGCCATCGTCGGGCGCCTGCGGGCCGGCGAGCCACCGGCCGCGCGCGGCTGACCCCGCACACCCCAACCGACTGCCGCCATGTGCAGGAACATCAGGACGCTGGCGAACTTCGAGCCGCCGGCCACCGACGACGAGGTCCGCGCCGCCGCCCTCCAGTTCGTGCGGAAGGTGAGCGGCACCACGCACCCCTCCCGCGCCAACCAGGCGGCGTTCGACCGTGCCGTGGACGAGGTCGCCGCGTCCGCCCGGCGCCTGGTCGACTCCGTCGAGACCAAGGCGCCGCCGCGCGACCGCGAGGAGGAGGCGCGGAAGGCGCGGGCCCGGTCGGCGGAGCGCTTCGCCCGGCCGGACTGACCCGCTCCCCGCGTCCGCCGCCGTCCTGCGGGGACGCGTCCCGGCGGGCGCCGAGCGGTTCCAGGCCGGGGTGCGGCCCGGGACCGGGCACGCGCCGTGCGGGGCTCGCGGTCCGTCCCGGCGCCCCGCTCTCACCCGACCCCGCACCTCCATGGCCGACTCGAACGCGATCCCCCGCAAGCCCGAGCCGGACGCCGAGCCTGGATGGCTGCTCCGGCTGGAGGCGCGCCTGGGGCTGCTCGATCCCGTCCAGCTCGTGGTGTTCCGCTCCTTCGGCACGCCGGACGCGCTCCACCTGTGGGGGCGCGTCGTCGAGAAGAAGGGGGTGGAGGGCACCACGGAAAAGACCTCCACCTGGCAGAACGTGCTGAACACCCTCCACCGGCTGGAGAGCACCGAGATCCCGGGCGCGCACGTCCGCGCGCGCTTCCAGGGAAAGTCGTGGGACACGACCTCGGACGCGGAGGGGTACTTCGTCCTGAACGTCGACCCCCCGGAGGCGCTCGCCCCGGGATGGCACGAGGTGGAGCTGGAACTCGTGGACTCGGTCGGCGAGCCGGCGGAGCGCGTCACCCGGGAGCGGGTGCTCGTCCCCTCGCCCGACGCGGAGTTCGCCGTGGTGAGCGACGTGGACGACACGGTCGTGCTGACCCGGTCCACCGAGCTCTTCCGCCAGCTGGCGATCCTCTTCGGCGACGGGGCGCGCAGCCGCGTGCCGTTCCCGGGCGTGCCGGCGCTCTACCGCGCGCTCGCCCGGGGCCCGGACGACAGGGGGGACAACCCGGTCTTCTACGTGTCGATGAGCGGCTGGAACCTGTACGACCTCCTCGAGGAGTTCCTGGACCTCAACGACATCCCGCCCGGCCCGCTCTTCCTCAGCGACCTGCGGCTGGTGGAGAAGCCCTCCGCGGTGAT
Organism: Gemmatimonadota bacterium; assembly: GCA_040752145.1. Taxonomy (GTDB): domain Bacteria; phylum Gemmatimonadota; class Gemmatimonadetes; order Longimicrobiales; family Longimicrobiaceae; genus JAFAYN01. The sequence goes on from JBFMFL010000088.1 coordinate 16,795, forward strand.
GGGGAGCCGGAACCACAAGTTCGAGAACATCGACATCCTGCTGCGCACGTATCCCGAGCTCCCCTTCGTCCTGGTCGGCGACAGCGGGATGCACGACCCGGAGCTGTACGCCGGCGTCGTGAAGGCGCACCCCGGACGCATCCGGGCCGTCTACATCCACGACGTGAGCCCGCCGGGGCGCGACCGGGAGGTGGAGGAGGTCGCGCGCTTCCTGGAGGCGCAGGGCGTGCCGATGCTGCGGGTCGGGAGCGCGCGGGAGGCGGCGGAGCACGCCCAGGCGCAGGGGCTCATCAGCCGGTCGGGGCTGGAGGAGGTGCAGCGCGAGGTGGAGCGGCAGGAGGCGCAGGACCCGGCGGACCGAGAGCAGCCGCCGGAGCTCGCGGGCGGCAGCAGGAGGCCGGCACCCCGGAGTCCCGGCCCGACCCCCGATCGAAAAGGACGATGACCACGGCACCAGAGGAGCGGCCGGGCTGGCACGCGGCGCTCGCGCCCTACGTGGAGCGCGACGACCTGCGGGTGGCGCTGAAGACCCCCATCACCCTGCCGACGGGACGGACCGTCGACGAGGTGCCGGCCGTGTTCGCGCGCTTTCCGCGCTGGACCGGGCAGCCCTTCGCGGACGACCTGGGGAAGCAGTCCGCCGGGATGGTGGAGCTGGACGGCGAGCACCTGTTCGCCGAGCTGGCGGTGCTGCGCCTGCTGGAGCGGGAGGGGTGGAGCGGCCGCTGGGTGAACACCCAGGGCGCCAAGGGCGAGGTGTGGAAGTACCTGACGGAGTGGCGCGACGTCCCCCGCGACCAGCAGAAGCACCGCAACATCGAGGAGGCGGAGCCGCGGCAGCTCCTCGCCCGGATCGCCGGCATCAACGGGCGCGCCCGGTACCGGGGGTGCTGGGACACCTTCGCCTGGCGGGGGGAGGAGTTCGCCTTTTTCCAGTGCAGGCGGGGCGCGCCGAAAGCCGACGACACGGTCAAGGGCGAGCTGGAGAGCTGGCTCCGGTCCGCGCTCTACCTGGGCGACCGCAGGCTCTCGCTCCGCTCGTTCTGCTTCGTGCAGTGGGAGTACAGGATTTGAACTGCGGGTTCGGGCGTGCCCCCGGCTGCGCCGGGGTCGGGCTTCGGCTCCGTAGAGCAGCAAACAACGCTGCTCAACGGAGTCGAGCCCGCGCAAACTGCCGCGCGGTCTCGCCCCTGCGGGTCGAAATCCCTCACGCGGGGTCCGCACGCGCCTGAAGGTCGGGCGGCCGGGAGTGGCTCCCCGGCGGCCCGATTCACGGATTCCGCGTCAGCGGTGCACCACCAGCTGGAGGTGCGCCCGGGTCGCGCGGGCGTGCAGGTCGTGGCCGTCCGGGATGTCCGCCCACTTCTTCCCCGTGGGCCTCCAGAGGGCGACCTCGCCGAACGACCTCCGCACCCCTCCCTCCACCGAGAGCCCCGGCCGCAGGAAGAGCTCCGCGCCGCCGCCCGGGGACAGGGTCATGCCCTTGGCCTGGATGGGCCGGTCGGACAGCTCGATCCAGCGCACTCCCCACCCTCCCTGCACGAAGGGGCGCAGCCGGCTCCACGAGCCGAGCAGGTAGAGCCGCGCGCCCAGCTCGGCGTGGGTGAGCCGGTAGCTGTAGGCCTCCGCCGCCGGGTCGGCGCCCGTCTCCGCCGGCGACATCCCCGCCGTCGCTCCCTCCACGAACACCGTGAGGGTCCGGCTCACCCCGGTGCCCGCGCGGATGCTGAAGCCCTCGCCGCGGGTCTCGCGGCCGGCGTCCCCGGTCGCCAGCGTGGTGGTGCCGTAGCCCGCGGCGAAGTGCCCGCCCGTGGTGGACGACCTGCGCGTGGCCGGGTCCTCCACCCGCAGGGTGTAGCCCCGGCCGGCCGCGTCCGCGCCGGACGACACGGTGATCAGCACCCTGCCGGGCCGGTCGAAGGTCTTGCTGGCCGTGATCGACGCGTCGGTGTACTCCCGCGTCCGCGTCGTCCGCGAAAGGTCGGCGGCGGCGTCCGGGTCCGAGATGGAGACCGCGGGGACGAGCCTGCGGTTCAGCTCCGAGAGGCCCCCCCACACGTGGACGTGCAGGGTGGTCCCGCGCCGCACCCGGCGGGCGTACTCCCAGGTGTGCGACACGCCGGCGGCGGAGGCCGTGTCCGCCCGGGCGAACCGCACGTCCACGGTCCTGCCGCGGTCGAGGGGGCCCTGGTGCTGCTGCGCCGGGAGCGGATGGCAGAGGACGAGCGCCGCGACGGCGGAGAGCATCACGGACGGAGCGGACGGGCGCATGCGGGTGCGTCTCGGGAGCGAGGGGTGGCGGCGGTGCGGGCGGGGCGGAACGGCGGAGGTGGAGCTGAAGCTACCGGCGTTCGCGGCCGGCGGCAACCCGTCCGGCGGTCGGAGGAGGGGGAGCGTTTCGGCACGGGCGCGCGCGCCCCAGTCGGGCGGGAGGGTGGGACACGGGCATGGGGCGCCGGTGTCCCAGTGCGGGTGGACGGATTCTGCCCCCGGCGCGGCCCCGGGCGTCGCAAGCGCCGCGCGGGGAAGCGGATGAGGAGCGTTCCGAAAACGCCTGAACAGGGGTTCGGGGCTTGCGGGGAGCGCGCGGACCTGCGCCGTGGTGCCGGATGCACCGCCCGGAGCGCGATCCATCCACGCCCGCCCCTCTGCCGTGCGGACACACGCTCCCGCGGGCCGGACCCCGGTCGCCGCCCAGCTCTGCCCGCTGGTCCTCCACGCCGAGGACCCCGAGCACCTCCGCCGTCTGCGCGGCTTCCTGCCGCGGGAGCAGCCTGCCGCCCTCGCCGAGCGCTGGAGCGACGTGGAATCCCAGCCCGCCGGGCCCTGGTGCCTGGTGGTGGCGGTCGGCTCGCTGCGCACCAGCCCCCTGGTGCGGCGCATCGCCACCCTCCGGGCCCGCCAGCCGCACCGCCCGGTGGTGCTGGTCACCCACTGGGACCCCGAGAACACCCGGCACCTGAAGGACGTGTCCGTGGAGGAGGTGGTGTGGTGCCGCGAGGCCGAGCGGGACCTCGCCGCCGCCGTGCGCCGCGCGTGCGGCCGCGGCTCCGGCGTCCTCCTGCAGGCGGCCGCGGAGCTGGAGGCCGCCGCCCACCTCCCGCCCGCGCTGCGCGCCGCGCTGGTCCACGCCTGCCGCAGCGAGGTCCCGGTGCGCTCCGTCAACCAGCTCGCCGCCGCGGTGGGGAGCGACCGGCGCACGCTGTGGTACCACTGGACCCGGACCGTCGGCCCCCTGGCGGAGCTGCGGCTCCAGGACTTCCTCCACTGGGTCCTCCTGCTGCGCGCCCTGGCGACCAGGACGTCCGGGCACACCTGGGCTGCCGCGGCGGGCGAGGTGGGCGTCCACGCGCACACCCTGTGGCGCTTCGCCCGCCACCTCACCGGCCGCACCCTCCCGTCGCTCGGCGGGGCCGACGCCGACGCCGCGGCTCTCTTCCGCGAGCGGGCGCTCGCCCTGTTCCTCCCTCCCGACGCGTTGGACAAATTGTGAGTGCTACGGGACAATCTGCTGTGGTGTGACGTGAAATATGCGGTATGTTTCCTCGTCGCCCGGACCTCCCGGGCGCGGCACGTCCTCTCCATTCAGGAGCGCGCAATGAGGAAGCTTCGTCCCACCGCCACCGCCCTCGTCCTCCTCGCCGGCCTCGCGGCCTGCGGCGACGGCGGCGCCCTGCCCACCGGGGCCGCCCCCGCCCCCGAAGCCGCCCGGGTCCCGGCCAACCAGCAGCTCGCCGCCATGCTCGCGTCCGCGCTCCGCCAGCCCGAGGTGCGGGAGGCCGTGTTCCGCGAGATGCAGGCGTCGCCGCAGGTGGAGCGCAAGGTGCTCCTGAGCGCCTTCCTGCGCGGCCGCGGGGCGGGGGTGCTGGAGGCCATGGCCAACGCCGCGCCCAGCGGGGGGATGGACGGCGTGCTCGCCCTGATCCGCTCCACCGGCCCGCTGGAGGTCTACTTCCCCGTCGCGGCGCACCGCGACGCCTGGAAGGGCGGCGCCGAGCTGATGGTGGCCACCACGCTGGACGAGGACGCCGCGCCCGTGGGCGTCACGCTGGACGGGCGGACCACCGTCCTGTCCGCCGCCGCGGCCCCGTCGGTGCCCACGCTGGTGGTGGTCCCCGCCGAGGGCTTCGACCGCTTCGGCGCCCCCAAGGAGGCGAGCCTCCGCTCCGAGTTCCGGCGCCCCGCGGCCTCCCGCGGGCTGGTCACCGCCCTGGGCGTCAACGACCGCGGCCTGACCGTGTCCGAGCGGGCCAACTACCTCAAGACCACCAACGACCAGGAGGCGTGGGCGCTGGGGCTGCCCGAGTTCGAGATCTCGCTGGCGGCCACCACCGCCGACGGCACGCAGTACGACTGGGTCAAGCAGGTCCCATCGCAGATCTTCGCGCCCGACTCCGACGACGGGCTGTGGAAGACGGCCGGCACCAACTCGTTCGAGATGATCTACTGGAACCAGGACTACGGCACCAACGTCGGCTTCAAGTGCATGGAGATCGACGACGTCGGCAGCAACGTCACCGTCAGCTTCACCGGCGGCAGCACCTTCAACGTGGGCGGGCTCCCGGTGAACGTGGGCATCAGCGCAAGCTGGGCGTCGGACAGCAGCGACGACCCGTGCGGCGTGGACTACATCTACCCGCGCATCAACGACCCCAACTCGGCGTCGTTCTACAACTGGACGGAGCTGCCCGGCACCACGGGCAACCCCGAGGACGGCACCAGCACGTTCATGTACCGGCACTTCTAACTTCGGATCGGCTGCTGTCGGAACGGCTTCGAACTGCGGGTGTGGGCGTGCGCCTCGCTGGCGCTCGGGTCGGGCTGCGCGCTGGCCGCCTCACGCTTCGCCGACGATGTCCGGCGCCCCCGCGGGAATCCCCCGCGGGGGCGCCGGTGCGTCCGGGCTTTGCCGCGGGGGCGGCGCGGCTTAGGTTGGGGGCTCCGGCATCCGCCCGCCCCGGGCGGGAATGGCGACCCCCACCCGCGCCCGCATGACCCTCTACCTCCTCGCAGGCGCCGCCACGCTCCTGCTCGTCCTGGCCGTCGCGTCGCGCCTGGCCCGGCGGCGGCGCGTCCGCGCGGCGGCCACCAGCATCCGCAGCACCATGCAGGCCCTGTACTCGGGGCCGCACAGCTACCGCGAGGTGTCGCTGCGCGACTTCCCCGGGCTGGACCACGCCTTCTACGAGGAAAAGACCGGCGAGTTCGCGGCGCTGGACTTCGCCTTCCTGGGCGACCTGGAGGACGTGACCGTCAACCAGGCGCAGGTCGGGGAGCCCACCGCCGTCCGGGCGATGCTGAGCGACGACCGGCAGGTGCTCGCCTGCTTCTACCACGCCGAGGTCGCGGGGCAGTCCGCCCGGATCGTGGACCTGGAGACCGTGCTCGCCGACGGGACCTTCGTGGTGACCAGCACCGCCCGGGCGGCCGCCCCGCTGAGCATGCCCCCGGAGGTGGACTGCGAGTTCCACCCCGGGGGCGGCTCGCTGGGCGCCCTGGTGCAGGCGCACCGGCGGCGTGTGCGCGCCCGCGCCACGGCCCCCGGCGGCGCCGCGGTGGTGGAGATCGGGTCGCTGGCCGAGGTGATCGAGCACCAGCGCAGCATGGACATGGCGAAGACCCGCTTCCGGAAGGGGCAGACCACGCTGATGTCGCGGGAGGAGCTCCAGCGCCTGGGCGGCCCGGAGCGCTTCCAAACGGCCACGGACGTGGCCGACGAGATGGAGCGGGACGCCCGGCGGGGGTGAGCGCCGCCCGCGCGCGGGGTTGCGGTCCGGCCGCGCCCAGCCGAGCTTTGCACGCGATCCCTGCCGCCCGCCACACCCAACGAATCCACCGATGATCCGCACCCCCCGGGCGGTCCGCCCCAGCGGCGGGCTCGCGCTCCTGCTCCTCCTGGGCGCCTGCGCCCCCGCC